>CAZWTQ010000035.1:10751-15767 GCA_964636975.1 uncultured Oxalobacter sp. | reverse complement strand
GCAGACAATGCTGATGTTTCTGTCTCTGGGAAATCTACCGTTGATGAGGTCAGACAGGCGATTTCATCCGATCCGGTAAACCAGATTGTGACGGTGGTTCAGTCTGTTTCTGATTTGCCTGCCGATGTTGATACGGATGTATCCGGTACGATTGAGGGTGTCTATGTTGATGGCAAGGTATACATCGTTGCGGACAATGTGACGGCGGACAGGGCTGTTGAGGTGGCACGCCATGAGGTCATCGGGCATTACGGCATTGAGCGGATGCTGGGCAAGGAGAGGATGGATAAAGCCGTTGACCAGGTGATTGACGCACTTGCCAGGGGCAACAAGGTTCTGAATGAGGTTGCGAGGGAGGTTGACCGGAACCAGCCTGGGCTGGATGAGCGGACACGGGCCAAGGAAATCATTGCGGTGATGGCGGAACGCAATATGCAAAATGGTCTTGTCCGGAGGGTGTTAAATGCTATCCGCAGGTTCCTGGTCAGGATTGGTCTTGTGAAGGCTGACGCAACGGATGCGGAAATTGCCATGATGTTGCGTAAAGCCAGAAATTACCTGTTCGAGCAGAACAGGGAAATGGTAGGCGGGGATGCGGCAAAGAAATCAGGGGGAAAAGAATCTGATGCCGCATTCTCCATGGCGGATTACAGGAACAAGATTGACCGGACACTGGCGGGCAAGCAGAGCACGCCAATTGATTTGGGGATGCCGTCCGAGAATCTCAGGAAAGCCGGCATTCCAAACGTTCCTCTAAAGATTGTGAAGAGGAATCTGGTTAAAGCGGTTGACAAGCATGGGATTACTCCAGAGCAGTTGAAACGGCTTCCACAATTGCTTGATTCTCCAATTATGGTTTTCAGGTCTGCGACAAGGGAAGGCAGTTTTGTTGTTGTCGTTGATGAAGTGGCAGGAACAAGAAACGGGAAAGAACCTGTCATTGTAACGATTAACCCAAATGGGCTGGTTCTGTATCAACCAGTCAATGAAATCACTTCCATGTATGGAAGGAATGATTTTGAGAAAGCGGTTGAAAGATGGGTTGATGACGGGCTTTTGGTTGCCGCCCAAAAAGATACCGCTGAACGACAGTCCATCAGAGGGCTACAATTGCCCAAGATTACGAAAGCCGTTAACAGCGGTTCTGTAATTATATTATCCAATAGACAGTCACAAGTCAATACGGCACCAGCTGAAAATAGGGATAAACCGCTTTTCAGTGTCAAGGCGCCAATCAGCAACCAGACACAGTCTGCCTTTGATGTGACCCGTTCCGAGTTTGAAGTGCCGGATGTGACACGGGTGGACAATATCCGCAGGGCGATACAGGACAGGATGCTGGATATCAAGAAGGTGCAGGATGCGATTGCCAAGGCAGGCGGAGTGATTTCAGAACGTGAGAATGCCTATGGCAGGGAAGAACTGTATGCTTCACGTCTGGACGCCCGTATCAAGCGTATCAATGAGGAATTTGTTGAGCCGATTTTAAAAGCCATCAAGGAAACGGGGATGACGCTGGAGCAGGTGGACAAGTGGCTTGCGGCACGCCATATCCTGCTGGACAAGGTGAATGAACGGTTGGCAACGATGAATCCGAATCATCCGGACAAAGACAGATTATCTGGTATGACGGATGACGAGGCGCAGAAGATTTTCCATGAGGGAGCGGGAAACAAGGCCTTGTATCGTGTAGGCGAGATGGTCGACAGGTTGACCAGGCGCAATGTACAGCAACGGGTGGTCAACGGATTGATGACAAAGGGCGAAGGACAGGCATGAAAGAGAACCCATGGTATTGGTTTTACTACTATATGACATCAGAAGTGGTAATAGCCTAATTTGAAAAGCAAGAAGGGAAAGTTCCATGCTAGTGGTGCTTTTTCACGTCGATATATGAATGGGTTGCCGATGATTTATGTCATAGCATTAGATAGAAATGTTTATGTTTATCTGCATATGGATATCCTGCTTAAAAACTAGAGAGACAGAGTAGTCGTATCCATACATGATCCAGAATCAGACCAAAAAACGGTTTCATCAGTAACACTTATTGTTGTAAGACTGCCAACAGTCAAGACAAGTCTTGGAAAATGCCGATTTGGGGCAGCCTTGTTTTTTGTGTTTTGTCGATAATATTTTAGACAATAGGTATATTGAACTTATTGGAAGGAGGAAAAAGCATGAGTGCCCAGGTTTATATCAAGGCCATTAAGAAACTGGAAGCAGTAAAGGCGATGCTTCAGGCAGAGATGGAGCAAACAAGCAGTTTACTGCTTGACCGATTGGATGATATCGATCGGCTACAGTCTTCGCTGTTGTGGAATCTTTTCCTAGCGTCACAACAAAAATATACATTGGAAGAGGTGCTGAAGATGCCAGATGCGTGATTGATGTTTCTAAAATTGAAAAGGTCGGCAGAACCAAGAGACCATCAGCTTTTTTGTTATCTTGCTGTCATCATGCGGCGAAGTCCAGAATCCGTCCGGTACCTAATGGTTGGATGGCGTTGTCACCAAGAGCTTGTCTGAAATAGGCTATAGCATTGGCGCCAGTGCAGTGCCCACCGTAAAAAACGAAGTCATCAGATTTGAGCTTTTTGGTAATTTCGACTGAATTGGCAAGAACAGCCTTGCTAGCGTTGAGCAAGTGCAATCCACCAATGACGGCGATGATTTTTTCTTTTGGGAATTGTTGATATACGGCTTCCAGAATGTTGGTATAGCCCGCATGGGCGCAACCGACGATGACGACAATGCCTTTGGATGTCTTGATTGCCATGGAGGCATCATCGATGAAAGGAACAGGACCTGTCGCATCTTCGTTGAAGAAATTGCCTGCAGTGGGGGCATAGCTACCTGGTTGGCGCAGGATATCAGTCAGGATATAGAGGTTGTCATCCAGTAGAACTGTATGATTTATCGGGTGGAAGTGCGGTGAAATATTGCGTCTAGCATGGAACGGAATGCCGGTTACCCTAACAGGTTGGCCATTTTTGAATTGGTAGGATTTGTGCCAGATATAAGGATGGGCATAGACAGGAGGATTGGTCTTGATTCGGTTGTAAAAGGCAAGTCCGCCCGTATGGTCATCATGCCCATGGGTGATGGCGATACCGTTGATTCCTTCAAGGTTAATGCCGAGCCGTTTGGCATTTTCAAGATAGACATCGCTGGTACCGGTGTCTATGAGCCAGCGGTGTCCGCTGGGTAATTCAATCAAGACGGAAAGGCCATGTTCGCAGACATAGGCTTCTGAGGATGCTGTGTCATCTGTGAGGATGGTGATTTTCAGGTTGCTTGAAGTAGTCATGACAGTCTCTTGGGATGTTAGAGGATATTGTATTCCGTACTTAATTCCTATAATTATAGTGTGATTAAAGGGATAATAGATATATTATAAGACTTTGCTGAGGGGCACAAAAATGCTGATAGATTGTAATTATTGGTAGGGGATGAAGATGAAAAAATTTTTAATGGCATTGTTATTGGGGGTATCCGCAGTTATTTTGGTGTCCTGCGGGACACCAAAACCGACGAAGAGGGTTCGGGTTGCTTATTCCCCTGCTTTGTGTGAAGCGTATCTTCATATAGCCATTGAGAAAGGGTTCTTCGAAGCGGAGGGACTTCAGGTGGAAAAGGTTCAGGTGGATGGTGCACATGTTCAAGAAGTGATTGGTGCGGGGAAAGTGGATGCAGGTGGAGGCTTGATTTCCAAGTTTCTCTTGCCGGTTGAGAATGGTCTGCCAATTAAGTTTGTCGCCGGAATGCATTCTGGTTGCGTGAAAGTGTTGGTTGCGAATAATTCGAGTTTGAACAAAGTGGCAGATCTGAGGGGCAAAAAAATCGGTGTTCCAGGATTGGCGGATGCGTCAACTTTGATGTTGAAAAGGGCTCTGGTCGCAGCAGGCATCAATGTTGATGAAAAGAGTTCAGAAATTGAATTTGTTGTTTACAATAGGAATGACCTTGCTCAGGCATTGGCGAACGGTTCAGTGGATGCCATTGGTCTGCTAGATCCGATTGCTTCGATTGTGGCAGAAAAATCGCATCTCAAAACTATTTTTGATAACGGGCTGACCAAGCCATACGATGCTGAAATCTGCTGTGCGGTTTTTGTGACATCAAAGTATGCTCAGGAAAATCCTGAAGGCGCTGCGGCAGTTACGCGCGCAATTATGAAAGCATCGGCTTGGATTCGTGATCATCCGGAGGAAGCAGCAAAAATCCAGCTGGATAAGAAGTATGTCGCAGGAGACGTTTTATTGAATAAGAAATTGCTGAAAGGGTTCAATTACCATCCAACAGTTCAAGGTGGATATCAGGCTGTCAAGGCAAATGTCGAGGAATTGACTTCTATTGGTATCCTGAAGAAAACGTTGGATCCAAAGAAATTTGTTGACGATGTGTTCCTGTTCCAAAAAGGGGTTCCCGAAACCTATACTGCAGCAGATGTGTCTGGTGTGAAATAACTTGCAAAAACAGGCATGACAAAGGAAGCTCTGTCTCCCATTGAGTTTTATTAAAGCAACAGTAAGCTACATAGTAACGAGTTTCGCCAGTTGGTCATTGAGCTTTTCAAAAGTAGCGGTGTAGTCCCGCAGACGGTTGCGTTCTTGGGCGACGACTTTTTCAGGCGCTTTGGAAACGAAGTTCTGGTTGGCAAGTTTGCTGTTAATTTTCTGAATTTCATTTTCAATGCGACCTTTTTCCTTGTTCAGCCGTTCAGTCTCTGCTACGACATCAATTTCAACCTTAAGCATGAGTTTGAGAGTGCCAACGATGGAGACAGGAGCAGGAGATCGCGGAAGTGCAGATGTGATGTTAACATCTGCGAGTTTGCCTAGTGCCTTCAGATGCGGGATAAAGGATGGGATGTTGCCAGTTTCATGTGTTTCAATAAATAATGGTACCCGTTTTGCAGGGGAAAGTTGCATTTCTCCCCGCAGGTTACGGATACTGTTAACCAATGCCTTGCATTGCACCATCCACTGATCAGCTTCTTCATCGATTAAGGCTG
>CAZWTQ010000035.1:0-10741 GCA_964636975.1 uncultured Oxalobacter sp. | reverse complement strand
ATCAGCTTCTGGATATGCTTGCAACATAATGGTTTCACCAAATTTACCTGCTATCGGGGCAACAATTTGCCAAAGTTCTTCAGTGATGTAAGGGATGATTGGGTGTGCGAGTCGCAGAATTTTTTCTAGAACATTAAGTAGGGTGTAGCGAGTGGCACGTTGCTGGGCGTCGTTGCCTTTTTGGAGTTGGACTTTTGCCATTTCGACATACCAGTCGCAGTATTCGTCCCAGATATAGCGGTAGATAGCGTTGGCTATATTGTCAAAGCGGTATTCAGCATAACCTTTCTCGGTTTCTGCGGAAGTGCGCTGGAAAAGGGATTGAATCCAGCGATCTGCCAGTGAGAAAGCCATGTCTTTGTTGTCTCCAAAACCGCAGTCCTTGCATTCAGTGTTCATGAGTACGAAGCGGGTAGCATTCCACAGTTTGTTGCAGAAGTTACGGTAGCCTTCGCAGCGATTCATGTCAAAGTTGATATTGCGTCCTAGGGATGCATAGCTTGCCATGGTGAAGCGTAGGGCATCAGAACCGAAAGAAGGAATGCCCTTCGCAAATTCTTTGCGGGTAGTCTTGGCGATAGCTTCGGCTTTTTTGGGATTCATCAGGTTCTGTGTACGGCTTTTAACTAGCGATTCCACATCGATGCCATCAATCAGGTCGATCGGGTTCAGGGTGTTGCCCTTGGATTTGGACATTTTCTGACCTTGGGCATCACGGATAAGTCCATGGACATAAACGACCTTGAAAGGGATCTTGCCGGTGAAGTGCAGGGTCATGATGATCATGCGGGCAACCCAGAAAAAGATGATGTCAAATCCGGTAACTAGTACGGAAGAAGGCAGGAACAGGCGGGATTCGACAGTGTTTTCAGGCCAACCAAGGGTGGAGAATGGTACCATGGCAGATGAGAACCAGGTATCAAGAACATCTGGATCCCTGTGCAGCGTTTTGCTGCCGGCTTTTGCTTGAGCCTCTGCTTCGGTACGGGCAACATAGAGACAGCCTTCATCATCGTACCAAGCAGGGATTTGGTGTCCCCACCAGAGTTGCCGGGAAATGCACCAATCCTGGATGTTGTTAAGCCACTGGTTGTAAGTATTGGTCCAGTTTTCTGGTATGAACTTGATTTCTCCGTTAGCAACTTTCTCAAGAGCAACCTTAGTGAGAGATTTGCCTTGGAAATAGGAGCTTTCAGGTGCAGGTTTGCTCATGGCGACAAACCATTGATCAGTGAGCATCGGTTCGATGATGGCTCCAGTACGATCGCCACGGGGTACCATGAGTTTGTGTGAGTCGATACGGACAAGATAACCTTGTGCTTTGAGGTCGGTAACAATCTGTTTACGGGCAACAAAACGATCCATGCCACGGTAGGCTTCTGGACCGTTTTCATTAATTTTGGCATCTAGGGTGAAAATATTGATCGGTTTCATGTCGTGGCGCATGCCAACGGCATAGTCATTGAAGTCGTGCGCAGGGGTGATTTTCACGCAGCCGGTGCCGAAATCTTTGTCAACGTATTCATCAGCGATGATGGGTATCTGGCGATCAGTTAGCGGTAGGATAAGCATTTTACCGACAAGGTTGGCATAGCGTTCATCCTTGGGGTTGATGGCAACAGCAATGTCGCCCAGCATGGTTTCAGGACGGGTGGTGGCGACGGTCACAGAGCCAGAACCATCGGCGAATGGGTAACGGATATACCACATGAATCCGTTTTCTTCTTCTGAGATGACTTCGAGATCAGAAACAGCAGTACCTAGAACCGGATCCCAATTGACCAACCGTTTGCCTCGATAGATTAGACCTTCTTCATAAAGGCGGACGAAGACTTCAGTAACAAGCTTGGATCGGTCAGCATCCATGGTGAAATATTCACGATCCCAATCAGGGGAAGTACCCATGCGACGCATCTGGCTAGTAATGGTAGAACCTGAGTGTTCTTTCCATTCCCAGACTTTCTCAAGAAATTTCTCGCGGCCAAGATCATGACGGGAGATTTTCTTGGCATCAAGCTGACGTTCAACAACAATTTGGGTAGCGATGCCAGCATGGTCTGTGCCAGGAATCCAGATAGTGTTGAATCCTTTCATGCGATGGTAGCGGACTAGGCCATCCATGATGGTCTGATTGAAAGCATGGCCCATATGTAGGGTACCGGTAACATTCGGAGGAGGTAACTGAATGGCGAATGATGGTTTACTTTCATCGGTGGTTGCACGGAAATAACCGTTTTTTTCCCATACATTGCGCCAGTGTTTTTCAATTTCTAATGGTTCAAAAGACTTGGCCAGTTCCATGATACAAAGATAAGTTTTTGCTGAAAATCAATAATGCCATTTAAAAAATCTATTATAATAATACGCTGATGGAGACACATCTGAAAGATGCCGTTATAATCTCTCCAAACAGTCAATATCAGAATGCTAGGGGTTCCAGTTGAAAAACTGGGCGAGATTACACCCTCTGAACCTGATCTGGGCAATGCCAGCGAAGGGAAGCGTTAACATGATGCAGTATGGTCATGCCATAGGTCAAGATTCCCAAGCTGGATTGATGAATGTAAAGCTGAAGGAATCATATGAGCGACAAGCAGAAATTTTTATCCGCCACTGCCAAGGTTGATGAAGCAGCGGTTCAACCTTTCCCTAATTCACGCAAAATCTATGTTGAGGGTTCCCGTCCGGATATTCGCGTGCCGATGAGAGAAATCACGCTTTCTGATACTTCCATTTTGTTTGGTCAGGAAAAGAATCCTCCGATTTATGTTTATGACACGTCAGGTCCTTATACCGACCCTGACGCCAAGATCGATATCCGCTCAGGACTACCCGCCATTCGATCCGCTTGGATCGAGGAACGCGGTGATACGGAGGAGCTGGATGGTCCAACTTCTGAATATGGTAGGGCACGCCTGGTAGATCATTCGCTGGATGAACTGCGTTTCAACCTGACCCGTAAGCCACGTCGTGCGAAACAGGGCAAGCGCATCACGCAGATGGATTATGCAAAGCGAGGCATTATCACTCCGGAAATGGAGTATGTTGCCATTCGTGAGAATCTGCGCCGTGATGAATATATTAAAAGTCTGAAGGAATCGGGTCCAGATGGAGAAAGGATGGTAAAGCTGATGTTGAAGCAGCATCCGGGTCAGCCCTTCGGTGCGAATATCCCTGAAACTATTACACCAGAATTTGTCCGTGATGAAATTGCACGTGGCAGGGCAATCATTCCGGCGAATATCAATCATCCGGAAGTCGAGCCGATGATTATCGGTCGTAATTTCCTGGTCAAGATCAATGCGAATATTGGCAATTCCGCATTGTCTTCCGGCATTGCAGAAGAAGTAGACAAACTGACCTGGGCGATTCGTTGGGGGGGTGATAATGTGATGGATCTTTCCACAGGCAAGAATATCCATGAGACTCGTGAATGGATCGTCCGCAATTCTCCTGTGCCGATCGGGACGGTGCCGATGTACCAGGCGCTTGAAAAGGTCAATGGGATTGCTGAAGACCTGACTTGGGAGATCTTCAAGGATACATTGATTGAGCAGGCGGAACAAGGCGTGGACTATTTCACGATCCATGCTGGTTTACTGAAACGTCATATCCCGTTAACTGCAGAACGTATGACGGGGATTGTGTCCCGTGGTGGTTCGATTATTGCAAAGTGGTGCATGACACATGACCAGGAAAGCTTTATCTATACTCATTTTGAAGAAATTTGTGAAATCTTGGCAGCTTATGACGTGGCAATTTCTTTGGGTGATGGTTTGCGCCCAGGTTCTGGCTACGATGCAAACGATCCAGCTCAGTTTGGCGAACTTCATGTGCTAGGGGAATTGACTGAAGTGGCATGGAAGCATGGTGTCCAGGTGCTGATCGAAGGTCCGGGGCATGTGCCGATGCATATGATCCGCCAGAATATGGAAGAGCAGTTAAAGTACTGTCACGAAGCACCTTTTTATACTTTGGGTCCATTGGTCACTGATATCGCACCGGGTTATGACCATATCACATCTGCGATGGGTGCCGCATTGATCGGTTGGTATGGTACAGCGATGCTATGCTATGTAACGCCGAAAGAGCATCTTGGTTTGCCAAATAAGGATGATGTGAAGGAAGGCATCATTGTCTATAAAATGGCAGCGCATGCAGCGGATCTAGCGAAAGGGCATCCGGGTGCGATGATCCGTGACAATGCGATGTCGAAAGCTCGTTTCGAGTTCCGTTGGGAGGATCAATTCAATATCGGGCTTGATCCGGATCGTGCTCGCGAATACCACGATGAAACTTTGCCGAAGGATTCTGCTAAGGTAGCGCATTTCTGCTCGATGTGTGGTCCGAAGTTCTGCTCAATGAAAATTTCTCAGGAAGTCCGTGAATATGTGGCGGACAATGGGCTTTCAACAACACTGGAAGAGATTCCAGAACGCACGATTGAATTTGTAAAGTGACAGGGTGGAATGATGGAAATCAAATTGAACGGAGAGAATCGCCAGGTGACTGATGGCATCACCCTGCAAATATTGGTCAATGAATTGAAAGTTCCCAACCGTGCGATGGCGATTGCTGTGAATCGTCAGGTCGTGACCAAGGCAAAATGGACGGGGTACGTCCTGCGGGCAGGCGATGTTGTCGAACTGGTACGTGCTATCGGAGGGGGCTGATTTTCTGGTAAGAATATAAAAAGCATGCAGGAGAGCATTCTTCTGTGGAGAGTTTGAATTAAAAGGGGTTTGAAATGAATAAAGAAGATACGGGTCTGACGATTGCCGGTAAAACTTACAAATCACGTCTTCTGGTCGGCAGTGGCAAATACAAGGATCTAGAAGAAACCCGTGTTGCAACAGAAGCGAGTGGTGCAGAGATTATCACGGTTGCTATCCGTCGTGTGAATATTGGTCAGGATCCAAACCAGCCGAACTTGCTGGATGTTGTTTCTCCGACTAAATACACGATTCTGCCGAATACGGCAGGTTGTTTCAATGCAGAAGATGCAATCTATACTTTGCAATTGGCACGCGAACTGCTGGATGGTCATAAGCTTGTAAAACTGGAAGTGTTGGGTGATTCCAAAACACTGTTCCCGAATATGCCAGAAACTCTGAAAGCTGCAGAACAGTTGGTAAAGGATGGTTTTGATGTGATGGTCTACTGTAGTGATGATCCGATTCAGGCAAAAATGCTGGAAGATATTGGCTGTGCTGCCATCATGCCGCTTGCATCTCTGATTGGCTCTGGTATGGGCATCTTAAATCCATGGAACTTGTCACTGATTATTGAGCAGTCCAAGGTGCCCGTCATTGTCGATGCCGGTGTTGGTACGGCTTCTGATGCAGTGATTGCTATGGAACTGGGATGTGACGGTATCCTAATGAATAGTGCAATTGCCTTGGCTCAGGATCCTGTTCGGATGGCGTGCGCAATGAAGGCGGCTGTTGAGGCTGGCAGGGATGCATTCCTTTCCGGTCGTATTCCACGGAAATTCGCTGCATCTCCATCTTCCCCAATGGCAGGTCGTATCGTATCTTAAGCGGTTTTTTGATGCGCTTCTTCTGGAGAACATGTTTGTCCTGCGTAACGGATGCATCGTACGGTGTCCATGGCGTTTTATGATTAAGGAAACCATGAAACACAAGACCCTCCCCTGCGTACTGGTTTTTGCTGGTCTTGATCCGAGTGGTGGTGCAGGGATCTCAGCAGATATCGATGCTGTTGGGGCAATGGGTAGCCATGCATTGCCGGTGGTTACGGCACTCACTGTGCAGGACAATGACAGGGTTTATGCAGTAAATCCTGTTGATGCGTCTGTTATTGCTCGTCAGACTCTGGTACTGATGGATAAGATTCCAGTGGCGGCAGTTAAGATTGGAATTGTTGGCAACAGGGAAAATGCGATGGTGATTCGCGAGATGATTGTCCGCCTCCGAAAGGATAACCATGCGTTGCCAGTGGTATTGGATACAGTGTTGGGTAGTGGGCATGGTTTTGCTCTGGCAGATGGGATACCGAAATATGTACTGTCGCCGTTGATTGGTCTGGCAACAGTGGTAACGCCGAATCTGCCGGAAGCCAAGCGACTATATCCAAAATCAGATGATATACGGGAACAGGCGACCTATTTAATGAAGCAGGGAGCAGAAGGCGTGTTGGTGAAAGGAGGTCACGGCAGTGAACCTGACAGGGTGGTTAACCATTGGTTCAGTCATCAGGGTGAAAGACATTGGCAGTGGCATCGTCTACCAGGAGAATTTCATGGGACAGGCTGTACACTGGCTTCGGCAATAGCTGGTCTCTTGGCACAGGGGATGCCAAAGGAAGATGCACTGGAGAAGGCTCAGCTGTGGTGTCAGCATGCGCTGAAACGGGCATTTTCCATTACGGATGGGCAACAGATCCCTGGACGGCATGGTTGAGAAGGTTGTTTGAATAGAAAATGTATTGGAAAGAGGGGCTAATGAAAGGTCTTTATATCGTGACGCCAGATTGGGATGATACTACCAAGCTGTTGGATGTAACGGAGAAAGCGTTGAAAGGAGGTGCTCAGCTTGTGCAGTACCGTCATAAGACAGCAGATCCTGGTCTGCGCCTGGAACAGGCAAAGGCACTTCAGGCACTTTGCAAACGTTATGGTCACCCGTTTATTGTCAATGATTATGTGGACTTGGCTCTAGAAATCGGTGCAGACGGTGTCCACGTCGGCGGGACGGATACCCCGGTTGCGAAGGTTCGTGCTGTTTTAGGACCTGGCAGGATTATTGGAGCTTCCTGTTATGGTAGTCTGGTGCTGGCACGCAGTGCAGCTCGTGCCGGAGCCAGTTATGTGGCGTTTGGCGGTTTCTTCCCGTCTCGTGTGAAGAAGTATCCTGTCACAACTTCGATGGACATTGTTGCTGATTGGAAAAGAGAAATGCCTTCGATGCCAATTTGTGTTATTGGGGGGATGACAGCTTCGAATTCTGATGTACTGGTGAAGTTGGGAGCAGATATGGTGGCTGTAGTCAGCGGGGTTTATTTTCAGGATGATCCAGAAGCTGCGGCAAAGGAATATGCAGCTATGTTCATCTGAAACCAAAAAGGTTTAGTAAGAAGTCGGCTTCTGACCCTTGGAACATGGGTTCCTACAGTAGGGGGGAAGAGAGTCTTGCGATAGCTTCAAAGAAACGAGCAATATAGGGGATTTTCCGTTGTTCTGGGACAAGCGTTGATGATTCGATGTCTTTGAGGAACTGGTTGGCAAGCTTGTCAGTTAGGGATTTACCGTAACTGGCGATGCAAATTTCAAAGTTGAGGCGGAAACTGCGACTATCAAAGTTGGCTGTCCCGATGAGGCTGTACTGGTGGTCAACAATAATGGTCTTGGAATGGAGCATGCGTTGGTTGTATTCCCAGATCCTGACCCCCGCAGCCTTAAGTTCGCCATAGTAAGAACGGGCAGCGTAAGTGACTAGTTTTGAGTCGCTTTGTCTGGGAACGAGCAGACGGACATCGACACCGCGGAGTGCGGCGTTGGTTAGGGCGAAAAGTGTTGGTACAGTGGGCACAAAGTAGGGTGTAGTAAGCCAGACCCGATGTTGAGCCTTTTGAATAATGGTCAGGTAGAAACGGTGGATTATTTCCCAAGAATTATCGGGACCAGAGGGGATCACTTGTACTGAGAAGGTTCCTGTTGGTTGGATCGGAAAGTAACGCCGTATATCCGGAATATTTTTAAGTCGGGTGGCATAGAACCAGTCTTCTAAAAAGGTCATCTGTAGCCAATGGACAGCGTTGCCAGTCAGTTTGAGATGGATGTCATGGTAAGCATTAAGGGGATGGGTACGCTCATCTTCTTCATCGGTGATGTTAAGCCCGCCGGTAAAGCCGATTGTTCCATCACAAATAACGATTTTCCGGTGAGTGCGGAAGTTGAGCATTGGATTGAAGATACGAGACAATCGTGGTTTATGGAAGAAGGCGAACTGAACACCGATGTCCAAGAGTGGTTTGATGAATTTGGCTTTCAGTTTAGAAGATCCTAGTCCGTCAACGAGTAATCTAACATGGATTCCTTCCTTGGCCTTGCAGATCAGCAGGTCGCGAAAAATGGTGCCAATATGATCTGGTTCGTAGATATAGTATTCCAGATGGATATGATGTTTGGCATTGGCAACTGCATCCAGGATAGTTGTGTAGGTTTGTTCTCCATCAACGAGTAGTTGGAGCTCTTGGGCGGATGTCAGAGGGAATCCTGTAGTTTTTCTGACGAGTTCCGCGATTTGATGTACTTCTGTCAGATGTTCAGGTGGAACGGGTTCTGGGATGTGGCTTTGCAAGTAATCGGCATGTTCTTTCAGAGCAGTTCTTGAAGTGAAGCGCCTGAATCGTTGCTTGACGAGTCTATGTGGTCCTAGAAAATGGTAAATTAGAAAGCCAATATAAGGCAAGAAGGCCAGTACGAGAATCCAGCTTAGGGTGGCGACTGGTGATCGTTTCTGGAGGATAATCCAGATGGAAAGGGTGACGATATGCAGAAGCCATGCTGCACCAATCAATTTAAGGATGGTGGTGGTGACATCTGGGATATCCAATGTCCAGTAGAGGTAAATCATGTCAGTCAATTAGAAGTTGGCTGTTGAAACAATCATACACTGGATATACCTGTATCGGTGGAAAGGAATCAACCTAGAACCTATAAGAAAATTTTATTAGGAGCGGTAGAGATTATTCCGTGTGAAGCAAGGAAATATAATCTTGTCCACGAATAGACCCTTTTCATTCTTTTCAGGAATTGAAATAGGCTTTTCCGAGATAGTAAAGTCCTACGATGAAGAAAAAGATAGCGATGCAAAAAAGACCGAGGGCGACTTTATTGCGTTTCTTAGGGCGGTTGTTCTGGTTCATGTCTGTCCAGTCTTATAAGAATCGGTAAAAGGTACCAGGAACTAGCTAAATAGTTTAAAAGCGATGCAGGTATATTATCGTCTTTTAAGACAGATATGGGAATTTTTGGAAGAATTTGGCAAGTTATGCCATGATCTTGGGGTAGATTTTCAATAACGGTTGCATATGGTATATGGGTGCATATGGAGAGAATAAGTAATATTGGGGCTCTTTTCTTGATTTTATCCATTCTGCAACAGTGTATAGAAAGAACAAAGAAGTCATTGACACTAAAAGATTGTTTCGATAAAATGTTAGATTCCTGAGGAGAGGTGGCCGAGTGGTTAAAGGCAGCAGACTGTAAATCTGCCCTCTTACGAGTACGATGGTTCGAATCCATCCCTCTCCACCACAGAAAGAATAATAAGTTGAAGTGAAAGCGAGCGCGGGTGTAGCTCAATGGTAGAGCCGAAGCCTTCCAAGCTTAAGACGAGGGTTCGATTCCCTTCGCCCGCTCCATTTGAACTGTTGGTTTTTTGTTGCCCTTGTAGCTCAGTGGTAGAGCACTCCCTTGGTAAGGGAGAGGTCACGTGTTCAATCCACGTCAAGGGCACCATAGGTTTTCGGTTTTTGTGCCGCATACTGCGGAGTCTTGATGTTCTCTCATATTAGGAGCTGGAAATGGCAAAGGAAAAATACGAACGTACGAAACCGCACGTTAACGTAGGGACCATTGGTCACGTTGACCATGGTAAGACCACACTGACTGCAGCGATTGCGACCGTGCTGTCTGCAAAGTTTGGGGGGGAAGCGAAAGACTATGACCAGATTGATGCTGCACCAGAAGAGAAGGCTCGAGGTATCACCATCAACACGGCGCACGTTGAATACGAGACAGCAAACCGCCATTACGCACACGTTGACTGTCCTGGGCATGCAGATTACATCAAGAACATGATTACAGGTGCAGCTCAGATGGACGGAGCTATTTTGGTTGTTTCTGCTGCAGATGGTCCGATGCCACAGACCCGTGAACACATTTTGCTGGCTCGTCAGGTTGGCGTTCCATATATCATCGTTTTTTTGAATAAATGCGATCTGGTTGATGATGAAGAGTTGCTGGAACTTGTTGAAATGGAAGTTCGCGAGTTGTTGACCAACTACGAATTTCCTGGCGACGACATTCCAATCATCAAAGGGTCTGCTCGCATGGCGCTGGATGGTGATAAAGGGGAAATGGGTGAAGGAGCGATCATGCAACTGGCGGATGCGCTGGATAACTACATTCCGACTCCGGAGCGTGCGGTTGACGGAGCCTTCCTGATGCCAGTTGAAGACGTTTTCTCCATTTCAGGCCGAGGTACAGTTGTTACTGGTCGTGTGGAACGCGGTGTTATCAAGATTGGCGACGAAATTGAGATTGTTGGTATTCGTGAGACGGCGAAGACGACCTGCACGGGTGTTGAAATGTTCCGCAAGCTTCTGGATCAGGGTCAGGCAGGCGATAACATTGGTGTTTTGTTGCGTGGTACCAAGCGTGAAGAGGTTGAGCGAGGTCAGGTTCTGGCGAAACCAGGTTCCATCACCCCGCACGTCAGTTTTTCTGGTGAAGTATATGTTTTGTCCAAAGAGGAAGGCGGTCGTCACACTCCATTCTTCAACAATTACCGTCCCCAGTTCTATTTTCGTACTACGGATGTGACAGGGGCGATAGCGTTGCCTGCAGACAAGGAAATGGTTATGCCGGGGGACAACGTTACCATCAGCGTTAAGTTGATCACGCCGATTGCGATGGAAGAAGGTCTGCGTTTCGCGATTCGCGAAGGAGGGCGTACCGTTGGTGCAGGGGTTGTTACCAAGATTGATGAATAAT
>CAZWTQ010000034.1:0-15862 GCA_964636975.1 uncultured Oxalobacter sp. | reverse complement strand
TTAACGTGCGGTTTCGTACGTTCGTATTTTTCCTTTGCCATTTTTAAATTTCCTTAAAGAACGATAGTTTAGTTATTTTAGAATAAATTCAATTGAACATCTGATTAGATCATTTTGCCCGTGCACTGACAATAGCTTCAGCCACATTTTTAGGCGCCTCAGCGTAATGCTTAAATTCCATAGTATAAGTTGCACGTCCTTGAGTCTGGGAACGCAGGGAAGTTGCGTAACCGAACATCTCTGACAGAGGGACTTCCGCTTTGATGATTTTTCCTCCACCGCCAGCCATATCTTCCATGCCCTGAACCATGCCACGACGGGAAGAAAGGTCTCCCATGACAGTACCTGCATATTCTTCCGGGGTTTCAACTTCAACATTCATCATCGGTTCTAAGATAACAGGGTTAGCCTTACGACAACCTTCTTTAAAAGCCATGGAAGCTGCCATACGAAATGCATTTTCGTTGGAGTCGACATCATGATAAGAACCAAAGAACAGGGTAACCTTGACATCAACAACTGGATAGCCTGCCATAACACCAGAATTCAGGGATTCACGAATACCTTTTTCGACCGCCGGAATGAATTCACGTGGAACAACTCCGCCTTTAATGGCATCAACGAATTCAAAACCCTTACCTGGTTCCTGTGGTTCCAACTTCAAGACAACGTGACCATACTGACCACGACCACCAGACTGCTTGATAAACTTAGCTTCAGAAGAATCACAATTTGCACGAATAGTTTCACGGTAGGCAACTTGAGGTTTTCCAACGGTTGCCTCAACACCAAATTCGCGACGCATACGATCGACAATGATATCTAGATGCAGCTCACCCATACCAGCAATAATTGTCTGGCCAGATTCTTCATCAGAGTAAACGCGAAAAGAAGGATCTTCCTGTGCAAGACGATTTAATGCCAACGCCATCTTTTCCTGATCTACCTTGGTCTTGGGTTCAACCGCTTCAGAAATTACAGGGTCAGGGAATTCCATTCTTTCCAATATGATTGGAGCAGATGGATCACACAGGGTTTCACCAGTTGTCGCTTCTTTCAGACCAACTGCAGCAGCGATATCACCTGCAACAACCTCCTTGATCTCTGCACGCTGGTTGGCGTGCATCTGCAGAATACGACCGATACGTTCCTTCTTCCCCTTAATTGGATTCAGAACAGTATCACCGGAATTGACAACACCGGAATAGACACGGAAGAAAATTAGCTGACCGACAAACGGATCTGTCATCAACTTGAATGCTAGTGCAGCGAACTTTTCATCATCAGCTGCACGACGAGAAGCAGGCTGATCGAATTCATCGACACCCTTAACATCAGGAATATCAACAGGGGAAGGCAAATAATCAATGACAGCATCTAACATCGCCTGGACACCCTTGTTCTTAAATGCCGTACCACACATCATCGGAACAATTTCACCATCGATGGTTCGCTGGCGCAATGCTTTTTTGATATCTTCTTCTGGCAGATCTCCGTTTTCCAGAAATTTCTCCATCAGTTCTTCGCTAGATTCTGCTGCAGTTTCAACCAATTTTTCACGCCATTCCTGGACCTGGTTCTGTAATCCCGCAGGAATATCTCGATATTCGAACTTGACTCCTTTGGATTCATCATCCCAATAAACGGCTTTCATCTTGACGAGATCAACAACTCCTTCAAAATTATCTTCAATACCAATAGGCACTTGAATAGGAATTGGATTAGCCTTCAGGCGGGAACGCATCTGATCATATACTTTATAAAAATCCGCACCAGTGCGATCCATCTTGTTCACGAAAGCCAAGCGCGGAACATGGTACTTGTTCGCTTGACGCCAAACAGTTTCTGACTGAGGCTGAACACCGCCAACAGCGCAGTAAACCATACACGCACCATCTAACACACGCATGGAACGTTCGACTTCAATAGTAAAGTCAACGTGCCCAGGAGTATCAATAATATTGATGCGATGTTGAGGATAATTACCTCCCATACCAGACCAGAAGCAGGTGGTTGCAGCAGAAGTAATAGTAATACCGCGCTCCTGTTCCTGTTCCATCCAGTCCATGGTTGCAGCACCATCATGAACTTCACCCATTTTATGGTTGACACCAGTGTAAAAAAGAATGCGTTCCGTAGTAGTTGTCTTGCCTGCATCAATATGGGCAGAAATGCCAATGTTACGATAACGCTGAATCGGAGTCTTGCGAGCCATTATCTCTATCCTAATCCTTTTTTATAAAAAACCGAACAGCATCCTTTTGCGATGCATTACCGGCTTTTGAGAAAATCCCACATGGATGGCAACGAAACAATATCTAGAACTTGCCGCCATATTTCCTGTTAGAAACGAAAATGAGAGAAAGCCTTGTTGGCTTCAGCCATACGATGGACTTCATCGCGTTTTCTCATTGCGCCGCCACGACCCTCTGCGGCTTCAAGCAGTTCACCAGCCAATCGCTGAGGCATAGACTTTTCACTTCGTTTAATGGATGCTTCACGCAACCAACGCATGGAAAGCGCCATTCTACGCGCAGGACGAACTTCAACCGGAACTTGGTAGTTTGCACCACCAACACGACGGGACTTGACTTCAACGACAGGTTTGCAATTGTTAACTGCCTGGGCAAACACTTCCAAAGGTTCTTTCCCTGTCTTGTCTGCGATTATATCGAAAGCACCATAGATAATGCTTTCAGCAACCGATTTCTTGCCAGACAGCATTAGGATATTGACAAACTTTGCAACATCAACATTTCCAAATTTTGGGTCTGGAAGGATTTCTCGCTTCGGGACTTCACGACGACGAGGCATTTATTTTCCTTTCTTCTTTCTTCAGCTGAGCCTTACGGCTCACAGTGAGTCATCATGACACACTACTTACTCGGTCGCACGACCGACTCAGATCATTTAGTAGCTTTAGCACGCTTTGCTCCGTATTTAGAGCGTGCCTGCTTACGGTCTTTGACACCCTGAGTATCCAAGGAACCACGAACCATATGATAGCGAACACCAGGAAGATCCTTGACACGACCACCTCGAAGCAGGACGACGCTGTGTTCCTGAAGGTTGTGCCCTTCACCACCGATATAAGAAATTACCTCAAAACCGTTGGTCAATCTTACCTTGGCAACTTTTCGCATTGCGGAATTAGGTTTCTTTGGCGTCGTTGTATAGACACGAGTGCATACACCGCGCTTCTGCGGACAACCTACCAACGCGGGAGATTTGCTTTTAGCTTTAACCCTCACGCGTGGCTGACGGATTAATTGATTGATGGTTGGCATCGATTTTATCCAACTAAATAAATTTTAAAGAAAATCCCGACCGTTCAGCCCGATCGGGGACTTACAGAAAATGCTCACTGTGGAAAGCGCCATAACGGCAAAACTCGCAAATCACCCACAGATACTGGAACGAAGGATTTTAAACCGTCCAATTGCTTAAGTCAATTTTTCAAGACAAACAAATTCTTGTTTTTGATAAAAACAACAAGTATCAACAAAACAGCCTCCCTGTACTTACGGAGAGGCTGTTGATCATCAGGCATCAGCCCTGCCAAGTTTTTCTTTTGTACAACTGGTTCATTCTATATCGGTTCAGAACTTTCCGTATCCAGCTGAACAGGGGAAACTTCTTTTGCAGCCATAGTTTCTTCTGCCATTTCCACTTTCTGCAATTCTTCCTGTATCAGTGCCGCACGTTCTTCACGTTCCCATGTAGCCTTGCGACGGCGAGCACGATGAACAGCCAAACCTGTTCCTGCTGGAATCAGGCGACCGACAATGACATTCTCCTTCAGCCCCCTCAACCGATCTTTCTTACCCATAATTGCCGCTTCAGTCAGCACCCGGGTGGTTTCTTGGAATGAGGCTGCAGAGATGAAGGAATCTGTTGACAAGGAAGCCTTCGTGATACCCAGTAAAATATTGTCATACGTTGCGGGAACCTTGCCTTCTTTGATAACACGCTCATTCTCAACCAGCAGATCAGAACGTTCAACCTGTTCACCAGGGATGAACGAAGTATCACCGGGATCTTTGACATTCACACGACGCAACATCTGGCGAACAATGACTTCAATATGCTTGTCATTGATCTTGACCCCCTGTAAACGGTAAACATCTTGAACTTCATCAACAATATAACGAGCTAATGCTTCAATACCCAGCAGGCGCAAAATATCCTGAGGATCTGCAGGACCATCAACAATCATTTCGCCCTTATTAACAACCTGACCATCGTGAACTAGAACCTGCTTATCCTTACCAATCAGGAATTCATGACGGTTGCCTTCCATATCAGTGATTTCTAAACGTTGCTTACCTTTGGTCTCCTTACCGAAAGCTACTGTACCGGTCACTTCTGCCAGCATACCTGCATTCTTTGGAGAACGAGCTTCAAACAATTCAGCAACACGTGGCAGACCACCAGTAATATCACGGGTTTTCTGAGATTCAGTCGGGATACGAGCAAGAACCTCACCGGCAGAAACTTTTTGACCATCCTGAACCATCAACAAAGCTCCCACCTGAAAACTAATTGTCACAGCATGTTCTGTACCGGCAATCTTGACCTCTTCACCATTATCATTCAACAACTTGACCTGTGGACGGTCAGTCCTAGTAGAACCACTGGACTTCTTGTTGTTAATGTTCTTGTTGTTAATGACAACCATCGTAGACAATCCGGTCACTTCATCAACTTGCCTTGCAACTGTTACTCCCTCCTCAACATTTTCGAAACGAATGGTGCCAGCATATTCGGTAATAATTGGACGGGTCATCGGATCCCATGTTGCCAGAACCTTACCTGCCCTGATTTCATTACCGTCATTGACCAGCAAGGTTGCACCATATGGCACCTTATGACGTTCACGCTCCCGACCAATGCTGTCACATATGGTCACTTCGCCAGAACGGGAGATAACAATCTGTTCACCTTTGTCATTGGTAAGATAACGCATCGCTGATGTGAAATGAATAGTACCATTCGAACGTGCTTCAACGCTGGAGGCCACCGCAGAACGGGATGCCGCACCGCCGATATGGAACGTGCGCATGGTCAATTGGGTTCCAGGCTCGCCGATAGACTGTGCTGCAATAACGCCAACTGCCTCACCAGAATTGACCAACTCCCCCCTACCAAGGTCACGACCATAACATTTTGCACAGAGACCGTAACGGGTTTCACAGGTTAACGGTGTACGAATTTTGACTTCATCAATGCCTTTCTTTTCGATTTTCTCGATGCGATCTTCATCCAGTAGTGTCCCCGCCTCAATCAGCACTTCATTGGTTTCAGGGTCAATGACATCATTTGCAGAAACACGACCCAAAATACGATCACCCAATGCTTCAACAACTTCCCCTCCCTCAATCAATGCCTTCATGACAACACCTTCATGGGTACCGCAATCGTCTTCAATGACAACCAAATCCTGGGTAACATCCACCAAACGACGGGTCAGATAACCCGAGTTTGCTGTCTTCAATGCGGTATCTGCCAACCCTTTGCGAGCACCATGTGTAGAAATGAAATACTGAAGGACATTCAACCCTTCACGGAAATTTGCCGTAATTGGTGTTTCAATGATTGAACCATCAGGTTTTGCCATCAGACCACGCATACCAGCTAACTGGCGGATCTGTGCGGCAGAACCACGAGCACCAGAGTCCGCCATCATATAAATGGAATTGAACGATTCTTGTTCACTGACTGTACCATCACGTTTGACAACCTTCTCTTTCTTCAGGTTCTCCATCATGACCTTACCGACTTCGTCACTAGTTTTGCCCCAAATATCAACCACTTTGTTGTACCGTTCACCAGCAGTGACTAGACCAGAAGCATACTGCCGTTCAATCTGCTTGACTTCCTGTTCCGCATTGGAAATCAGCCCATTTTTCTTTTCTGGCACCAGCATATCGTTGATACAGATGGAAATACCCGCTCTTGTTGCAAGCTTAAAACCATTGGACATCAAGGCATCTGCAAAGATAACCGTCGCCTTCAGACCACATTTACGAAAAGAGGCATTGATTAACTTGGAAATTTCCTTCTTTTTCAAAGGCTTATTAAGTACAGCAAATGGCAATCCTTCCGGCAAGATTTCAGACAATAACACCCGACCGACCGTAGTTTCAACACGGCTGGTCTTCTTGACCATTTCACCCGTTATTAGATCTTTTTCCCAATCCGGCATACGAACAGTGACACGACTGGTCAATTCGACCACCTTATTGTCATAAGCACGTTGCACTTCACTGACATTTGCAAAGAACATGCCTTCGCCCTTGCCGTTGATTTTCTCGCGGGTTGCATAATACAGACCCAACACCATATCCTGAGAAGGGACAATAGAAGGTTCCCCATTTGAAGGAAACAACACATTGTTGGATGCCAACATCAGGGTACGTGCTTCCAGCTGAGCTTCAACCGATAGCGGAACATGAACTGCCATCTGGTCACCATCGAAGTCAGCATTGAACGCAGCACAGACCAATGGATGCAACTGGATCGCTTTACCTTCAATTAGAACCGGTTCAAAGGCCTGAATACCCAACCGATGTAGGGTTGGCGCCCGATTCAACATGACAGGATGTTCACGAATAACCTCAGACAGAATATCCCAAACTACAGCCTCCTGCATTTCAACCAAGCGTTTAGCCGCTTTGATGGTAGTCGCTAGCCCCATACCTTCCAGTCGATGGAAAATGAAAGGCTTGAACAATTCCAATGCCATCAGTTTCGGTAAGCCACACTGATGCAATTTCAGCTGAGGACCAACTGTAATCACGGAACGACCAGAATAGTCAACACGTTTACCCAACAAATTCTGACGGAAACGCCCCCCTTTGCCTTTGATCATTTCAGCCAAGGATTTCAGCGGGCGTTTGTTTGCACCAGTCATCGCTTTGCCACGACGACCATTATCCAACAGGGAATCGACCGCTTCCTGAAGCATCCGCTTTTCGTTACGAGTAATGATATCCGGCGCACGCAATTCCAATAGGCGTTTCAAACGATTATTGCGGTTGATAACTCGGCGATACAAATCGTTCAGATCTGAAGTCGCAAAGCGACCTCCATCCAATGGAACCAATGGACGCAGGTCAGGCGGCAGTACTGGCAACACCTCCATAACCATCCATTCAGGCTTGATGCCAGATCGCTGAAAAGCTTCCAGTACTTTCAAGCGTTTTGCAAATTTCTTGATCTTTGCCTCAGACTTGGAATTCTTTAGTTCTTCCCTAAGAACTTCCACTTCATGATCAATATCAATAGAACGCAACAGCTCACGGATACCTTCAGCCCCCATGGATGCCGAAAATTCCTCACCAAATTCCTTGCATTTTGCATAATAATCATCCTCAGACATGATCTGACCTAGCTTTAGCGGAGTCAAGCCTGCATCAGTGACGACATACGCCTCAAAATACAAAACGCGTTCAATATCACGCAGTGTCATATCCAAAACCATACCAAGGCGAGATGGAAGAGACTTTAGAAACCAGATATGTGCTGCAGGAGAAGCTAGCTCAATATGTCCCATCCGCTCGCGACGTACCTTCGCTAAGGTAACTTCAACACCGCACTTTTCACAGATAACTCCACGGTATTTCAAACGCTTGTATTTACCACAAAGACATTCATAATCCTTGATAGGTCCAAAGATCTTCGCACAGAACAAACCATCACGCTCCGGTTTGAATGTACGGTAATTGATTGTTTCCGGTTTTTTTACCTCACCGTATGACCATGACCTGATTTTGTCAGGCGATGCCAAGCTAATCTTGATGGCATCAAAATGTTCATCTTGCTGAACTTGCTTGAAAAGGTCGAGCAATGCTCTCATAGCTCACTCCCAATGGTGTGAATGACGGCCAATAACCCTGTACCAGACACAGTGGCCTTGCAGCTGTGTCTAGTCTCTGATCCTATCTGTTTAATTGGTTTCCAAATCGATATCGATCCCCAGCGAACGGATTTCCTTAACCAAAACATTAAACGATTCAGGCATTCCTGCATCGATTATATGTTCTCCCTTGACCAAGTTTTCATAAACCTTTGTTCGACCGACGACATCATCAGACTTCACAGTCAGCATTTCCTGAAGGACATAGGACGCACCATAAGCTTCCAGTGCCCAAACTTCCATTTCACCGAAACGCTGACCACCGAACTGTGCCTTACCACCAAGAGGTTGCTGAGTTACCAGCGAATATGGTCCAGTCGAGCGAGCATGCATCTTGTCATCGACAAGATGATGTAACTTCAGCATATGCTTGTAGCCCACTGTAACAGGACGTTCAAAAGACTCACCAGTTCGACCATCATACAACCTAACCTGGTTTTTCTTTTCCGTTAGACCCAGCTTCTCAGCGATATCATCTGGATAAGCCAGATCCAGCATCCGATAGATATCGGACTCCTCTGCGCCATCGAAAACGGGCGTTGCAAAAGGAACACCATCCTTCAGGTTTTCGGCTAGTGCTAGGATTTCATCATCTGTCAGGCTATCCAAATCCTCAGGACGTTCGCCACTCTGGTAAATTTGTTTCAGAAAACTACGGATATCCTCAACAGCCCGTTTTGCTTGTAGCATTTCACCGATACGCAACCCTAATCCATGAGAAGCCCATCCAAGATGGGTTTCTAAGATCTGTCCAATATTCATGCGAGAAGGCACGCCCAGTGGATTCAGCACAATATCCACCGATGTACCATCTGCCATGTATGGCATATCCTCAACTGGCACGATCTTGGAAACAACTCCCTTGTTACCATGACGTCCAGCCATCTTGTCACCAGGTTGCAGACGACGTTTTACAGCCAGATAAACCTTTACCATCTTTTGGACGCCTGGTTGCAATTCATCGCCTTGAGTTAGTTTCTTACGTTTTTCTTCAAACGCCAGATCGAACTGATGACGTTTTTCTTCAATAGATTCTTTAATAGCTTCCAAGGAATTAGCTACATCTTCTTCAGCAGGGCGAATATCAAACCAGAAATATTTTTCCAGATTGTCTAGATATTCTTCGGTAATATCTGCACCACTGGGTAGCTTGTTTGGACCGCCATTCACCTTCTGTCCAATCAACTGGCGTTTCAAACGCTGGAATGCATCCCCTTCAACAATACGTAGCTGATCATTCAAGTCAATGCGATAACGTTTCAATTCATCATCGATGATCTGTTGAGAACGATGATCTCTTTCCAATCCTTCACGGGTAAATACCTGGACATCAATGACTGTACCGACCATACCAGAAGGAACCCGAAGAGACGTATCCTTCACATCAGAAGCCTTTTCACCGAAAATCGCACGGAGCAATTTTTCTTCCGGTGTCAATTGGGTCTCACCACGTGGCGTCACTTTCCCGACCAGAACATCACCAGCCTCGACTTCTGCGCCGATATAGACAATACCGGATTCATCCAGTCGTGCAAGCTGATTTTCAGCCAGATTGGAAATATCACGGGTAATCTTTTCAGCCCCCAATTTGGTATCACGAGCAACAACCGACAATTCCTCAATATGGATAGACGTATAACGATCATCCTCGACAACCTTTTCAGAAATTAGAATCGAGTCTTCATAGTTCAGACCATTCCAAGGTGTAAACGCCACTAACAGGTTCTGCCCCAACGCCAACTCGCCCAAATCAGTGGATGCACCATCGGCAATCACATCACCTTTCTCAATATGGTCACCGACCTTGACGATGGGACGCTGGTTGATGTTGGTATTCTGATTGGAACGGGTGTACTTAATCAGGTTGTAAATATCAACACCGACTTCACCTGCGTGGGTTTCATCATCATCCACACGAACAACAATACGACCAGCATCAACGAAATCAACAACACCACCACGCTCTGCTTTCACAATCGTACCGGAATCCTCGGCGACAGTCCGTTCGATACCAGTACCAATGAGCGCCTTCTGCGGACGCAAGCAAGGCACAGCCTGGCGTTGCATGTTCGCTCCCATCAAAGCACGGTTCGCATCATCATGTTCCAAGAATGGAATCAAGGATGCTGCAACAGATACAATCTGACCTGGTGCAACATCCATATACTGAACACGTTCTGGAGAGACAAACGCAGTTTCACCTGCTTCACGAGCAGCAACTAATTCATCAACTAGTAAACCATTTCCATCAATACGGCTGTTCGCTTGAGCAATGGTGTACTTACCTTCTTCAATTGCCGACAGATAATCAATCTGATTTGTCACCTTACGATCCTTGACTCGACGGTATGGAGTTTCCAAAAAACCATATTCATTCAAACGTGCATACAGAGCCAAGGAGTTAATCAGACCAATATTTGGACCTTCCGGAGTTTCAATCGGACAGACTCGACCGTAATGGGTCGGATGAACGTCACGAACTTCGAAACCGGCACGTTCACGAGTTAAACCACCGGGGCCCAATGCAGAAATACGACGTTTATGCGTGATTTCAGACAATGGATTTGTCTGATCCATAAATTGAGACAGCTGTGAAGCACCGAAAAACTCCCTGATTGCTGCAGAAATCGGCTTGGAATTGATTAAACCACTTGGCATCAGGTTATCAGATTCAGCCTGTCCTAGACGTTCCTTGACGGCTCGCTCAACACGCACCAAGCCGGCTCGGAACTGGTTTTCAGTTAATTCACCGACACAACGAACACGGCGATTGCCAAGATGATCAATGTCATCAACCTCGCCCTTACCATTACGCAGATCGACCAAAATCTGGATGACAGCCAAGATATCTTCATCAGACAATGTCATCGAACCATTCAGGTTTTCACGTCCAACACGACTGTTGAACTTCATACGCCCCACAGCAGACAAATCATAACGTTCCTCGCTGTAGAATAAACCATTAAACAACGTTTCAACAGATTCCTCTGTTGGTGGCTCACCAGGACGCATCATGCGGTAGATGGCAATCTTTGCTGCCATCTGGTTAGCAGTATCATCCATCCTTAGTGTCCAGGAAATATAAGGACCATGATTAAGCTCATTGGTGTACAGTGTCTGGATTGTATCAATACCGGCCTTGCGCAAACGTCCTATAACGGCATCAGTAATCTCTTCATTTGCTTTTGCGATAACCTCACCGGTATCACCATCGATGATATTTTTCGCCAATGCCCGACCATACAGATATTCTTCAGGCACAGAAATATGTTCCAGCCCCGATTTCTGAATGTCACGGACATTACGTCTATTGATACGCTTATCTTTTTCAACAAGAACCTTGCCATCTTTGTCAACAATATTGAAACGAGCGACTTCACCATTCAGACGTTCAGCGATGAAATCCATTTCGGCACCCTGATCGCATAGTTTGAACGTATCAAACTCGAAGAATCTCTCCAGGATCTGTTCATTAGTCATACCGATCGCTTTCAGCAGTACCGTGACAGGCATCTTACGACGGCGGTCGATACGGAAAAACAGAATATCCTTGGGATCAAACTCAAAATCAAGCCAAGACCCACGGTAAGGAATAATTCTTGCGGAAAACAAACGCTTTCCAGAAGAATGTGTCTTACCCTTGTCATCTTCAAAAAACACACCTGGAGAACGGTGCAATTGGGAAACAATCACCCGTTCCGTTCCATTGATGACAAAAGAACCATTTTGCGTCATCCGTGGCAGGTCACCCATGAAAACAGACTCTTCTTTCAGTTCTTTGACAACTGGTTTGTTTGGCGAATCCTTGTCTAGAATCACCAGACGAATCTTTGCCCGCAGTGCAGAAGCCAGCGTGACACCGCGCTGCTGACATTCTTTCATGTTGAACGGTGGGTCTTTCAATTCATAAGAAACAAATTCCAGGCGGGCAAAACCATTATGGGATACAATCGGAAAAATCGATGTAAAGGCAGATTGCAGACCTTCATTTTTCCGTTTGGATGGAGGGACATCAGCTTGAAGGAATTTTTCATAAGATTCCAGCTGTGTCGCAAGCAGGTTAGGTACCTGATGAACATTTTCGCGCTTTGCAAAAGATTTGCGGATGCGCTTCTTCTCAGTGAATGAGTAGTGCATGGACACTCCATGAGTAACTGAAGGATGGAAAATCCAGTTTTATGCTCTGTTCGCTCACACAGCATAAAAAATCCATTTCTCTCCTAAAACAGCAGTCGTTTTATCAGCGAAAAATAAGCCAGCGCCAGCTCGCCCTCCCGGGCAAACCGGCTGTGACCCTGATACTGCTTTATCTTGGCCAAAGCCAGGATTATTTAAGCTCAACCTTAGCACCAGCAGCTTCGAGTTTCTTCTTGAGCTCTTCAGCTTCGTCCTTGCTCACATCTTCCTTAATTGTTTTAGGTGCGGCTTCAACCAAACCCTTAGCCTGAGCCAACCCCAGACCGGTGATTTCCCGGACAGCCTTAATGACATTGATCTTCTTTTCGCCAATCTCCGCCAAGACGACAGTGAATTCTGTTTTTTCTTCAGCGGCTGCAGCACTATCACCAGCAGAAGAATCAGCTGCAACTGCTACAGCAGCAGCAGAAACACCAAATTTTTCTTCGAATGCCTTGACTAGGTCATTCAGTTCCATTACAGACATCGCGCCTACAGCTTCCAAGATGTCTTCCTTGCTAATTGCCATGTAAAACTCCTAAATTTATCCGTTTATTTTTAATGTGGGATTCAAGACCCGTAACAAATTACCTTGGTCAGGCAGGCAACCCCTACTCCACTTTTTTTTCTGCCAGAGCAGCTAATGCACGGGCAAAACCCGAAACAGGTGCCAACATAACGCTCAACAGCTGAGAAATAAGAACTTCGCGGCTTGGAATACTTGCCAAGGCGACAACACCGCTCTGATCAAGCATCTTGCCAACATAACAACCACCTTTAATTACTAGTCTGTCATTGCTCTTTGCAAATTCCTGAATAACCTTCGCAGCAGCAACAGCATCCTTGGAGATGGAATAAATCAGCGGTCCCTTCATCTCAGAAGCAAGTTCCGCAAAAACCGTTCCTTCAACAGCACGACGTGCTAACGTATTTTTCAAAACACGCATATAAACGCCGTTTTCGCGTGCAGACGCACGCAGACGCGCCATGTCGCCAACCTGGATACCACGATATTCAGCCAGCACAACAGTCTGTGCACCAGTGATCTGTGCACTGACTTCTGCAACAACAGCTTTCTTGTCGTTCAGATTGAGACTCACGGTCAACCTCCAAAAAAGATACTTTCATCATCATTGAATCCAGTATCGGTTCAACACGGTGACCAACATCAGGAGTTTACATCCATTCAAGTGAAAACCTAGAATGTAAAACCTTTTGGGCTCACCATCTACGCTGGGTTTCGTTTTTAACACAGTCTCCTGCGCCCAGCGATTTTTGATTGCCTGCACGGCTGATATGCCGTACAGCCCAAAGCCTTTATCCCCGAAAGGGAAAACATTCATATCAAGCACTAATCGTGGACTGATCAACACGTACACCAATACCCATGGTAGTAGATAAGGAGATATGGCGGATATAAGTTCCCTTGGCACTTGCAGGTTTTGCTCGGTTCAACGCATCCATAATAGCAACCAAATTGGCTCTCAGTGCTTCATTAGAGAAATCACGACGACCTATCGTTGCATGGATAATTCCTGCACGATCAGTCCTGTACTGAACCTGACCAGCTTTTGCATTTTTGACAGCAGTTACAACATCTGGCGTGACTGTGCCAACCTTAGGATTCGGCATCAAGCCACGTGGTCCCAAAATCTGACCCAACTGACCGACAACACGCATCGTGTCAGGAGAAGCGATAACAACGTCAAAATTCAGGTCGCCTCCATTAATCTGAGCTGCCAAGTCTTCAAGACCGACAATGTCAGCACCCGCTTCCTTAGCTGCATCAGCCTTGTCGCCAGAAGCAAAAACCGCAACACGAACTGTCTTACCACTACCAGCAGGCAAAACAACAGAACCACGGACAACCTGATCAGATTTACGAGGATCAACGCCCAACTGGACAGCAACATCAACCGATTCATTGAATTTAGCCGTTGCACATTCCTTCAATAAGGCTAAGGCATCATCCAATGCATAAACCTTGTTACGATTGACCTTTTCCCGAAAGACCTGAACTCGTTTAGATAACTTAGCCATTATTCACCCTCCACAGTAATACCCATAGAAAGGGCGGAACCAGCAATGGTGCGGACAGCTGCATCCATATCAGCAGCAGTCAGATCGGGCTTCTTGATCGTTGCAATTTCCTTAGCCTGAGCATAGGTCAACTTGCCGACCACTTCCTTACCGACATTCTGAGCCCCTTTCTGGACGCCTGCCATTTTCTTGATTAAATAAGTTGCAGGTGGCGTCTTCATTTCAAATGTGAAAGATTTATCGGCATACGCAGTTATGATGACAGGAATTGGCATGCCTGCCTCCATTTTCTGAGTCCGCGCATTGAATGCCTTACAGAATTCCATGATATTCAGCCCACGCTGACCAAGTGCAGGACCGATAGGAGGAGATGGATTGGCCTTACCAGCTGGCACTTGCAACTTGATATAGCCGACGATTTTTTTTGCCATTTCAAAATTTCCTTAGATGAGTCATAACGCCGACAATCCATTTGTCGGCTCCTCTTGCCAGTTATAAAGCGAACCGGACTTACGCTTTCTTAAACTTTTTCAACCTGACCAAACTCAAGCTCAACAGGTGTTGACCGACCAAAAATCGTAACAAGGAGACGGAGTCTAGATTTTTCGTAATTGACTTCCTCGACAGTACCATTAAAATCCATGAAAGGTCCTTCCTTGATACGAACTATTTCATTGACCTCGTAAGAAACTTTAGGACGCGGATTCTCTGCTCCATCTTGCATCTGACGGAGCAACTTTTCTATTTCATGGGCTGGAACCGGTGTTGGATTGGACTTACCACCAACAAACCCTGTGACCTTATTAGTATCCTTCACCAAATGCCAAGTTTTGTCAGTCATCTCCATCTCAACTAAGACATAGCCAGGGAAAAAACGACGTTCAACAATTGTCTTGCGCCCTCCCTTGACCTCAACAACTTCTTCTGTTGGAACCAAGATCTGACCAAACTGGTCACTCATCCCCATTCTATCAATACGTTCGCGCAATGCACGACTGACACTCTTTTCCATGCCGGAATGAACATGGACAACATACCAACGCATCTTATCAGAAACAGAAGCACCAAGCCTACCTTCAGTAGCCTGACCCTGGATTTTATCGCTCATTTAATTCTTCCAGCCAAGTATGAGGTCGTAGAGTACGAAATCGAAAACCTTGTCGGCTCCCCACAGGAAAACCGCCATCAACAGAACAAAACCGAACACAATCGCTGTCATGCGGAGGGAATCCTTACGCTCAGGCCAAACGACCTTCCTGACCTCACGAACAGACTCACGCGCAAAAACCATGAACTCACCGCCAGAAGGGGAAAAAAAGAACAGGACTGCACCTACAACAATACCAACAACCAATATCCCCACACGAACAAACACTGGTTTATCGGACAGGAAATAATAACCGACAATACCCGCAAACACCACAATAACAGCAAGAAGAACCAAGACCTTGCTACCAGAAGGACTGCCTTGAGTTCGAATAGGTTGGACTGCCATACACTTCACTTTCAGTTAAAGCCAAGAAAAGGGTGGCAGGGGAAGAGGGACTCGAACCCCCAACCTACGGTTTTGGAGACCGGTGCTCTACCAATTGAACTATTCCCCTACTCTCAGAAACCAGATGTAATCCCGTTTTTATTGCCCTTCACCAAGGAAAGATAATTCCATCACACAAATTATTCATCAATCTTGGTAACAACCCCTGCACCAACGGTACGCCCTCCTTCGCG
>CAZWTQ010000033.1:10948-16979 GCA_964636975.1 uncultured Oxalobacter sp. | reverse complement strand
GCAATCATCAAATCACCAAATGCCGTGGTAGAGATCTCTGTTGCTCCTTCCATCAGGGCAGCAAAATCGCTGGTAACCTTTTTGGAAGAAATGGCTTTCTGCATGGAACTCAAGATAATGTCTGCCGCTTCCGTCCAACCGATATGGCGAAGCATGAGTTCTGCCGACAGAATTATAGAGCCTGGATTGACATTATTCTTGCCAGCCATAGTCGGTGCCGTTCCATGGGTAGCCTCAAAAATTGCTACAGAGTCAGACATATTTGCACCTGGCGCAATACCGATACCACCAACCTGTGCTGCCAATGCATCAGAAATGTAGTCGCCATTCAGGTTCAGGGTCGCCAACACGCTATGCTGTTCAGGACGTAGCAGGATTTCCTGTAGGAACGCATCTGCCAAGACATCTTTGACCACAATTTCCTTGCCAGTCTTTGGATTTTTGAAGTTGCACCATGGCCCATTCCCAATGACTTCGGCACCGAATTCTTTCTGCGCCAGTGTGTAACCCCAGTCACGGAAGCTACCTTCCGTGAATTTCATGATATTGCCCTTATGAACCAAAGTCACAGCTTGACGATCATTATCAATGGCATATTGGATAGCCTTACGGACAAGGCGCTCTGTTCCCTCACGGGAAACAGGCTTGATACCGATACCGGACGTTTTCGGAAAACGGATTTCGGAAACCCCCATCTCTCTAGTCAGAAAATCAATGACTTTCCGAGCTTCCGGGGTACCTTCAGCCCATTCGATGCCTGCATAAATGTCTTCAGTGTTTTCACGGAAAATGACCATGTTGGTTTTTTCCGGTTCACGGACGGGGGAAGGAACGCCCTTGAAATAGCGAATGGGGCGCAGGCAGACATACAGGTCAAGTCCCTGGCGCATGGCAACATTCAGGGAACGGATACCACCACCGATCGGGGTAGTCAGTGGTCCCTTGATGGAGATAACAAAATCACGCAATGCATCCATGGTTTCCTGCGGCAACCAGACACCTTCTCCATAGACCTTGAGCGCCTTTTCACCGGCATAAATTTCCATCCATTCAATCCGTTTCTTGCCAGCATACGCCTTGGCAACTGCAGCATCGATAACCTTGCGCATGACAGGCGTGATATCTGCCCCGATACCGTCACCTTCAATGAAAGGGATGACTGGATGGTCAGAAACATTTAGGGAAAAATCCGCATTGACAGTAATCTTGTCTCCTGACTGTGGAATCTTAATATGTTGATACATCTTTTTCTCCGGAAAAACTGATAATTAGATTGCTTGCCTGGTGAGGTAACCTGCTATACCAAAAGATACTTCATTAAACAACGGCACCATCCGAATTGCGTTTATCTTTACTAACCGGCTTGATCAGATCTTCGCGCTTGATGCCTAACCACATTGCAATCGCCGCGGAAACGAACACTGAGGAATAAATGCCGAAACAGATGCCAATAGTCAACGCCAGTGCAAAATTGTGCAGTGTTGGCCCCCCAAAAATTAGCATCGCCAAAACCATCGCTTCAGTGGAGCCGTGGGTGATCGCTGTACGAGAAATTGTGCTAGTAATCGCATGGTTGATAACTTCCTGCACCGAGACCTTGCGCATCTTCCGGAAATTCTCGCGGATACGGTCAAAAATAATCACCGACTCATTGACCGAATAGCCCATCACCGCCAGGACACCTGCCAAAACTGACAGCGAGAATTCCCACTCAAAGAATGCAAAGACTCCAAGGACAATCACCACATCATGCAGGTTCGCCAAAATTGCTGACACCGCATATTTCCATTGGAAACGGAATGCCAAGTAAACGATAATACCCACTACCACGAAACACAATGCCATCAGACCGTTTTCCGCCAGCTCATCACCTACCTGCGGTCCCACAAATTCTACCCGCTGGAGTCTGGCTCCGTCACCATGAGCATTCAACGCCACCATAACCTTCTCGCTCTGTTGGGTAACGGTCACGCCTTTCTCTACTGGCAGGCTAATCATCACATCCTGTGCCCTGCCAAAGTTCTGCACCTGTGCATCGATCCCTGCCTCACGAACCGTTTGGCGAATAGCATCCAGGTCAGCAGCTTTCTGGTAGGCTACTTCCATGTTGGTTCCCCCGGTAAACTCAACTGAAAAATTCAGCCCTTTGGTGCAGAGAAAAAACACTGCCAGTAAAAATGTCACTCCTGAGATGATATTGAAAATCAGCGCATGACGCATGAAAGGAATGTCTTTTTTAATCCTAAAGAATTCCATATCCTATCCTGTTCCCTAAACCTATCTTAATACTGCCCTGTCTGTCTCAATTCTTCTTGCCGTCATCCTGGTCAGGCTTCCAGATCTGGCCGACTGACAGGGATGTCAATTTCTTACGACGTCCATACCAAAGGTTAGAAAGCCCACGTGTGACGAACACGGAAGAAAACATGGAAGTCAGAATACCGATACAGTGCGCCACAGCAAAACCACGAATTGGACCTGTTCCAAAGACTAATAACGCAACTCCGGCAATCAGGGTCGTGATATTCGAGTCAAGAATGGTTGCCCATGCAGAGCTAAATCCATTGAACAATGCGGTATGTGGACTGTAACCTGCCCGCAGTTCTTCGCGGATACGTTCATTGATTAACACATTCGAATCAATCGCCATCCCCAAGGTCAACGCTATCGCCGCAATACCTGGCAGGGTCAGTGTTACCTGCATCAGAGAAAGAATGGCAACCATCAACAACATGTTGACAACCAGCCCGATCACGCTGAAGACACCGAACAACATATAGTACAGCATCATGAAGATGGCGACCGCAACAAAACCATACAGCGTGGAAGCGAAACCCTTCTCGATATTTTCAGCCCCCAGCTGGGGACCGATAGTTCTTTCTTCGATAATCTGCATCGGTGCCGCCAGGGAACCTGCTCTCAACAGCAGTGCCAAATCAGTCGCAGCCTCAGAAGAACCCATTCCGGAGATCTGGAAACGTGCTCCCAGTTCATCACGGATGGTTGCAACGGTTAGCACTTCACCCTTACCTTTCTCAAACAGCACGATCGCCATCGGTTTGCCAATACGGTACCGGGTAGCCTCACGCATTTTACGGCCACCATCACCATTCAGGTCAACACTGACAGCCGGCTGCTGATATTGGTCACGAACCGGAGAAGCGTTGGTGATGTATTCGCCAGTCAACACAGGCTCTTTATAGAGGACAACCGGCGTGTTCTTGCCCTGGCGAAACAGCTCGGAACCCAGCGGTATCGGTGAAGTTTCTTCCGTACCACGGGTCACTGACTCATCCACCATACGAACCTCAAGAGTAGCTGTACGGCCGATGATGTCTTTCGCACGGGAAACGTCCTGAACACCTGGTAATTGGACAACGATACAATCGGCGCCCTGTTGCTGGATAACAGGCTCATTTACGCCCAGTTCATTCACTCGTTTGGACAGCGTAGCAATATTCTGTTTGACACTATTTTCACGAACTTCTTTCAGTGCTTCAGGGGTTAGCATCAAGGTCAGCTTGTTGCTACCACCTTCTGTTTCAGCACGCTGGCTGACATCAGGCATGCTTTTTCTCAGAATGTCTTCTGCGCGCTGCCGGAGCTCCGGATCCTCAAACTGTAGCTCGATGCTGTCACGGACACGGACGAAACTGGAATAATGGATATTGTTCTCGCGCATCAGGTTGCGCGTAGAAGTCTGAAGCCCCTGAATACGGGCATTGATGGCCGCATCGACATCGACTTTCATCAGGAAATGAACCCCTCCCCGCAGGTCAAGCCCCAGATACATCGGAAGGGCATGCAGTTTCTGCAACCACTGCGGTGTATTGGGCAGCAAGTTGAAGGCAATACTGTAAGTAGGGTCTTCCTGATCAGGATTCAGGGTCTTTTCAAGGATTTCCTTTGCCTTGAACTGTGCTGCCGTATCGGCAAAACGCACCTTGACAGTAGAATGCATGCCATCAGCATCAAAATAGAGTCCATCAGTCTGAAGACCATTGTCCCCCATCAGCCGTTCGACTTGCCCCATCATCTTGGAGTCGATTTTCACCGTGGATTTGACACTGCTAATCTGGATGGCAGGAGATTCGCCAAAGAAATTTGGAGCGGTATAGACCAGCCCAAAAACAATAGAAACAACGATAAGGAGATATTTCCAGAGCGGGTAACGGTTCATAATGCAATCAATATGCTTTTTCCAGGCTGTGATCAGGTTGACAGTCCTGATTTGCCAACATCTTCAGATTTACTGGGTTCCTGTTGATCAGGGAATCCTTTTACTCCTTCAGATCCTCCCTTGTCGCCAGGCTCACCATCTAGCATCGCATCAATACTGCCTTTTGGCAACATGGATGCAATAGCATTTTTCTGGACAATCATGGCATTTCCAGCAGAAATTTCCAGTACCAGAAACGCTTCTTCAACCCGAAGCACCTTGCCGATAATACCGCCTGAGGTCAGGACTTCATCACCGACATCCAGCCCACTGACCATATCCTGCTGTTCTTTCTGTTTTCGCCTCTGGGGACGAATCATCAAGAAATAGACCAGGATGAACATCAAGGCAATCGGCCAAAGACTACCGAGACTTTCAAGGGAAAAGCCTGATGACGAAGCAGTATCTGCATAAGCGTTGCTGATCAGCATGAAAACTCCGGGATGAATTTTTCAACGTAGCATTAGATTGTAACATAACACCATGCTATGATTTTCACGTATTTTTGCCATCAATCCCCGGATGCATCGCATATGGTTCTATTTCATTCCAGAAATAAAAGACTGAAAAATGCCCTTTTGATAGATCCCTGCCATCGCCAGGGACAAATTGCTGCCCGACGGGCCAGGGGAGCAGTTAACGAATCCCTTGCTGACGGTCTGCAGAGAAACGGGCACGGAATAGGCTGAAAGTTCCTTCTTCAATGGCTTTCCGCATTTCAGCCATCAGCTGCTGGTAATAGTATAAGTTATGGATGGTGGCAAGCTGTGCTCCCAAAATCTCACCGACCCTGTTGAGATGGTGCAGATAGGCGCGTGAGAAGTGGCGGCAGGCATAGCACTGGCAAGTATCATCCAAAGGGAGCCGATCATCCTTGTAACGAGCATTACGAATACGGATGTCCCCAAAACGGGTAAATAGCCAACCATTGCGAGCATTGCGGGAGGGCATGACACAGTCAAACATATCAATGCCATTGGCAACCCCTTCAACCAGGTCTTCAGGCGTACCAACACCCATCAGGTAATGCGGTTTTCCAGGAGGAAGGATCATGCCGATATCTGCCATGACATGGTACATTTTCTCTTTCGGTTCACCAACAGACAGCCCACCAACTGCGATACCATCAAAACCAATATCCATCAACCCTTCTAGGGATTCCTTGCGCAAGTCGGCAAACATGCCACCCTGAACAATTCCAAACAAGGCATTTGGATTGCCACTCCGGATGAACTCATCTTTGGAACGCCGTGCCCAGCGTAAAGACAGCTGCATGGACTGTGCGGTTTCTTTCTTGGTAGCCGGACGTCCATTGATGATGTATGGGGTGCATTCGTCCAGCTGCATCACAATATCGGAATTGAGGACATACTGAATCTGCATAGAAACTTCTGGTGAGAGAAACAGGCTGCTTCCATCAACCGGCGAAGCAAACTTCACCCCTTCTTCAGTCAGCTTTCGCACCGCACCCAATGAAAACACCTGAAAGCCACCTGAATCTGTCAGAATCGGTTTATTCCATCCGATGAAATCATGCAACCCTCCGAACTGGTGGACAATTTCTGTCCCCGGTCTAAGCCATAGGTGGAATGTATTGCCCAGAATAACCTGTGCATCGATGGCCTCTAATGCTGCTGGTGACATCGCCTTGACAGCCCCATATGTCCCGACAGGCATGAAAACGGGAGTTTCCACCACACCGTGGTTCAGTGTTATGCGTCCCCTGCGGGTTTTGCCATCAGTTTTTAGCAGTTCAAATCCAAGCATGTTATTTTCAATTAGTCATATCAGGTTGGTTAGTCAGGAACATGG
>CAZWTQ010000033.1:4211-10924 GCA_964636975.1 uncultured Oxalobacter sp. | reverse complement strand
AGCAAAGGCAGATACCAGCATCAACAGGGTAGACTTTGGCAGATGGAAATTCGTGACCAAATGGTCAACTGTATGAAAACCATAGCCCGGTGTGATGAACAAGGCTGTTTCGTTACTGCCTGACAGCAGTTCTCCTGTCTGGGAAGCTGATTCCAGCGCCCGCAGACTTGTCGTCCCGACCGCCACCACTTTTCTACCCTCTTTTTTTGCCAACTGAACCATCTGGGCGGTCTTTTCTGGAATGGTGTACCACTCTGAATGCATTTCGTGCCCAGCCAAGTTTTCACTCCTGACTGGCTGGAAAGTTCCAGCACCGACATGCAATGTCAGCCAGGCCTTCCGAATACCCTTTCTGTCAAGTGCATCCATCAGCATTTCATCAAAATGTAACCCTGCCGTGGGTGCGGCGACGGCGCCAGGCTCTCTGGCAAACACTGTCTGGTAACGGACTTCATCGTACTGGTTTGCCGCACGCTCAATATAAGGTGGCAGTGGCAGATGTCCATAAGATTCCAGCACATCGAAAATGTTTTCAGGAAACTCCAAAATAAAAAACTCGCCCTGACGACCTTCAACTGTCACGGGCAACATATCATCAATCAATACCGTGCTACCGTCTTTTGGCGATTTTGATGCACGGATTTTTGCCAACGCAGACCGGTTGTCCAGTATTCGCTCAATCAAGATTTCAGTTTTGCCCCCTGACTGCTTTGAACCATAAAAACGTGCTTTCAATACCTTGGTATCATTAAAGACCAGCAAATCACCAGGTACCAGGAAATCCGGCAGCTGGCTGAAACGGCAATCTGCCAGATTATGATCGCCAACAACCAGCAGGCGGGAGGCACTGCGCTGTTTGCACGGAACCTGGGCAATCAGTTCCTTAGGAAGATCGAAGTCAAAGTCAGAAAGTGTATACATGCCTGCAAATGCTGAAAACAGTCAGGATATATGGAACATGCGAGTATAGCGGTGTTTAACGACACCGATAAGACATCGAGCCTGCCTTTCCTGAAGAAAAATTAATCCATGATGTTCCATGAAAAATACCTGATAATAATATTTTATCCTGTAGACTGCTTCCCGATGACTGACTTTATCGGCTATGGACAAACTTGAAAAACTGGGCATCCATTCGATGATGGACTACATCCTCCATCTCCCGATGCGTTATGAAGATGAGACCCGGATAACTGCAATTCGGGATGCATGCAGATATCCGGCGGGTTCCGTGCAGATTGAAGGGATCATCCTGCATAGGGAAGTTCAATATCGTCCAAGGAAGCAGCTACTGGTCACCGTGGCAGATGATACAGGCGAAATCACTTTGCGGTTCATCCATTTTTATGGCAGCCAGCTCAAGCAACTTGCCGATGGCAGGCGCATCCGTGCTCGGGGCGAACCGAGAAATGGTTTTTTTGGAACGGAAATCATCCATCCCGTTTACCGAATGGTCTCCGAGAATACCCCACTGCCGACAGAACTCACACCTATCTATCCCGCTGGCGAAGGAATTTCACAAAAAACTTTGCGCAGACATATTGATGTGGCACTGAACAATGCCCCATTGACTGATACTTTGCCAGAATCCTTGCTCAAATCCTTAAAACTGCCTTCATTTGAGCATTCCGTACGTTTCCTGCACCATCCTGCTGCTAATGCAGATGTTGTGGCACTGTCTGAACGCAGGCATCCAGCATGGCAGCGTATCAAGTTTGATGAGCTACTTGCCCAACAACTATCCGTGAGACGGGCAAGGATGGCCAGGCGCCAACAGAAAGCCCCCCCATTTTTGGCGGAAGGGCAACGCACAAGGCTGTTTCTTGACCGTCTGCCATTCAAACTGACGGATGCCCAACAAAAAGCCCTCGATGAAATCAGACATGACCTAGGGAACAGCTACCCCATGCAGCGTTTACTTCAGGGAGATGTCGGCAGCGGTAAAACTATCATTTCTGCATTGGCAGCCTTGCAAGCTATCGACAACGGCTACCAGGTGGCATTGATGACTCCAACTGAAATCCTGTCTGAACAGCATTACCAGCGTATTTCAGAATGGCTGGAACCTATCGGCATACCTGTCGCCTGGCTCAATGGCAATATGGAGAAGAAGAAACGGGATTCAGTGCTGAAAAATATCGCTTCCGGAGATGCCCATTTTGTTGTTGGCACCCATGCCTTAATCCAAAATACCGTATCATTTGCCCGACTGGGATTTGTCATCATCGATGAACAGCACCGGTTTGGTGTTGAACAGCGCCTGATGTTGCGGAACAAAGGTCATGACGACAGCCTTTTACCCCACCAGCTGATGATGAGTGCCACACCGATTCCCAGAACCCTGGCAATGACTTTCTATGCGGATCTGGATGTGTCCATCATTGATAAATTGCCACCTGGGCGCACCCCCGTCCTGACACGGCTAATCGATGACAGCCGCCGCAAGGAGGTTATTGAGCGGGTATATGCTGCCGCCCGGCAGGGACGCCAGGTTTATTGGGTCTGTCCGCTGATTGAAGAATCAAAAGCCATGGAACTGCAAAATGCGGTCGAAACCTACGAACAGCTAACCCAGGCGCTGGCTGGTCTCAATGTCGGACTACTGCATGGCAGGATGAAACCTGCCGAAAAACAGGCTGTCATGTCAGCTTTCCAGGCAGGAGACATTCACGTGTTGGTGGCAACCACAGTGATTGAAGTAGGAGTTGATGTTCCCGATGCCTCACTGATGATCATCGAACACGCGGAACGGTTCGGTCTTTCACAGCTCCATCAACTTAGGGGAAGGGTCGGCAGAGGAAATACCGCCAGTGTCTGCCTGCTACTTTACCAGAAACCTTTGGGGCAGGTTGCCAGGCAGCGTCTCGGCATCATGCGGGAAACAACTGACGGTTTCAAGATTGCACAGCAGGATCTTGAAATCCGTGGTCCCGGCGAATTCCTCGGAGCGCGACAGTCAGGTGCGCAAATGCTGAGGTTCGCAGACCTTGGGCAGGATGGATCGCTTATTGACATGGCTGTGGATACTGCTCGGAAACTGCTGGCAGGAAAGTTGCCAGGCTATGCATCCATCATCGATGCCCATCTGGATCGATGGTTCAGTAACCGTGAGGAATTTCTGAATGTCTGACAACAAAACTCCCTCCAAACTAGGCTCCCCCCTCTCGCGCTTTGTTCTTTACTGCCAGCTTATCCGATTCGACAGACCCATTGGTTCCCTATTGCTACTTTGGCCAACGTTGAGTGCACTCTGGCTGGCGTCAAAAGGATTTCCTGCCATCTTGCTTCTTATTATCTTCACATCGGGAACCTTTTTGATGCGATCGGCTGGCTGTGCCATCAATGACTACCTGGACAGGGATATCGATGGTTTTGTCAAACGAACTGAAAATAGGGTATTGGCCACAGGGTCAATCAAACCTAAAGAAGCGCTTTGGATAGCAGCCATTCTGTCCGGCGCCGCTTTTTTGCTGGTTCTGTCTCTCAACTGGCTGACCATCGGCCTTTCTGTTGCGGCGATCTTCATTGCTGGAATCTATCCTCTTTTCAAACGTTTTTTTCCCCTTCCCCAGGCATGGTTGGGAATAGCCTATGGATTCGGAATCCCGATGGCATATGCCGCAGTCCTGGGAACAGTGCCATGGACAGCCTGGCTACTGCTGGCCGCCAATATTTTCTGGACCATCGCCTATGACACCGAATATGCCATTGCAGACAGGGATGATGACCTGAAACTCGGTCTCCATACCTCCGCTATCACATTTGGGCGACTTGATACGGTCGCCATCATGCTCTGTTACTTCCTGACATTGTCACTATCCCTGTTCATCGGCTGGCGGATCGGACTGGGCAGATGGGCCTTTGCCGGCTGGTTGGCGGCACTCGCCTGCGTCATCCATCATTGGTATCTAATACATCTTCGCAACAGGGAGGACTGCCTTGCCGCTTTCCGCCATAACAACTGGCTGGGACTTTCTCTGTTTATCGGGATTGTGTTGGACTATACTCTGCGTTAATATGGCTTTATTATGGGGTCAATGGATAACATGAAACCAACAATCCACAATATCCAATGGCTGTTTTTTTGAAATTGTTTCTGTATCACTTTTGATAGAAAGGATCGAACCATGGAAATTCTTGAAAACGCAGGCCAGGCAAAAGACGGCATTATCGGAGGACGGCAATCCATCATCACCGATGCTGAAGAAAAAATCGCGGATGTATGTGACAGCAAGGCCATTCAAGCAGCAAAACAGAAATTGAAAGAAGTCGTTACTGAAGCGAAATTCTATGCAAAGCAGCTGGAAGAGGTCGCAGCGGACAAGGCCAAGAAAGTTGCTGTTTGCGCTGTCGAAACAGCCAAGGAACATCCTGCCATGACGGCAGGGGTCATCGCCATACTGGGCACGCTGACCGGCTTTCTTGTTGCCCGTGCGATTTATAAAAAATAACCAGCCGGTTCTATGGCATTGACCGACACTTTGTTCAAAATGGCAAGCATGATGCTTGCCATTGTCAGGAACAGGGCAGAACTTGCTTCCATTGAGTTACAGGAGGAATTGAGCCGCATTATCGGTTATATCATTTTTTTTCTTGTGGCTTTCTTTTGTATCTTTGCCAGCATCATCACGACGGCAGTATTGGTTATTGTCCTTTGCTGGGATACCTGCAGAGTAGGTGCCTTGGGCGGGGTCGCCGTTTTTTTTCTTGTCGCAGGAACTGCTTTTATCCTGAAATTGCGCAGCAGCATCAAAAACAGGCCGAAACTGCTGCACAAAACCCGTGAGGAAATTGCAGATGACATTACACGCCTGAAATCATCAGCGAAATCTGTCCCTGAATAAATGAGATGCCCAGATGGCAAACTTGAGAGAAGAACGAAAAAAAGAACTCCTGGCTGAAGGAGCCTTGTTAAGAGAAGAGCTTGCCTTTCAAATCCAGGCAGCAGTCCGTGGTCCGAATACCGTTACGGAAAGCATCAGGCTTGCTAGGAAAATCAGATCCATCGGTGTAAAACCATTTGCTGTCGGCGCTGGCGTGCTGGGACTGCTCCTGCTCAAGCCCTGGCGTTTCTTTATCGGGGAGAAAATACCTGCTCATGTGTCACTTCACACAGGAGAAAGCTTCACATCAAAACTGATCAGGTATGCCAGGGCTCTATTTCCTTTCGCCCGCTTTGTTATCGGCTTGAGACAGCCTTCCGGAGCCGGCGATTCCCTACCCCAGATTCTTTCCGTCCTGTTGGAGAAAATCTGCGGGCTGCTAACGGAAAAGAAACGCTGATACCGGAAGAGCCTTCTTTTTTGCAGAACAAACATGTATAATGTGCTGCCGAAGGTGCTTCCCGAAGCAAAAGACTACAGCACAGGATTCCCTCCTTTCACCACAAAGAAACCCGTGCACCTGTTCCAGGTGTCATACCGTCTGTCAATCAAACGAAACAGGAAAAACCATGGCAATACAAGCATCTGAAGAATTTATTGAATGCTGGCAGGCCGCAGGTAGTTGGCTCCAGAAGCAAGCAGGAGAAAACAAGCCGGCGTGGTTGCGCGCAAGCCTTGATCTGCCACTCATGGAACATCTCTCTTTCCGTCTGGGAAACCAACTTTTCTTCATTCGGGTCATGGATGCCGATGATCTCATCGAATTGCCCGGCACCCAGGAAGACTTGATGAAAATTGCTGAATCCTGCAACGGGCATGCATGCCTGATGCCCATGCGCTTCAACTTTGGCTCCTGGATGCCCGTCAACAAAGGCTGGGGACTTGTTTCCGCAAAAAATGGTCTGGAAATCAATCCTCCAGATCTCGTCACCGATGAAAAAATCGAAATGACGGACTGGGAACTGCATGCCTTTGCCGTCCAAGTTGCCCGTATGCGTCTCATGCAGGAAGGAGAACAGGTCGTTGCATACCACAGCAATCCCGAACTCCAACCATCCATCTGGCTTGGCGGGGAACAGGGTTCCCAGTGGGTTGTCGTCCAGGCAGTCCGCTGGCCTGCAGAGGCCAGGATCCCTGCCAATATCAAGGATATCGAAGCAGCCTACAAGGCAAAACAGGCCCGGGGCAACTTTGCATACGTCCTATTCGCCAATAAAGAACAGGATATCAATACGCCATTAAAAGAGGGAGAGAAACCTTTGCCAGTTTACCGTGGCGACAAAATTTATGTCAGCTGGTCTGGTCTATGTGACATCAATGAATAATGGGAGAAAACAAATGCAGGAAATTTCAAAAATGCGAGCCATGATAACCCGCCATGGTGAATTCACGGGTATCTACGTTGTTGATGTTTTTTACCAGGGCAAAATTCCTTATGCTGTCTTTGAATGGGCGGAAGATTCTACCGCTGAAAACCTCAAACCGCTGTATAAGGTTCGCCTAGATCCACGGGCATTGACGGAAGTCCCCGCACCAACCCCCGAGCTGAAATACCAGTATCGTATTTCCATTGAGGATCCCCGTCCAGAAGACTGACTCAGTCTCGCCTGCTGCTGATTCATGGAAAACACCGCATCTGGAAGGCTGCAGTGTTTTTCTGTCCGGCTTCCTGCCAATTCACGATTCATCTATCTGGAGTAATCCCTAGCACCAAAAATGGCTGTACCGATACGGACAATAGTCGCACCTTCCTGGATAGCTGGCATTATATCGGCAGACATGCCCATCGACAGCGTATCGAGCGGCAGACCGTCGTGTTGTAGTTGTTCG
>CAZWTQ010000033.1:0-4201 GCA_964636975.1 uncultured Oxalobacter sp. | reverse complement strand
AAGCTGTTCAAACAGCATTCTCATGGCCCTGAACGGTTCGTACTGTTTCGCAGGATCTGTCTCCGGCTCTGGAATTGCCATCAATCCCCGTAATTTTACATTTGGATAAATGCTGACAATTTTTGCCAGCGACAGGACTTCCCCTGGTTTCACACCACTTTTGCCGGTCTCTCCGCTGATATTCACCTGAATGCAGATATTGATGGGCCGCATTCCCTCCGGACGCTGGTCTGACAGCCTTTTGGCAATACGCTCCCTGTCAACCGTATGAACCCAGTCAAAATTTTCCGCTATAAGGCGGGTCTTATTGCTCTGGACAGAACCGATAAAATGCCATTCCAACTTGAGATCTGGGTACTGTTTGCGGATGGCACGGATTTTATACACGCCCTCTTGTCCATAATTTTCACCAAAAGCCCGCTGCCCCGCATCTACCGCTTCAAGGACTGCGCTGACAGGTCTTGTCTTGGACACCGCCAGCAACCGAATGCCAGCAGGATCGCGCTTACACTGCATGGCAGCCCGTTCAATCTGCTGGTTGACATGTTTCAGGGAATCAGTAATGGAAGACATGATTTTGGCACAGAAAAAATAAACAGGTAACAGTAGCCATTATAAAATTTATGGGATGCCATTGCCATGCGTCATACACCAACGGCATGGATATGCCGTATGATATAAGTCCTGTCCAAACATTCAAGGAACCCTGAAATGACTCTCCTGCTCTGGATCGGCGTGGTCATCGTGATCATCGCCGCCATCATCAAGAACATGAAGAAAAATGTAATCGTTTTTCATTTCGGCGGTACTCCTGACAGCCATGACAACCCACGTTCAGACCATCAGTCCAGGAAAAGATCCTCGCCTTTTGGCTTCGGCAATTTTCCAAACGGTTTTTCCGGACAGGAATTTTCCAGCCAGCAACCAACACGAAACCCGGATGGAAGTCCTGACAATGGCGCAGAACAGATGGTCTGCTGTGAATACTGCGATGTTTTTGTCCCTGCCTCGCAATCTATCAGGCGAGCAGGCCATACTTTTTGTTCCCACGAACATGCGGCAGCATGGTTTTCCAATGGACATAAATCCTGACCTCCAGTTTTAGTTTTGATCATGACCTTGACCATTGATCGGGATGGATGGTGCCAGCAGGCACACCAGATGCTTTCTCCAAACCATAATGAACGCCCTAAGGGGCAGCCTGTTGAACTGCTTGTTATCCATAATATCTCCCTGCCACCCGGACAGTTTGGAGGAACTTATATTGCAGACATGTTCCTAAACCGTCTCGATTGCGGTTTACATCCCTTCTTCGGCCAGTTACGGGAACTCAGGGTATCTTCACATTTCCTCATCAGGAGAGACGGGGAATTGCTTCAGTTTGTTCCAACGGAAAAAAGGGCATGGCATGCCGGTATCTCATCATTCATGGGACGGGAAAACTGCAATGACTTCTCGATCGGCATCGAACTGGAAGGTACGGATTTCGTTCCCTTTGAGCCTATGCAGTACCAAGCTTTGGCAACACTGACAAAGGCATTGATAAAACGTTATCCCCTGATGAAAAATGTAACGGGGCATCAACATATTGCCCCTGTCCGCAAAACAGACCCCGGTCCATGCTTTGACTGGGCAGGTTACGGGCAGATACTGGCAGACGGCGGCATCGCCCTGATTCCTTGGTTTGGCGATGTTTCGCCAAACCGCTAAAGCCGCCGTCGTTCCCTGATTTTACTGATTTTATTTTCCAGCTCTTCCAGGGAAAAATCCGCATCAACGATTTCCAGCAGTTTTTTCCTGGCAGACACTCCATGTGCAATGGCAATCTGTCGTTTTGGAATCCGCAGCTTCCTGGAAAGAAATGCAATCAACTCCTCATTTGCATCGCCATCAACTGGCCGTGCCTGCAACCGGATACGCAGAACATCTCCATCACCAAAAACAATTTCAGATTTCCTGGCATAGGGAGAAACCTGCACGGCAAGCCTGAAGCCTTTTTTTGTCTGAGACAGCCATGTAGCAGCCATCTTGATACCCACCAAACATCCAGAGGACATGTGTTTGTTTCAAAAGAATCATTTGAAAAACAGAATATCAGCTTATACCCGAATTCAACCAGATTCCGTCCGTCTGAAAGGCCATGGAAAATGACCGTGAAACACCGCACTAAAAAAACAGCATCCATCACCTTGGAAACAGTTCCAGTATGCCATAAAAAAAGAAACTCGGCATCTCCCCCTCTACATCGGGAATAACGGTCACTTTATGCCATCCTGGTTTTCTGTCTGGCCATGGCTAGCGTCCATATATCCCCTGTCTGAAACCACCTTCTGGAAAAGCTTGCACTGTCCCATGGAAACGGCATGGAAAATGCTACGTTTTCAAGACCCCAAACGGGTCTTAATCCAGCATAAGACTGCTTAAGATGGATTTTCTGATGTTGGGTAGCCTGTAATCCTGATGGCTGGAAAACCCGTTACAGGACTACCATGACCTTCGCTGGCTTTCCGCAACCCTGTAGGCAAGATATGGGGAACGTGAGCTGATGCCTGCTTTGTATTTTGCCAGAAATGCGGTTATTTCCCCATCTCCCGGGACATTCCTGTCCTGCCTGTCTTCCCTGTTTTTACCCGCTATTTATCAGGCGATGACCACCGCCATACGCCAAAGGTTCCTGGTCTTTTCTCGCTTCAATATTGAGCTTCTTTTTTGTCCTCCTGATGATATCCATTGAATGACTCGCTCCTTTGGCTTCCATCTCTATCGTCCTGACGGGCAAGAGAGCTTCTGACAGGATGCCTTTCAGGAATGCCATGGCATCAGCCATGGCGCCCGTTTCCAGTTCTGACCCTTCTGGCTCAAATTCTGCCATAAGTGACCGCGGTCTTCCCTCTTTCCACGCTCTCTGCTTTTACTGTCCGAAATCTGTCGCCACTTATTGGATGCCTTGCCTGACAGGTGTTTTTTGGGCGAATCCGCCAGCAAAGCTGTTCTATGCGCTTCCTGACGTTCAGCTTTTTCTATATTATCCGCTGTATGTGATAGAAAATTACTGAAAAATTTATCTTCCGTTTCATCTGGCAACGAATTAAAGGTATCATCATCTATATCAATGGTTCCAGAATAAGGGTTGCTATATGGGCTGTGATGGTTTGATCCGTCAGATAACCTGACACATAACGCTATCTGTCCGGTTTCTCCCATTATAAGGAGCTGCTCTATAGACTTCCCGCATTCCTTTGATGCGTCATTCAACGTGCAATAAAGCGGTTTCATGATGCTGCCTTTCATCAATGATGCCTACTGTCGGGATATAGGCAACGGATAGGCATCGCCTGCTTTTTCATGGCCATGTCTTTGTAAAAGGATGATATGGTCATTATGCCTACCAGTGGGCACTATTGGTAATGCATTGGCATGACAGCCCCTGCCATCTCCTCCCCATATGCCCCAGGACATACCAAAAACGACGATCCCATACCAGCCAACCAATTCCTGACAAGACTAGTAAAAAGATGTAACTTATTGAAAATAATTGATAATTCGTACTAAAAACGGTTAGCCTAATAATAGTAACCGGTTAGTTCCGAAAGCAGTTGTAATATCAATTTCAACCCAACATGAAGCAGGAAGAACACAATCATCGGGGAAAAATCAAAACGCCCCAATGTTGGAACCATTCTCCTGACCGGGCGTATCAGGGGTTCTGTCATGCTGTGGATAAAAAAGGCAAGTGAGGCGTAAGGATTTACCCAACTAAGAACTGCCTCAATGAGTAACATGGCCATAAGACCATAAAAAATCCAACGCAACAACGACGCCAGCGTTAAAAAAACGACCAGTCTGGCCGTTATTACGCTAAATAGCCAGGCATCCAGAACCGCGGCCAGCCAGGCAACCAAAATACCGCCAGCCAACGCAGTCCAATCGCTACCTCTTTTCGCAGACAATATCTTTTGCAGCGATACCACAAACCAATCTGTCATCCGGACAAGATAACGGGCAATATTCAATGGCACGCCTGCCTGACACCGTTGAGCCCAGAACCGCAGAAAAAAGGCACACCCAAAAACCATCGGGATAATTTCAAGACAGTCTTTCAACAGACTAAACAGCAACAGTCAACTCCAACATATCAGGGCATATAGAAAAACAGACGCATGGTATCAGGCGTCTGTCCAGAAAAGAGAAAAGCCTGTCA
>CAZWTQ010000032.1:0-17327 GCA_964636975.1 uncultured Oxalobacter sp. | reverse complement strand
GATCCGGGAAAGACTTGACAACCTGAATTCTCCCATAGAGCCGCTTACCCTTGGCGGAGCATGAATTGCCAACATTGCCTGCTGAAACCGTAGAAACGCAACCCAGAGCCAAAGCCACAACAGCCAAACCGGTTAACAATTTTTTCATGATGTCACCCTGTAACCACATACCATGGATTCCATTATAGTATACATCAAAAAACCTTACAGACGTCCACTACGATCTGTCTGCAACAGTGTTTCTGATAGCACTACCTCATGCCCAAGTACCATAACCTTGAACAGTTCTCCCATTTCCGCAGGTGAAAGCAATTTCATCGCTTCCTGCCTCAACAGAACAGATATTATAGCATCCTGTTTCTCTATGGGGGGCAACAGATCCATGATGCATGATGCCACCAGAAATTCCGCCTGGCTGGCATAATACAACACATCCAACCCTGAATTAGCCGCTGTTTCTGCCACCGCAGTGAAATTTACATGGGCAGTGATATCCTGAAGTCCCGGCAGATAGAAAGGATCATCATGTGCCAGGTGACGATAATGACACATCAGGGTACCTTCTGAACGTTCCGGCAAATAATACTCATTGGCAGGAAACCCATAATCCACCAGAACAGCTGCAGACTTTTCCTGCCCCATCATCACCGACAGCGAGCGGATAAGCCCCAACGTATAGGGATGAATTTCCGTCAGATAACCATCAGGCAATCCAGCGATATCCATATGCTCACCCAATGATTCAGTAATTTGTGACATGAAATCTGGTGACGCGATACAATCCTCAAAATAGAAATTGCCTTCCCGACAGACAACACACCGTTCATACCATCTCCCATCTTTTAGGCATGCCAGCTTCACTGGTATTGCATCCATCACCTCATTGGCAAGCACTACGCCTGAAAAACTGTCCGGCAATGTAAATAGCCATTGCACACGACTTTCTTTGCCCAGCAAAGACTGCTGACGTTCCCGAAACTCGCCGGACAAGTCAAGAATGCTGTATGACTCTACCGTCACGCCAAGCGCATCCAGTTCAGAAAGCACAGTCTTTGCCAGCCTGCCCGTACCTGCCCCAAGCTCCAGAATCCGGGCATCTGTCTGCCTGAGTAATGGTACAATACTCCGGGCAAGCGTCTTGCCGAACAAATTGCCCAATTCGGGAGCTGTCACAAAATCGCCACCTTTGCCCAGTTCGGCCGATCTTCCGCTGTAATAACCCAATACAGGTTCATACAACACCCATTGCATATAATCGGCGAAAGAAACTTTTCCACCAGCATCCTTGATACGTTCAGCAATCCGTTCTCTCAAACGATCAGAAACTGCTTTGGCGTCACTATCCGGCAAGGAAAAATCGAAAACCATCCTCAGAGAATATCGTGCAAAGTCATATAGGAGAAACAGGTCGCCTCGTTGCCGCAGCCGCATCATAATCTGCACGGGAAATAACCGTACTGTACAGACCAACATTCCCTCCAGAATGCCTGTCAATGCCAGTATAAACCAGGCTTGCATCCTCGTATCGCTTGAACTTATATACGGCATCGTTCATCAACGCCTCATTAAACACATTCAGCGACACCAAAAGCTCGAAATCCTTAATGTCAAGCCCTGTCACCTTCTTGAACAATTCCGGTTCCAGCTGCGTAATAACATCATGCAAGCTGTATTCCCTATAGTCGGTCAGATACATGAAAACAGGAACACGGGTAGCGAACTTGATAAGCTTTTCCTGAATCATCTTGCGCTTGCGTTTATATTCCCTCTCCGCCTCTGTCAGCTCTTTCTTCTCTTTCGGCGTTAATCCGCTGTTATCGCATTTCGCCTTTTTCACCACATTCGATTTATTGATAATCGTTTCAATATCGGTATTCAAACTGCGGAAACCCTCGATGCGCATCAGAGCATCCATAGCATCTTTATTTGCCAGCAGACGGGCGAGCGTATCATTGTCCACATTCACCAGCAAAGCACTTTCCCATCGTTTCGCAAGCAAAGTGGCCGATGTCCCTGCCATGGCGATGTCCAGAATCTCTGCAGCATCGACCCTGCGCATGGCACTGCCATCATAAGCCAGCACCGGCAGAAAATTGATAAACGCATCAACCTTCTTTTCCGGATTGCCTTCCGTCACATTCAAACGACAGCTGTAATCAGATATCTGCCGCAAGGCACGGTCAAGTGCAAAATCGAATACATAACAGGCCTGCTTGATAATTTGTCGCTCGCCGTTATCTTTCATAATCTCCCAGGGGCTCTGCACACGGAAAGCTGCCTGGAAATACGTTTCCGGACTTGAGAGATTGCGTAGCATGAAAATTCCTGTCCATGGCCTGATGGTAACACCGGTCGTCAGCTTACCACAGGAAAGCGTAATCGTTTTGCTTTTCAGTGGGTCTTCCATCGCCCTTTGAACAGGCTCAAGGGCAGCTGCACCTATTCCTGCTTCTTTACCGGCACAAACGATGACCTTGTAGTCACGATAAAAAACATTCTGCCTCTGGGAGAGTAGGTTCTTCATCGCATGGCAAGAAGCCACATCCGGCAAAAACCACAACGTATGGGAGAGCACATTCAAAAGCCGTGTGTCAGAATAGGGCATCGGCGGTTTTTCCGCACCGAGTTTTAGTTCGTCCACCGTTGTTTCCAGATAGGCGCCACGAATCAGATCCAGCCACTTCTGCACATAATCCTCAAACCTGAAATGCGCATCCTTGCCAGTTCCCTCAGCGGAGAAAAACACATTCAGGTCAAACCCGTCAAACTCGCCCTGCCGTGCGATGCACTGGATACTCTCCGGAATTTTATAAGTCATCATGACCATCCGGGGAAGAGCCACATAAGGATTTTCATCTTCCGGCTTTGTCCTGTAATCAGGAAAAGCTGAAAGATTCGGCCACTCGGCCTTTGCCTCCTGTTCATCGGAATACGTCCAGTTATAAATCTGTTCCTCAATGAACTCCCCAGAGTTCAGTGCACGAAACGGCGTACCGGACAGAAACAGGTAATAACTTGTTGTAATTGGCAACCATGTTTCATCATGGGCATTGCCAGCGTCGTACTTGGAAAGATCCTCTTCATAGGCATCCTCGTCCTGCTCAAAAAGCTTCTTCGCACTGTCCTTCCAGGCACCAAAATGATACTCATCGAAAATAACGAGATCCCAATTTGTGGAATGTACCCACTCGTTGCTGGCCTTAATGCCACCGGTTTCCCTGTTGACACCCAGAAAATCCTGAAAAGATCCAAAGCAGACGATAGGCTTTGACTTGTCTGCTCTTTCGAACTGCCCATCGGTAGAAAGGCTGCCAACCTCCTCGGAGCGGGTGATAAACTGCCAGCCCTCAAAATCCACATGGGTCATCAAATCATCCCGCCACGCCGTCTGCACGGCGGGCTTGAAAGTCAGAATCAACACTTTCTTAAACCCCATTCGTCTGGCAAGCTGATAGACAGCGAAAGTCTTTCCGAACCGCATCTTCGCATTCCAGAGGAACTTTGGCGTTCTGCCACTGTTTTCTTCACGGGCAGATTTAAAATAGGCTATGGTTTTTTCAACTGCTGCCACCTGTTCCGGACGCATCGCAAAGGCCTGCGTGCGGTTTTCGGTATTCGGCAAACCTGTTTTCACGGCAATAACTGCCGCCTGCACATCGGCAAGAGAACATCTGAACCACTCGTTCCTGTCCTCGCCGGCATTCAACCGCCGGATACCTTTTGCTCTCAGCGCAGCATGAACATCATGATCGGTAAAACAGCTGCCGTCATTCCTCATTGCAGGCCATGTACCAAGAATTGTGTATGGCACAGCGGTGGTGTGTGTCTGTTCCCTGATGCGTGTTTCCACATCCCGCTCGGTATAGCCAACCTTGATATATCCCCTATGAGAGGCAACGCCCTTGAACTCGTAGGCATAAATGGCAGGATGGGATTTTGGCCGCTGTGGGAAGAAATCCAGTTCAGGCATCAATCGCCGCCTCCCCTCCCGATTTCACCAATTTTAGACTTTATATATTCATATTCGCTATCAGAAATACCCCAAAGGTTGCATAACTGTTCGTCAGTGTATATCCCTTCGTATCTCTCAAGATCAGGGATAAAGCAGTAATTCTTTTTTGATATGTTTTGAGATAAAACGGTTTGCAAAAGGAGAAAACGAACTACTTTAGTGAAAATATAAGATTTATATGACATAGTTTCTTCTCTACTATCAAAGGCTCCAGCAACAAGCCACGATTCAGAGCATATTTCTCCTGGTCGGGCAATTCTTGTATTGCCATCGTAGTAAAAGGCAACTGGTTTTGAAAAATCCGTTTGTCCTGCGATAGGCGCTTTTGGAACTAAGAATTTCCACTTGTTTAAAATGCCAAAAGGATCTGCCATATCGACTTCTCTAACATAACGAAGCCCTATCCTCTGCGTAAAATAGCAAGGTATCCCAGATTCTGTTGGATTGTATGTAGTTGAAATACAAAAAGGCGACCTTGAATATACGACCTCGCTTAGATGCTTCTTATATTTTATTGAATTAACCTTGTTTACAATAGCTAATGCTTGATTAGAACGAACGAATGTGTCGTATTCATTAAGTTCCCGAGTTACAGTATTCTTGATACCACCACTTACATTTGTAACTTCACATAAACCCGGATTATCCCTATCCCATAAAAAGAAGCACGCCCCCCAGCAAGATCTACCCCTGGGAAAATTTCCTTGAAATTGTCATAGTCAACGAGCTTTCGTATGTGCCTATCCGATAACATTTCTATTCGAAAATCATCAAGCCCTTTCCCGCCGGAGAACCAACGTGATGGAATAATCATCGACATATACCTTGGATTCAGTTTTTTGGCTTGAGATACAAAAAACTGATATATGGGCTTAGCACTTTTACCAGTCCCCCCCCCCCCCATCACTCATCTGATAAGGCGGATTACCAATAATCACATCGAACTTCATCCTGAATATCTCCTCCGGCTTTCTGGCATGAATCCATTCATAGGCGTGTGTCTCAAGCCCTTTTCCCCTGTCATATCCTTTTTGCGAGGCGCCACAAAAAACGCACCGGCCTTCTTTCCAGCTATGTCTGACAGGCTTAAACCGTACATTTCCGTCCATAGTGTCAAAGTGTGTCACGGAATAGTTGCCGTTTGCCGTCTTGGAACAATACAGACTACGTCTGGAAAGGAGTGCTGTCAGTCCGGTAATGGCGATGCCATAGAGCTGCTTCCGGAAAATATGGTCTATTCTCTCCTGCAAGTCAGGAATCCTGGGTTCAAGCCCTTTAAGCAGCCGTTTGGCGATCTCCCTGAGAAATACACCGCTTTTTGTTGCTGGATCCAAAAATGTCGTGTTCGGATCACTGAAAAGTTCCCGTGGCAGGAGATCCAGCATGGTGTTCGCTACCGCCGGTGGGGTGAACACTTCATCATTGGACAGATTGGCGAGGCAAGACAGTACATCGGGATTATAAAGATTCGTCGCCATAGTTCTGCGGTCTCCTGTAATCAAAGATGTATTGCCGAAGGAAAACGGGAATCTCCCTATCATTTTCATCAGCAAAGATGCTTTTCTGCCCGGTTTTACTGACGTTGTCTTCTATGGCTGTGCAAGTCATCATCAGCTCTGCAAAGGAATAATCCCTGCGCTGTATCCGGGTATCGTTAAAAGGAAGTGTCCATTCCGAAAACACGATAGGCGTTTGAGTATCCTGCTGGTTCTCATCAACGCACCTCAGCGTCAGAGCGTTACCGCAGACAATGTTGCGACTGAGAATAAAGCGGACGGCTTTTCTGCATTCTTCGCTGGTTTCTTTTTCACAGACGGTCTCATATTCGGTGTTCCAGATGTCATAGAGCCGCTGCCGGCAAGCACTGACATTGTCAACCAGCAAATCGACGCCGTAGATGCTTGACACGGCAATGACTGACTGCTTTTCAAAGGCCAGTGGTTGTGGATACTTCCTGCCTGGCGGTGTGGCCCGTTTCCGTGCCGCCATGAGTTTTCTGCGCAGTATTTCAACCACGAAATTCCCGTCACCACAGGCTGGTTCCAGAAAACGGCTGTCTACCCGATCAGTTTCCTGTTTTACCAAATCCAGCATGGCGTTAACCTCCCTTTCCGCAGTGAATACCTCACCATGTTCCGCAACCCGCTGTCTGGACTTTACTTGCCTGGTCATCCTGTTCAGTCTCCTGAATATACGCTTTTTGCCCCTGCAGACGAACCATGTTCATGCTTTTCAACAGTGTTACCTTAACACAGATATATCCGGAAATCGATATCCAGTCCATTCTGGATGACGTTTTCAGGCAGTAGAATGTGTTATGTTATAATAGGATAACAAATAAAGTTTACCAAGAGTCGATATAAGTTTCCGCTTATCCGCCTGTGTGTTTCTGCCTTCTGATGATTTGTTATTGCTGTTTCTGGTATAATGACAGGGCAATTTCGGAGCGAAAGCCCTATTGTAATGTCCCATGAATAAAGAAATATTATCTTATGTTTAAAAAGATTTTTACACTCAGTCTGATACTGGTTTTATTTCAGACAAATTTCGTATTTGCCAGAACTATGAATGATCATGAAATGTTGAAAAAAGAAACTGCGAGAGAAGAAGTCGCAAACAAAAATTTAAAATCGCTTTTTCATATAAGCCTTGATAACAATAAGGGTAGCGATAAAGACATGATGGATATTTTGCAGAAATATATTTTTGCGGATGTCTTCACAACAGGAAATCTTGATATTAAAAAACGTGAATTATTGACTGTCACGACACTAACTGTCCAGCAGACTTTGCCTCAATTAAAAGCTCATATCAATGCCGCATTAAATGTAGGAAATACTCCAGTTGAAATTCATGAAACGATTTATCATTGCGCTCCTTTTATCGGTTTTCCAAAAACTTTGAATGCATTGGCCGTTTTTAACGATGTATTGAAAGAAAGAAATATCGAAACTGATTTTTCAAAACTTAAAACGGTTGATGAAAAAAATCGTTATGAAAAAGGTTATGAAATCCAGCACCCTATTTATGGCGATGAAATCAGGAATATGTTGAAGGATTTACCTGATGATATGGGCGATAAGGTGGCGGATTATCTGACAGAAGTTTGTTTCGGAGATTTCTACACAAGGAAAGGACTGGATATCAGAACAAGGGAGCTTTTGACAATCGGCATTTTAGCAACGACAGGAAACACTGTTACGCTTAAAAGCCATATTATGGGCAGCCTGAAAGTAGGAAATTCTAGGGAAGACATTACATCTGCCATTATTCAGGTTATGCCTTATGTGGGATTTGCAAATAGTTTTACGGCTCTGAAAACTGCAAAAGAAGTGTTTAACAATATGCCGGTAAAACCTTAAAGAATTTTGCGATTTTGCAAAAGGGATGATTATATTTTTGCTTCAAAATTTGCTCACCGCACACAGGATGGAATAAATGGTAATATATCAGGGCAAAAAAATATCGACGATGGCTTGAATCTGGCTTGAATCAAAGTTTGAAAAATCTTGGTCTTGACTATTTAGATTTATATATCACCTCATATGTGAAATTATCAACCTCGATTAAGCTCATGCTTTAAAAACTTGATAAGGAAATAGGCGATGAAGGAATGTTTTAAAGACAAAGTTGTGCTTATAACAGGTGCAGCACAAGGGATAGGCCTGGCGACGGCACAGGAATTTGCATATGTCGGTGCAAAAGTCGTTTTGGCTGATGTTGCTGATATGAAAGAACAGGTTGAAGAATTGACTTCAAAAGGTTTAATAGCAGAAGCGTATAACTGTGATGTAAGTGATGAAACTGCTGTTAAAAAAATGATTGGCCATATTGTGAACACTTATGGCAAACTTGATTGTGCTTTTAATAATGCGGGCGTTCAAACTCCGCAAAGACCAATGGCAGAGATCACTTATGAAGAATTTGATAAGACGGTAGCCGTTGATTTTAAAGGTGTATGGAACTGTATGAAGTTTGAAATTGAACAGATGTTAAAACAGGGTGGTGGAGCAATTGTAAATACATCTTCACAAGGTGGAATTACAGGTTTCCCGGGGCAAGCCGCCTATATTTCATGCAAACACGCTATTATTGGTTTAACAAGGACTGCTGCAATTGATTATGCTTCAAAAGGTATCAGGATTAATGCTGTTTTACCGGGCGTCATTTTGACTCCTATGGCAGAAGATTTAATCAAAAGAAAACCTGAAATCAGAGAACTTTTGGTTAGAGATATTCCGAAAGGGCGTCTTGGTGACCCCGTTGAAATTGCAAATGCTGTAATGTGGTTATGTTCACCTTACGCAAGTTTTGTGGACGGCGCCTGTATTTCAATTGATGGTGGATTTACTGCCCATTAAGATGACTTTTCAGATTTTAGAATAGTGCCCGATTTATTCAATCTGTTCACTATTCTCCCCTCTCGCTCCACCTGAACAGCGTCTTGGTCACGGTTGTTATGCCAACGATGCTCTTCATGTCCTGCCTGACATTATCTACCTTGGTATCAACTTATCAACCTTTCGGTTCTGCTTTTCATTCTCTTTCCCGATTTTCCATGAGTACTCATTTAGCTTCTGTCGGATAAACACATATCGGTGACTTTAGGAACAGCCAGCAAGAGTCTTTAAGGGAAATCGCCCCATAAAACAGGCTGCCTACGCTATATCTGGGCAGGTTAAAACAAGCCACTGGCAACCGCAGTCTGCAGACTTCGGAGTAAAATGTCGTTTCCCGACAACCTGTTATTGATTGGCTGATTCGTTAAACAGAGCTATCCCATGTACACGCCACTACTTCATCCCAAACTCCGTCAGTGCCGCCGTTTTTTCCTCCGCAATTTTGAGGTGCCTATCAGAATCGGAACTTGTGACTTCGAGAAGAAGAAGGCACAAAAAATTTTCATCAACGTCGATCTGTTCATTCCGCTGTCTAGCACTACTCCTGTCAACGATCGGCTGGAAGAAACTATTGACTACTCTTTTATCAGGGATACCCTGGCAGCCCGCACCGCCAAAGGACATATCAATTTGCAGGAAACCTTGATTGATGATGTGGCAAAACTGTTGCTGGAACATCCGAATGTTATTGCAGTTCGGGTTTCTTCAGAAAAACCAGCTGCTTATGAAGACTGTGACAGTGTCGGTGTCGAGGTTTTCCGCTTCAAAGATGAAGACTGATATCAATCGCAGGATATGACAACTTATCGGAAATTTTATAAAACAGGTTATGAGAACAATAAGCTCTCAAAACGCCTGTTGCGCCTAGCAGGCAAGGCAGTCAGGGATTTCAATATGATTGAAAATGATGACCGGATTATGGTCTGTATGTCTGGCGGCAAAGACAGCTATGCCCTGCTGGATACCCTGATGATCTTGCAATCGCGTGCTCCCATTCATTTCGAACTGATTGCCGTCAATCTTGACATGAACTTGCCAGGTTTTCCCAAAGACTTGTTACCGGCGTATTTGAAGAAGAAGAGCATTCCATTCCATATCGAAACCCAAGATGCTTTCAGTATCATTAAACGGCTGATTCCAACAGGTAAAGCTATCTGTCCACTCTGTTCCCGTCTGCGCAGGGGCATTCTCTACAATCTGGCGGATCAGTTGGGTGTCACCAAAATCGCTTTGGGACACCATCGCGACGATATTCTGGAAACGTTTTTTCTGAACCTGTTCTTCAACGCAAAAATCAAGGGGATGCCACCGAAATTCAAGACCGACGACGGACGACATGTTGTTATCCGCCCGATGGCATACATCAAAGAGACAGACCTAGAACGCTTCGCGGAAATCCAGCAATATCCTTTGATCCCTAAAGGATTATGCGGTGCCCAAGAAAACCCGCAGAGACGTCATATCAAGCAGATGATCCGGGATTGGGAAAAACTGTATAAAGGCAGGGTAGAAAATATTTTTTCAGCACTGTCTACTCTTGTGCCTTCTCATCTGATGGATCGCACGAAATATGACTTCATCAATCTGCATCAAGACAGCAAACCTAAACTGGCAAACTTGTCATCTATTGATGATGAACAACCCATTTCTTTTATAACTTCTGACGAATCTTCTTCAGCAACGCCGTCGTTGATCGATCATATTCAAACGCAATAGCTTTTGCCTGCCCGCCATAAGCCAGAACTTCTTTGCCTTCTGGAATCTGTTGCATGTCGTAGTCGCCTCCTTTGACATAAATATCAGGATGACATTCTCGTACTACTATCTGTGCAGTATCCTCATCAAACGGTACGACAGCATCGACTGATTCCAGTGCGGCCAGCACCGCCATACGATCTTCGCAAGTATTGACGGGACGATCGTCTCCTTTCCCTAATCGCTTGACCGATGCATCCGTATTCACCGCTACGACAAGTGCAGCTCCCATTGCACGGGCACGGGCAAGATAAGTAACATGACCGCGATGCAGGATATCAAATACGCCGTTCGTCAAGACAACTGGTCTAGGCAATGTTTCCAGTTTTTCCCGGATTGTTTTTCGGTCGCAAATTTTATTTTCAAACAATACCATCTTCTTATCCGGCAACAGTAACAATATGTAATATCGGTAACAGGGATCAATCGCCACGTTGACATCGCCACTGCATCTCAATATGGTGTTTATATCATAGGTTCAAAAAAACAGGCATGAGATCCATGAAAAACATCTATGCAGTCCTGACAGTCAGTATCATCATGACCAGTGGCTCTATTGCCATAGCAGCTCCTGTCTACCATGCTACCGTTCCGCCTTCTGTCACACTGACTTACAAGGTAACCGCCCTGTACAATGGTTTGAACTTGTCTGGCAATTCCATTGCACAATGGAAAACTGATTACAAAAGTTATTCCATCAGAAACAAATGCACGGTCACTTTTTTTGGCGATGTCCTGAATTCTACCAGCTCCGGTCACGTCAGTAAGGCAGGACTGGCACCATCTAGCTATTCTGAAACAAAACTCCGCAAGAAATTTTCTGCATCTATCAATCAGGCAACGGGTTTTTTCAAACCCTCTGATGACAATGACAACATCTCTTTCTCTGGACAGGCTCAAGACCATAGCAGTGTCATCTGGCAACTTTCTGCCATTGCCAATTACAATAAGGTGTCTTTCTCTCCCGGCCATAGTTATGCTGTACAGGTCATCGGTCACCGAGGCGTCGGAGACTGGACTTTCTACACCATCCGCAATGAATCCCTATCTACCCCTGCTGGAAGATTCCAGACAGCTGTCCTGTCTGGTAGCAATGGCAAGAACCAGACTATGACTATCTGGTTTGCAAAAGACCGTTACTATTACCCCGTTCAACTGTATTTCAGGGATAATAATCTCGAAACACGACAGACTATCAGCAACATTCAGTAGCTGGTTTTGGAATGGAAACAGTGATCTCTATTGCAAAAATTGATCTTTCAGGGACAAGTTGAAAGCACTAATCAAACCGCCAGTCATACAGGAAATCGAAAGCAGTGACGGTGCCAGTTTGCCCGACTACAGACATACGCTTTGAAAACTGATACCGCAACTTGATTAGACTGATTGCCCCTGTCAATCCTTGTTCATAGGAAAGATACAGGTTGGAAGCAATCCGGCGGCTCAATGCTAGTACCGTATCATCAACTTGGGAAGAAGAAGAGAATCCGATATCCATACCCAAAGTTCCAGCCAATTTGCCAGGAAGTCCTCCCGTTTGCTTTGAATTAAGGATGCTCGCCGCAGCAGTTGCTAAGGCAGAGCGCTGTTGTGTGGAACCGTTTTCGCCACCACCATATCCCAATACTAACCAGGAAATTTTTTCGGAATCAGGAATCTCCGGTCTGGAATACAGCTTGATTTTCGGTATCCGGGCGGTTCCTCTAACTTGGACGCCAACTTCTTCTACATCATCAGATGATGAAAATTCCTTGACTGCCAAAACATCGACTGAAGGATTGTCAGGTACACCATGAAAAATCGCCCTACCTCTTCGGATAATCAATTTCTGTCCATAAGCACCAAAAACGCCATCCACTGTGCTGATATTGCCGTTGAGTTTCAAGCGATCTCCCGCCTGCGATGCCACTGTAGCCTGTCCCACAAGACGGGTCTCCACGCCCAACCCCTCCAGCAGGAAATGGTCTCCCAAATTTACGGTAATATTGAAGTGGAAAGGCGAAGTCGATTCTTTTTCAGGTGCCCTGCCAAGAACAACGACATCTTTGCTTTTGGTAACCCCCCCTGAAATATTGTTCAATACAATTTTTGCACGGTCAACTTGCAGGTTGCCCGTCAGGTTCAGTCCTTTATCATCCAGCGTGAAAACGCTATCCCCTGTCAGGACAACCTTGCGATCTACATTAGATAACGCCATCAGATGATCGGCATGTAGTTTAAGCGTACTGTTGACCATACCATTCTTCATGGATGCTCCTCCACCAATCTGCAAGACGCCCTCTTCGCTGTAAATGACACCTTTAGTGATAGTCAGCTGGTTACCTTCCAAAGAGGCAGACAGTTCTCCCCTGTCAAGATGTACACCGCTGCTTGGCCAATCAACACCAAGGTCACGCGCTGAAACTGTACCTGACAGACGGGGTGTCCCCAAGGTGCCCGAACCACGGATATCGGCTGCCAGCGAACCACCTAGGTCTAGGTCTGGTATTCCCGTCAGGATGCTGATCCATCGGATGGATGGCATTTCTGATTTAAGTGCCAGCTGGATTGGACTATCCTTGAAAATTCCCCAAGTCCCATTACGATGTGCAAGACGTGTCTTCAGGGAGGCATTGGTTTCACCAAGACGACTGCTGGATGCCTGTAGATGGAAATCCATATTGCTGTTATTGAACAACGCCCGAATATCCAATTCTGTCAGACGAAGACGGATGCGGTTTTCTTCACCAACCAGCGTAACGTCACCATCTTCACGATAAATATGCGCCTCACCACTTAATACATGGTCTGCCCGCAAAGACCAGTCTCCGCCAAGCGTCAAGGTACTATCCACCTTGGCATCGGCACCTTCAGACAGGGACAAGAGCCAGCTTAATGGAATATGCTTAGCATCGCCTGATGTCTCAAACAGGGAATGCTTTTTGACCAGTTTATCCAGATTCAATTGTCCCCCACCCAAATTCAAGGCCATGTTTTCAATGGAAAAGACATCAACAGAAGAAAAACGCAATGCGGCAGAACCTGACATCGTAAATGGTTTTTCACCACGATTCTCCAACTGTTCAAGGGAACCAACCCATTCGCCACCAGAGGTCAATCCCCCTGAAAGCTGGGCTAGCAAATCAAAACGACTGCTTTTTGCAGAAGCATTCAAGATATGGGAGCGCCAAGTTCCCTCTGAACGGAGATTCAACGATGACCAATGTGTCCCTGCAATAGTCGCCTGTTCCATGGAAAAATGGACATCAACCCTGTCCGAGGGCGTCGTTCCAAAAACAGCATCCATCTGGAGGGTGCCTGCGCCAAACAGATCTGCCAGCATGAAATTATACCCAGTCAATGTCATGTTGCCCTGTAAGGCATCTAATGTTCCCGATAACGTGCCGGAACCCGACAACGATCCTTTGAAACCGTATCCAATCACGTCCAGAGATGGAGCATTGAGACGCCAATTCAGTTGCCCGCTATTCCTTCCCAGTCGACCTGATGCAGTGAATGTATTAGCGCCCAATGCCAATTTGATTGCTGCATCAGTAATTTCCTTTCCCCTGACACTAACTTTGCCATAACCGGAAATCGGTTGATTAAACAGGGAACTTGGACCAGAATTGAAAACAAGGTCTGCCTTCCAGTCTGGTTTAAGTGCACCTGAAACATCAAAATCAATGTTCAGGTTAGAGGACGGAAACCGTCCTAAGGCAGCAAAATTGAAATGACTGATACCGCCTTTCAGCGCAAAATCCTTGTCTTCATCCAGATTCAGATGACCTTCCATCGCCATGATGCCACCATTTGCTGTTAGCAGGCAGTCCTTCAACTCAATCAGGTCATCGCTCTTCAAAACATCTGCTTTAAGTCGCACATGGTTTTCGCCAAGGTCAACAGTGATTTTCTGCTTATTTTCATAACGGTGATATCCGATATTGCCAACAGCATAGGTCGGTCGCAATTTTTCCATGATGCCATGCAGATTGAAACCTTTTGTCTTCAGGCTAAGGGAGGTTTCTGGCTCTGAAAAGGTGCCTTTGCCAACGAAAGTTCCGCCACTACCAAGATCTATTACCAAAGGAGACAATTCAACAACCTCGACATTGCCTCCCATCGTTGCATGGATGGCATGGATGGGTAATCGATTGCCGTCAATGGCTCCAGGAAGCCTGTTTTCCACTTTCAGGAACCCTTCAATCGAGTGGTCATCATGTGCCAGAATGTGCGCTCTTGCGCTGAATGCTGCAACCGGCCAATTTTCGCTGATCTTGGCGGGATTGATTTCTGATGCGGAAAGTTCTAAGGAATCAAACATGAATGGAGCAAATGGTGTTACCACCGCTTTCAAATCACCTGTTGCCCCATAACCATTGAGTGATGCAAACAACTGAATCCGATCAAGTGTACCACCAGCATCCACTGTCATGTGGGCATTAACTTCTGTATTGTCAAAAAGTGCCTTACCCGACAGGGCAAATGGTTTTTCCATCTGTAAGGTGGCGTTTATCGCCACATTGCCAAAGGGACTGTCAAAACCAAGCTCTTTTATTTGCCACTCGCCATCCTCCGCAAAAACAGAACAACGGATATTTTCAAGGGTCACGCCTACCCCCATTTTCTTCACAGACAGGGAATCAATAATTACCTGTTGAATAGCCAACGAAACTGGTGGCTCCAAGGATTCTGGCAGTTTTAGAGGATCATCCGAAGAGCGTTTCAGATCGATTTCAAGTGTTGTAGCAGAAAGTTCATCAATATCTACCTTACCATGCAATAGATGCAGAGGATTCCAGCGGAACACTAAACCTTTTATGGTGATATCCCGTTCATGTCCTTCATAAACAACTTTTTCTGCCTTCAATTCATGGAAAATAGAACCAGATGTTTCTTCAAAGGAAATTTTTTCTCCCCTTGCAGCAACAACACTTTCAACCATCCATTGGATTGCCCAACGTTGGCTGCAGATCATCAACAGGCAGAACAACACTCCGACAGGAACCAGCACTTGCAATAACCGCTTTTTTGTCCAGAACTGCCGGAAACGAGTAAAAAACGCAACCATCAGAAAGTCAGTCCAAAGGAAAAATGCAGATGAAAATTACCCGTTTTCTCGCCATAGGCCAAATCTACCCCGATAGGCCCGGCAGGACTCTTCCAACGAACACCCATACCATACCCCACAGCATAATCCATATCTGCCCATTTATCAGCGACATTACCAGCATCTACGAAAAACGCTAATCCCCAGGCATCCCAGAAATAATGTTGGTATTCGAGACTACCTACCGCCAGATAACGACCACCGACAACGGCTTCGCCCCGACGGATACCCAGACTGTCATAAGAATAACCCCTGACTGACTGGTCGCCACCAGTGCGGAACATCACGGTTGACGGAACCCCTCTTTTATCATCTGAAAACACTGCTCCCAATTCGCCACGGACGATGATATCTCCCCGTTGACCTACACGATGATAATAGCGGCCTTTCAGATACCCCCGGATAAAAGATTCATCGGTCAGTGCACCTTCAATCGCACCTCCAACCTGCGCTTCAATCTGATACCCTTCTGTCGGTGCAAAACGGTTGTCCAGATGGCGCTTTATGAGTCCATATGTCATCGGCAAGGCTTCTGGACGTTCATCTGTATCACCCTCAATACGATCATGCTCATTCAGGTATTCCAGCATGATATACTGCTGAAAACGGGGACTTCCCCATGCCCGACGAACATTCAGTCCAACGGTACGCGCATCCAATCCCCGATAGTCAGAACGGTCATAAGTTACACCAAAGCTGTCCCGAAAACCATCTTCGCTCTCAGGTAGATAGACATCCGCCTTGGCCGTCTGCTGGCGATCCTGAACAACTACAGAGCTTTTCAAATGCCAATCCTGCCTGATGAAATTGAAATTATCATAAGTCAGGCTTACTCGTTCACGGGAATCTGTACTGTAACCAACACCAACTGAAAGATGTTTTTGACGGTTTTCATGGACTTTGACGATAACGGGAATTTCATCCGCCCCAGTTTCAAGATCAGCAACCACATCAGCACCATTGAAATAGCCGCTGTCAAGCAACCTGGACTGAAAACGCTGTAGTAGGCTTTCATTATAGACACTGCCCCGTTTTGGAGGGTGCAATCCACGGATAACCTGTTCGCTGTACCGCTCGAGGCCAATAATCACTGTTTCCCCAAACCTGACTTCATGACCACTATCCATGACCACTTCCAGATGGGCGGCATGGGTTTCTGGATCTACAACAGCCCGAGTATGTTTGATTTTTGCTCGCGGATAACGAGTTCGTGATAATTCCTTGAATAGGGCTAATTTCGCCGTTTCCCAATCTTCCATACGAAAAATGGTTCCCACAGGCATTTTCCAACTTTTTTTCAATCCTTCTTCACCCGGGAAATTCCTCTTTGGCTTTTTACCAACTACATCACCTTCAAAAGTAATGCTGACATCCGTCACTTTGACTGGTTCGCCAGGTTTAACTGAAATGACAACGGTACGGTTACCGTGCTCCCCCAATAATTGGGTTTCCACCTCGGCATCATAATAGCCTTCTGTTTCCATTAGTTCTCGTACTTCGGCCGATGCCGCACGGTACATCCTGCGGAGCTGACGGTCATTCATTTCAGCGCTATACTGCCATTTGGAAATACTGAGATTATCCTGGAGCATACCGCTAATTTTCAGAGGAGCCTCGATTTTTACGGTATAAGCGAATTTTTGCAACCGTCTATCAACAGGTGGTTGTCCTGCAGAATCTTTTGGACTGGTCATTTCCTGTGCATAAGCAGAAAACATTCCTCCTGCCAATAACAGGACAACGATTCCAAGCAGGAAATGCCATATGACATCTGCCTTAATCTGATATCCCCTGCTGATGAAATACGCCATTGGAAAAAACACTTTAGGATAATTTAGGAAACTTTTTTGGATATTAAACTGTTATCATCAAGACTCGGAACATATATTCCAAACAAATGCAAAAAAGCTAAAAATCATTGTTCAGATAAACGATACTCCTACTCATACATTATCCAATAAACACTCACTAATATGACGATTTCTTCATGTATTTCTACCATCAAAAGGCATGCCTTGGTTCTTTTCAGTGGCGGTCAGGACTCTACAACCTGCCTCGCATGGGCTCTCCA
>CAZWTQ010000031.1:16868-17636 GCA_964636975.1 uncultured Oxalobacter sp. | reverse complement strand
ACTACGCCAGCTGAGATACTGCAAGACCAGCAATTGTAGCTCTATGGGGTGAGATCGGAAACTACAACTCTAGGTCATCTTCCGCTTTCTGGTCAGCTATTGTAGCTCTATGGGGTGAGATCGGAAACTACAACATATCGGTCATCTTCCCATATACAACATTAATTGTAGCTCTATGGGGTGAGATCGGAAACTACAACCATTGTTTGTAAAAGCACGTGAGGAAATCTATTGTAGCTCTATGGGGTGAGATCGGAAACTACAACTTGCTGGGAGAAGGACTATTTTACTTCTGCATTGTAGCTCTATGGGGTGAGATCGGAAACTACAACTTCTCTTTCTTCGAATACTCGCAATGTCAGATTGTAGCTCTATGGGGTGAGATCGGAAACTACAACTGTTTATTTTTCTCTACTCTTTATGTTGACATTGTAGCTCTATGGGGTGAGATCGGAAACTACAACCGCCATTTGTAGATTTTCTCTAGGTCTATGATTGTAGCTCTATGGGGTGAGATCGGAAACTACAACATCAATTGCAACAGTCTCTGACTGCCGTCAATTGTAGCTCTATGGGGTGAGATCGGAAACTACAACATGTGCATTTCCATCACTAAACCCACCTTAATTGTAGCTCTATGGGGTGAGATCGGAAACTACAACTTCTGGTATGTCTGCGGGTTTCCGGTTGGTATTGTAGCTCTATGGGGTGAGATCGGAAACTACAACCGACTGTTGACCATGTTGAAAAACCGCATTATTGTAGCTC
>CAZWTQ010000031.1:0-16858 GCA_964636975.1 uncultured Oxalobacter sp. | reverse complement strand
GTGAGATCGGAAACTACAACTCGCTTCAGTGCGACGACACATAACCTGGGATTGTAGCTCTATGGGGTGAGATCGGAAACTACAACCTCTTTTTTATGCTCAGTGTTTCACGTGAAATTGTAGCTCTATGGGGTGAGATCGGAAACTACAACCCCAGGAGGGATGGTCTCTATTAAACCATTATTGTAGCTCTATGGGGTGAGATCGGAAACTACAGCTCCAGTCAAGTTGTCAGTTGATCTCTTCCGACCCGTTTAACGCCATGTACATGGCGAACTCTGCGTATCAGGCTTGCCAGGTGGATACGATCTTCGACCTGGACGGTGAATTTGAAGAGGGTGAACGGTCCCTGCATTTCAATCTGGACAGCAGTGATGTTGACTTCAGCATTACTGATTTCACCAGTAACACGGGCAAGACTCCCTTGCTCTTCAACGACCTGGACATTGAATTGGCAATCGAAGCGCTTACCTGCGAGGTCGGTACCCCATTCAACATTGATCCATTTTTCAGGCTCTTTTGAGGTTTGGCGTTTTGAAATCTGACAGTCTTCGCAATGAATGACCAATCCTTTGGTGGCGTTGAGTTCTCCAACGATGGTGTCTCCTGGAATTGGTTTGCAACAGGAAGCCATGGTGACGTTGAGACCTTCACTGCCGTAAATGACAACAGGTTCGTTTTTCTGGATAGATTCATCGCGTTGCCTATCAGCAGGTATCGTGATTTTTGTACCGAGTTCCTCGATGAGTGCTGCAATCCTGCGGGCAACAAGGATGGCTATGCGTTTGCCGGTACCAATATCCGCATAGATGTCTTCCAGACTCTTGACGCCGGTTTCCCGCAACAGTTTGGTGAAGACATTTCTCGGGATGTCATCAAGCTTGATGTGGATTTTCTGGCAGGACTGTTCAAATAGGCGTTTCCCAATCTGCATGGCATCAGCGATATCGACGGAACGCAGGTAGCTTCGGATGCGGGAACGTGCTTTACCTGTTCGGACGAATTCAAGCCATCGCGGGTGTGGACGGGCATCGGGTTCTGTGATGATTTCGACAATATCTCCGTTCTGTAGTTGGGTTCGCAGGGGTACGTTCATGCCGTTGATTTTTGCGGAGACAGCATGATCACCGATTTCAGAGTGGATGTTGTAGGCAAAATCAAGAGCAGTAGCGACCTTTGGCAGGGCGATGATTTTGGATTTCGGCGTGAATACATAAACCGAGTCAGGGAAGAGGTCAACTTTAACATGCTCCAGGAATTCGGTGGCATTACCAGTCTGTTGCTGGATATCAAGCAGGGACTGAAGCCAACCCAGACTATGGCGCTGGATTTCGTTGAGGTCTTCACCCCCAGTTTTATAGAGCCAGTGAGCAGCGATGCCACTTTCAGCGACGTGGTGCATCTCATGAGTGCGGATTTGGAACTCAACCGGAGCACCATAAGGACCAATCAGGGTTGTGTGCAGTGACTGGTAGCTGTTAAGTTTGGGGATCGCGATGTAATCTTCAAATTTTCCTGGCATCGGTTTGTAGATGCTATGAAGAACACCAAGTGCAAGATAGCATTGAGGAATGGTGTTTACAACGATGCGGAAACCATAGATGTCAAGCACTTCGTCGAAGGTAAGATGCTTATTGCGCATTTTTCGAAAAATGCTGTACAGGGTTTTTTCACGACCAAAAAGCTCAGCGTGTAGTCCATTCTTTTCAAGGGCAGCACTGACAGCATCATGTACCTGCTCTAACAGGGGTTTACGGTCTTTGCGGGCGGTATTGACGGCTTTGGCAAGGGTTTCATACCGAAATGGGTACAGGTGGTGGAATGACAGATCCTGGAGCTCACGGTAGAGTTTGTTCATGCCCAAACGATGGGCAATCGGCACATAGACTTCCATCGTTTCACGGGAAATCCGGTGTCGTTTTTCATCGCGCATGGAGCTGAGGGTGCGCATGTTGTGCAGTCTGTCAGCAAGTTTGACGAGGATGACCCGAATGTCCTTAGACATGGCAATGAGCAGTTTGCGGAAGTTTTCGCCTTGGCCGTCCATCCAGGATTGGAATTGGATTTTTTCCAGCTTTGAGAGACCATCAACCATGGCGGCAACCGATGGACCAAACCGTTCAACTAGTTCTTTAGGGGAAACATGCTGGTCTTCAATAACATCATGCAGGAGCGCAGCCGAAATAGTCTGTGCATCCAGTTTCCATTCCGAGCAAATTTCTGCGACACAGAGCGGATGTGAAATGTAGGGTTCACCAGACTTCCGGATTTGTCCGAGGTGCATTTCATCTGCAAAGCGAAAGGCATCAAGCACTTTCTCAATATCTGTAGGAGGCAAATATTGCTTGAGCTTGCGGGCAAGATGTGAGAATGTGACGACTTTCGGGTGAGAAATGGATGAGACTATCTGTGCGATGCTCTCGAATTTCTTGGCAGGTGGAGTCGCCGTCTCTGTACCTGTATCGACCATGTTGTTTTGTATAGCATTGGATGGGTTAAGTTTATTCATCATGGTCTCCCCTCAAGTCTGAAAATCTGCTGATGGTGTCTGCTGGTGCAGATTGCCTATACCGACAGGAAGGCTGCCAGTCAGCCCGGTACTTTCCTTAGCATTTCAGTGCCGATATATCCTTCTGCAATTTCACGCAGAGCAATTACTGTCATTTTATCTTTGGAGTCCACTTTCGGTGAGTGCCCTTGTAGCAGTTGACGTGTGCGATAGGCCGCACATAGGGTTAGTTCGAAACGGTTCGGTATTTTTTTTAGACAATCTTCAGTTGTAATGCGTGCCATTTTTTCCCTGTGTGGTTAGTGTTTAATCCTGACATGAAATCCGGGCAGAAACCAGTATCAGCAGGTGATTCCGAATTCTGCAAACAGAACCCGATTCCTCAGCATCTGCTGCAGAGTTCTACAACGGGCTGATTCGATGATAGCGTTCAGCTGTTTCAATGCTAAGTCAAAGCTATTATTGATAATAACATAATCGAAATCAGATGCATGGTTTATTTCAAGCGTAGCACCTTGAATCCGTCGTTTTATAGTGTCTTGGGAGTCTTGCCCGCGTTTGTTGAGACGGTTTTCCAGCTCAGCAATGGAAGGTGGCAAAATAAATAGGCTGACGGTATCTGGAAATTGTTCTTTGATTTGCAAGGCTCCCTGCCAGTCGATTTCAAGTAGGATATCGTTGCCTGCCCGAAGCTGTTCAAGGACTTTAGCCTTGGATGTACCATAGTAATTGCCGTGGACAAAAGCATGTTCAAGGAATTCTCCTGCCTCGATGTTTTTCCAGAAAGCTTCTACAGTTGTGAAATGGTATTCTCTGCCATCCACTTCACCGGGACGTGGCTGTCGGGTGGTGGTAGAAACGGATAGCCTGAGTGTCGGGTCTGCTTTGAGCAGAGCAGCAATAAGTGATGATTTGCCAGCACCGGATGGGGCAGAAACAGTGAATAGCGAACTACCTGTTGTCAATGATGTGGTCTGGAATGTCTTTGTCATAACCATGAAGAAGTTATCAGGAAAATGGTATTTTCTAACTACACATGAAGCTTGAGCTAGAATTATAGCCAGAACAGATACCACGGTCTTTTTTCTGGTTCTCCTCCGATTTTTGCTGTACTGTCAGGGAAGTTGTGGTTGAAAATCCGTTCGGTGTCGGTACTGAGGTCAAACAGCCCAAGATGGCGGTACGAAGAGGCAAGGATGAGTAACGCTTCTTCAGCTTCATTGGAGTCAGGGTATGTTGACAACAGTTTTTGTGCGCGGTTGGCAGAAGCCAGATAAGCTTCTTTCTTGTAGTAATAGCGTGCAACATGGATTTCATAACGTGCCATCACAGACAACAGGTAACGCATACGGTAGATGGCGTCTTTAGAGTACTTGCTACTCGGGAAGCGTTTGACCAGGGTCTTGAAGGATTCAAATGCATCCTGTGCCGCTTTGGGATCCCGCTCTGCCAGATCCTGCTTGAATGCGAAGTTGTAAAAGCCGACTTTGTCGTTGAAATTGATAAGACCCCGCAGATAAAGCATGTAGTCGAGAGCAGGATGGTTTGGATGAAGTTTAATGAAACGCTCGACCGCAACAAGAGCCTTTGCCTGTTCCCCGTCGCGATAATAGGCGTATGCCATGTCAATCTGCGCTTGTTGGGCATAGATACCAAATGGATAACGGGATTCCAGCTTTTCATACATTTCAATGGCTTTTTCGTTATCGCCACCACGCATAAGTTCACGGGCTTCGCGATACAATCTCTGGGGAGGCCAATTGAGGGTTTCATCAAGTTTTTCTGGCAACACTCCACAACCGGCGAGCGAACAAACCAGCAAGATGACGGACAGTTTGGCTAAAAGCTTGTGCATGATATAAACGGAAAAGCGAGATGAAGCAAACCGATAAATCTACCACGCATTATAGCGGATAGGAATAGAAGTGACTGAAATTACGCAGACTGATGTATCAGGAGTTCGACAGACGATGTTTGATGACGGGGATTTCTTGTCTGAAGGCGAACCTGTCCGATTTGTCCTGACGTTGGCAGAAGGGGGTGAACGGCTGGACAAACTTGTTGCACGTCATTTGCCTGCCTATTCCCGTAGTCGCATCCAAAAATGGATTGAACAGGGGAATGTGACCGTAAACGGAACCGTAGCAAAACCTAAGCAGACGGTGGCAGGTTTTGAAGAGATCGAGGTTATTCCCCAGTTGTCTGATGAGGAGACGGCTTTTGTGCCTGAAGCAATGGACTTTCCTGTGGTGTACGAAGATAACGTACTTTTAGTGGTGAATAAACCGGCCGGATTAGTGGTGCATCCTGCAGCAGGCAACTGGCATGGAACGCTGTTGAATGGGCTGTTGCATTATCTGCCAAAGAGTTCATCCATTCTTCGGGCAGGGATTGTGCATCGGTTGGACAAGGATACAACGGGACTGATGGTCGTGGCAAAGACAGTTGAAGCGCAGGTAGATCTGGCACGTCAATTGCAGGCGAGGAGTGTGCACAGGGAATATTTTGCTCTTGTCTGGGGGAAACCAGCACCTGAAGGAACAATCAGGGCACCGATTGGCAGGCATCCGAAAAATCGCATCAAGATGACCATTTCAACTGCAGGACTTGGTCGCCATGCGATTACGCATTTTCGACAGTTGGCTTCTGGCGTCCTAAAAGGTAATTCGGTAAGCCTGATAAAGTGTCGTCTGGAAACGGGTAGGACGCATCAAATTAGGGTACATATGCAGGCAATCGGTTGTCCACTGGTTGGGGATCCCCTTTATGGTAGACCGCATCTGGCAGAGGTGTTTCCACGTCAGGCATTACATGCATTCAGCCTTGGATTATTGCATCCTGCACGGAAAGTTCCTGTCACATGGACAGCCCCTGTACCAGATGATATGGCATCTTTATTGAAAACTGCTTCAATTGTTTTGAATGAGGGTTGGTATGGAACTGATTATTCCTGATTGGCCTGCCCCCGCTACTGTCAAAGCGTTTTCAACTTTGCGTACAGGAGGTTTCAGTCTGCCACCATACGGTGAAGCTGAAGGTGGTTTGGGATTGAATCTCGGAGCACATGTGGGGGATGATCCTGGTGCAGTGAAGAAAAACAGAGCATTGCTACAGACAATTTTGCCTTCAGAACCAGCCTGGTTGAATCAGGTGCATGGGGCAGAGGTAGTGGATGCTGGTAGTGTTTCCGGTATTCCGAATGCAGATGCATCGTGGACAACTGTTGCAGGAAAGGTCTGTATTATCATGACAGCAGACTGTTTGCCGGTTCTTTTCTGTACGGCAGATGGTAAAGTGATCGGTGCAGCACATGGCGGATGGCGTGGTCTGGCTGCCGGGGTATTACAGCATACGGTTTGTGCGATGCGCTCGAGAAGCCGTGCACCTATTATGGCATGGTTGGGACCAGCAATTGGTCCGAAAGCGTTTGAGGTTGGCGACGAGGTACGGACAGTATTTGTCAGCCAGAATCCGGATATGAGACAAGTTTTCGTGCCAGAAAGAGGTGTGCAGGGTAAGTTCATTGCAGATATTTATGGCATCGCCCGTATGATCCTGAAAGGACAGGGAATCAATTCAGTTTATGGAGGGAATAGGTGTACAGCGACAGAAACGACCTGCTTCTATTCGTTCAGACGTGATCGTGGCAAGACTGGTCGGATGGCAACAGGTATCTGGTTGCTAGTGTGATATGGGAGCAGGTCGGCGCATTGGCACATTTTTCAAGGGCAAGAATAGATAAGGCATAAGACTAGCAGGATGATATGGGAGAAGACAAGGGCAAAAGCAATAGGGTAGGGTTTATTTCACTGGGCTGCCCAAAAGCATTGGTGGATTCAGAGAAGATTATTACCTGGTTGCGTGCAGAGGGGTATGAAACAGTCAGCAGTTATGATGAATCCGATTTGGTGATTGTGAATACTTGTGGTTTCATCAATACGGCTCAGGAGGAGTCCCTGGAGGCGATCGCCGAGGCACTGGAGGAAAATGGCAGGGTAATTGTTACAGGTTGTCTGGGAGCCAAGCAGGGTGCGAATGGAACGAACCTGATTAAAAGTATGCATCCGAAGGTGCTGTCAGTCACTGGACCTGATTCCGTGCAGAAAGTGATGGATGCAGTTCATCAGTATCTGCCGAAACCGCATGAACCCTTTATCGATCTAATCCCGCCAACGGGACTGAAACTGACACCGAAGCATTATGCCTATCTGAAGATTTCTGAAGGATGTTGTCACAGGTGCACTTTCTGTATCATCCCTAACTTGCGGGGAACATTGCATTCTTATCCTATTGGTCAGGTGCTGGATGATGCGGAAAGACTGTTCCAGTCTGGCGTGAAAGAATTGATGGTGATTTCGCAGGATACAGGAGCTTATGGTCTGGATATCCGCTACCGTACTGGTTTCTGGGGAGGTCGCCCATTGAAAAGTAATGTGTTGAGTCTGGTTCGGCAATTAGACAGGCTGGCAAAAGGGTACAGTGCCTGGGTGCGTTTGCATTACATTTACCCCTATCCGCATATTGATGATCTGATTCCTTTGATGACGGATAGGGAAAGTGGCGGTATCGTTCCGTATCTTGATGTCCCTTTTCAGCATGCCCATCCGGATGTTTTGCGTAGAATGCAACGTCCTGCGGATAGCGAAAAGAATCTGGAGCGTATCCAGCAGTGGCGAAAAGTATGTCCAGATCTGGCTATCCGCTCAACCTTTATTACAGGATTTCCAGGTGAAACAGAAGAAGAGTTCCAGTGTCTGTTGGATTTTCTGAAAGAAGCACGGCTCGACAGGGTTGGCTGTTTTGCTTATTCCCCCGTTGAAGGAGCGGAGGCAAATAATTTGCCTGGCGCTTTGCCAGAAGCTGTGCGGGAGGAACGTCAGGGTAGGTTGATGGAATTGCAGGAGGCTATTTCCCATGAGTGTATGCGGCAGAAAATTGGCAAAAGGTTGCGTGTGATTGTGGATGAGACTGCCCGCAGTGGTGCTGTTGCCCGTTCAACCTCTGATGCCCCAGAAATTGACGGGGTAGTTTATGTGCGAAAACCGAAAGGCAACAGAAGGAAACTATCGCCCGGTGATTTCATTGATGTTGAGATATGTGATGCCGATGCTCATGACCTCTGGGGTGAATGGGTATCATCTGTACATTGACATATTGAGTAAGAAAAGAAGTTGATTGGAAGTCTGTATCATGAAAAGGAAGTTGTCTAAGGAAACCTTGATTAACCACTGTGAATACATACCACCCTCAGGGTTCAGGTCTTATGCGGAACCGATCTACCGAGGTTCTACTGTACTTTTCAGGAATCTGAAGGAATTGCGTTCCCGCTTCGGACTGAATCGTGAGGGCTATGCCTATGGATTACACGGCACGCCGACCACTTATACTCTTGAAGCTGAGCTGGCTATGATTGAAGGTGGCAATCATGCATTGTTGGTTTCCAGTGGATTGTCTGCCATTTCGCTGGTTGACTTTGCTTTCCTGAAAACAGGCGATGATATGCTTATTCCTGATAATGCATATAACCCTGCGCAGGATATGGGAAAATGGCTTGCCCGGGATTATGGCATTTCTGTCCGCTTCTATGATCCGATGATTGGGGCGGGGATTGCTGGTCTGATCCAGGAAAACACGAGGCTGATCTGGACGGAGGTGCCCGGTTCTATTACGATGGAAGTACCGGATTTACCAATAATTTGCAAAGTGGCACATGAGAAAGGAGCAATTGTCGCATTGGATAATACGTGGTCTGCTGGTTTAGCCTATGATGGGTTTGCTCATGGAGCAGATGTTATTGTTCAGGCGATTACTAAATATCAAGGAGGCGCTTCTGACTTGCTGATGGGGGCAGTGATTATGAAAAATGAAGCTATGTTCCAGCAAGTTGGTATGGCTCGTATGCGCATAGGTATGGGCGTTGGTGTAGACGATGTAGCAATGGTCTTGCGCAGTTTGCCGACGATGAAATTGCGATTTGATAGGACAGGAGCCTCTTCTCTTATTGTGGCAGATTGGCTCAAGAACCGTCCTGAAGTGGATAAAATTCTCCATCCTGCCTATCCGGATTGTCCGGGACATGAGTTCTATAAACGTGATTTTACCGGTACCAGTGGGCTGTTTTCATTCGTATTCGATGAAAAATATACAGGCGAACAAATTGACCGTTTCATCGAGTCTCTTACTTTGTTCGGGCTTGGATACAGTTGGGGAGGTACACATAGTTTGGCTGTGCCGTATACCATTAGTGACAAACGTGTTAGCTGGAAATTACCGCAGAAGCATGTTGTTCGTCTTTACATCGGACTGGAAGATCCACAAGATCTGATTGCGGATATCAGACAGGCGATGTGTGTTCTTAGCTAGGCAGTAAAGTGATTGGATATTTCAGTAATTCTCGGATGAAATTATCAGCCGGTTTCATATGGGTTAGGTTCTTTTCGCTTTCGTTTTTCAGGATGAATGCCAATGATTTATCCTATGGGTGAGTAGATACATTGCTGTGGCCTAGATTAGACATCTAGACATCGGATGTTCCTGTAGGAAAGTTGCAATAAACGCAGATGGATTCCAACATAATTTATTTTTGCAGGTCTGGTTATTGTGATATTTCCTTTGATGATCAGAAAGAGTGCACTAGGCTGGTGCAAAACGACAACAGGTTTTTCGGGATACGTTTTTGTCTTTAAGCGAAGAACCGTTACTTGCTACGTAAATCATGTTACGATGCAAATCATATATCCATAAGGCATTATGAAAATAAAATATTTTTGGATAATTTATTCAGAAATGCAGAAAATGGCATGAAAAATGCAGGTCTTACATAAAGTAGTTTTGTTTTTTTATTGTTTTTGGAGCAAATAAAAATGCGATTGAAAACGTTTTACTTATCTACTATAGCCTTGTCTTTATCGATGGTCACAGGGACTGTCATGGCAGAGAAATCTCCGGGAAAGTATTGTGATACACCATCCCGTTGTATCAATCCGATCGCTAAATATGGTGCAGTGACATCTCCTAATTACTTGGCTTCGGTTGCGGGGCTGGATGTGCTGAAAAAAGGAGGAAATGCTGTTGATGCCGCTATTGCTGTAGCATCAACCATGAATGTTGTTTATCCTCAGATGACCACGCTTGGCGGAGATAATTTCTGGCTGATTTACAATGCCAAAACGAAAGAGGTGAAAGCGTTGAATGCCAGTGGCAGGGCTGGTGAATTGGCGACAATCAGCTTCTACAAGAAAAAAGGGTATGACAAAATTCCCTCAAGAGGCTATCTGGCCGCCAATACGGTGCCTGGAACCGTTTCAGGCTGGGATGCAGCCTACAAGTATGCGCATACCAGTATGGGCAATACGGGATTACCATGGAAAACATTGTTTGACAGCGCAATTCTCTATTCTCGGGATGGTTTTCCTGTGACACCTTCGCTGGCACGTTGGCAGGCAATTAATGTTGATCCAAAAGATTCAGAATTTCGGAATCTTCAACGGTTTTCTGGATTCAAGCAGACTTATCTGAAGAAGGACGGTTCTTCCTATAAAGTCGGCGAAATCATGAAATTGCCTCAACTGGCAAAAACGTACCAGCTGATTGCAGAGAAAGGAGCAGATGAATTTTATCGTGGTTCCATCGCCCGAAGGATTGTTGCCGATCTGCAGAAAAATGGGGGTGTTTTGACCTTGAACGATTTTGCCAAACATACCGCTGATTGGGTAACGCCACTCTCGGTCAATTACAGGGGATACACGGCCTATAATCTGCCGCCAAATACACAGGGCATGGCATCACTGGAGATTTTGAATGTTCTGAACAATATCGACGTCAAGAAGCTGGGTGAAGGAACTGCAGACTATTATCATGTCATGGTTGAAGCAACTAAACAGGCTTTTGCCGATCGCGATAAATATCTGACCGATCCTGCCTTTGCCAAGATCCCGCTGGATTACCTGCTTTCCGCACAGCATGGAAAAGATCAGGCTGCGCGTATCGATATGGGTAAAGCTGCTGCTACAGTCAAGCCACTTGATCCGAAAGGTGATACAGTCTGGATTGGCGTAGTCGACAAGGATGGCAATGCTGTTTCCCTGATCCAGAGTATCTACCATGATTTCGGTTCAGGCATTGTTGCAGGGGATACAGGAGTCCTTTTGCAGAACCGCGGTAGTTTTTTCTCTCTTGACCCTGCGCATGTCAACCATATCGAACCAGGCAAGCGAACCTTCCATACATTGAATGCCGCCATGCTACTGAAAGGTGGAAAACCATTCCTGGTTTATGGCACCATGGGTGGCGAAGGACAGCCACAGACTCAGGCCGCTATCGCCACTAGAGTGGTCGACTTTGGCATGTTTCCTCAGGATGCTGTTGCTGCGCCACGCTGGTTGCATGGCAGAACATGGGGAGCTGCTTCCAATGATCTCAAGATGGAAAGCCGTATCTCTCAGTCGACACTTGATGAGATGAAAAAACGGGGGCATCCGGTTGCCAAGGTCGATGATTATACCGATACAATGGGACATGCTGGAGCAATCATGATCGATCCTGAAACGGGTCTTCGTTACGGAGCAACCGATCCGCGCGGTGATGGACTGGCAGTTGGGTACTGAGTTCGAGTATATTCTGTATTTTTACGCTGGCAGGAAAAACGGCATATGGCGACATATGCCGTTTTTTGTCAGGGAAGTTTCCCTATTATTAGCCTTTCTGAGTTACAGGCGTTAAACAGGTTTGTCCACCCATATAAGGTTGCAACGCTGTCGGGATGGTAACGCTACCATCTGCTTGTTGGAAATTTTCGAGCAGTGCGACGAGAGTTCGTCCCACAGCAAGACCAGAACCGTTTAGAGTGTGAACAAGTTCAGGACGGTTTCTACTGCTACGAAAACGCGCCTGCATACGACGTGCCTGGAAAGCTTCACAGTTGGAAACCGATGAAATTTCGCGGTAGGCGTTCTGGGCTGGTAACCAGACTTCGAGGTCATAGGTTTTTGCTGCCGAGAACCCCATATCTCCAGTAGACAGTAAAACAATGCGGTAGGGTAGACCGAGTTTTTCAAGAATCCGTCCAGCGTTTTTGACCATGTTTTCCAGTACTTCATAGGATTTGTCCGGATGGACAATTTGAACCATTTCAACCTTGTCAAACTGATGTTGGCGAATCATGCCCCTGGTATCCCGACCGTAACTGCCTGCTTCAGAACGAAAACAAGGGGTATGTGCCGTGAGTTTAATCGGCAACTGGTTTTCAGGGATGATGGTGTTACGTACGGTATTGGTGAGTGTGACTTCCGCTGTTGGAATAAGGTATAACGGTTCTCCGTCGCCGTCTGTTCCACCACGTTTGGCTGTAAAGAGATCCTCTGCGAATTTCGGTAGCTGACCGGTGCCATAAAGGCTGTCAGCGTTGACTATATAAGGAGTATAGCATTCTGTGTAGCCATGTTCTGCAGTCTGAGTATCCAGCATGAATTGTGCCAGGGCACGGTGCAAGCGCGCCATGTTGCCACGCATCAGGCAAAAGCGGGAACCAGACAGTTTTGAAGCAGTTTCGAAGTCCAATCCCAGTGGAGCACCGACATCAACATGATCTTTAATGTCAAAGTCAAATTTGCGAGGTGTTCCAACACGACGGATTTCTACATTAGCAGATTCGTCGGAACCAATAGGAACAGAAACGTGTGGGATATTAGGTATGGCAAGCATAAATGCAGAAATCTTTTCCTGCAGGTTGGCAAGGGCTACTTCATTGGTCTTGAGTTGAGAACTGATCCCACTGACTTCTGCCATTACAGCAGAAGTGTTTTGTCCGTTCTTTTTAAGGATGCCGATTTGTTTGGAGAGCATATTGCGTTTTGCCTGCATTTCTTCTGTTGCAGTCTGGAGCTGGTGACGCTGTGCTTCCATGTCATTGAATGCAGTAATATCAAGATCAAAGTTACGTGTTCTAAGCTTTGCTGCGACAGTATCGATATCCTTGCGGAGCAACTGGATGTCAATCATGATAAAAAAACAGAAAAAGAAAAATTGAGAAAATCATTTTAGCAATTTGCCACATTTTTGGCTGTTTTTTTACTTGTATTCGTTTCTAAACGAAAGAAAAACCAGTTTGGCGAATTGGTCACATCGGAATCGTTGCGTTTTTTTCATTGCGTTTGACAGGGAAAATCTTGTTAAAATAAGAAGCAAACATTAATGGCTAAAGTATTCAGGCTATTATAGCTTGGTGCTGTTATGGTGTTTTGGCAACGGACAGTCAGTATCTTGCTCAATGGAAGAACAGGATTGGGATTGACCGTATTTTTTGTACACAGTACCTGACTGTGTTTGATATCGTTTTTTATTTTTCGATTGGATCTTTCAAAATGGCACAAACTCTTCAAGAATTTCTCGATGGCGTAAAACAGCGCGATCCACATCAACCAGAATTCCATCAGGCAGTTACCGAGGTGATGGAAAGCATGTGGCCTTTTATCGAGGCAAATCCAAAATACCAGAGTCAGGAACTCTTGCGCCGTCTGGTAGAACCGGAACGCATCATCCAATTCAGAGTTTCTTGGGTTGATGACAAAGGACAGGTTCAGGTCAACCGTGGCTACCGTATCCAGCACAGCTCAATGATTGGACCTTACAAGGGTGGTTTGCGTTTCCATCCTTCTGTTAACCTATCCATTCTGAAATTCTTGGCTTTCGAACAGACTTTCAAGAATGCGTTGACTACATTGCCAATGGGTGCCGGTAAGGGTGGTTCTGATTTTGATCCTAAAGGCAAGAGTGACAATGAAATTATGCGTTTTTGCCAGGCGTTTGTTTCTGAATTGTTCCGTCATGTCGGAGCAGATACCGACGTACCTGCCGGTGACATCGGTGTTGGTGGCCGTGAGGTTGGTTTTATGACAGGTATGTATAAGAAGCTTGCTAATCGTACAGATTGTGTTTTTACCGGTAAAGGCTTGGCATTTGGCGGTTCGTTGATTCGCCCTGAAGCGACAGGTTATGGCACGGTTTATTTTGTTGAAGAAATGCTGAAGCGTGTTGGCAAGAATCTGAATGGGATGCGTGTTGCTGTTTCTGGTTCTGGCAATGTTGCACAGTACGCCGTTGAAAAAGCTATGCAGTTGGGTGCCAAGGTTATCACTGTTTCCGACTCCAATGGTACAGTTGTTGATGAAGACGGCTTTACACCAGAAAAACTGGTAAAACTGATGGACATCAAGAACGTTAAATATGGTCGTTGTAGTGAATATGCTGCTGAAGTCGGTGCGAAATACTATCCAGATGCACGTCCATGGTTCGTGCCTGTTGATATTGCATTACCATGTGCAACCCAGAACGAATTGGATGAAAATGATGCTAAAACACTGATTGCCAATGGTGTTGTCTGTGTCGCAGAAGGTGCTAATATGCCTTCTACTATTGATGCTGCCAAATTGTTTGAAGAAAAGGGCGTGTTGTATGCACCGGGCAAAGCCTCCAACGCAGGTGGTGTTGCAACATCTGGTCTGGAAATGTCCCAGAATTCCATCCGTCTCTCCTGGACCCGTGAAGAGGTCGATCAGAAACTGAATGGCATCATGAAAGCTATCCACGAACAATGTGTCAAGTATGGTACTCGCCCAGATGGCTCCGTCAGCTATATCACCGGTGCCAATGTGGCAGGATTTGTCAAAGTCGCTGATGCAATGCTGGCTCAGGGAGTTATCTGATTTTTTCAGATTCCATCCATCATATTACAGAAAAGCCCCGCTTCGGCGGGTCTTTTTTTCTCCAGCCATCTTCACCCTAGCAGAGGGTTTCAGAAAATCAGGGAAGAGGAAAAAGAAAAGGAGAGAAGACAAGAAGTAACGAAAGAGATACCGATGGAGATAATACTGAAGCATAGTTGTTACTGATAATCCAAATTATGATTATTTATTGATTGGAGGGAATACCCGTTTATGCGATTCCAGATTAGAGGCTATATATTTCATTTTTCGTATGATCAGATAGCCGATCTGTGACCTGTATCTTGATTATAAAATAGGATAAATTATATGGGGCTTGCCAAATAGGTCTTATTACAGGAAGGTTTGCTTGCACGAATATTTTAGGTATTGTGATTTGATGGCTTGAAACAACAAATCAAGAAAGGTTGTGTTATGGTGAGTAGAGAAAAAAATAATTCCTATCGCGGGGTTATTCACAGGAGATTAATTTAGTGGAATTCCAGTATATTTTGCAAAAAGCCAAGAAAGGTGATGTCACTGCACAAGCTGATCTTGGTATGATATATACTAAAGGGGTATGTATGGTTATTCATAATAAATCGCATTATAACCATGCGTTAATGTCATTAAATAAAATGCGTAAAGATAATACGCTTAAATACAAAACATCGATGGACTTTGAGATACCCGATAAATCCATGGTATGCCTTAATATCATGGATTGTTGTGATTTTCTCAAAGAACTTCCTGATGAATCCGTTCAACTAATCTGTATTGACCCGCCGTATAATCTTGAACTTGCTGGCTGGGATATTTACGATAATTATATTGAATGGGCGGCAAAATGGCTTGAAGAAGCATATAGAGTTCTTTCGAGAAACGGTAGCATGGTTATTTTTGGCGGAGTGCAATTTAGGGATGTAAAATCCGGCGATTTAATTGATATAATCCATTATGTACGATATAACACAAAATTCAAATTGATAAATACAATTATATGGCGCTATAAAAACGGTATGTCTGCACACAGGTACTTTGCAAATAGGCATGAAGAAATAATATGGCTTGCAAAATCAAACGATTATTATTTTGACTTAGACACTGTGCGAGAGCCATATTCAGAAAAAGACCTTGAAGCAGCACTGAAAGACAAAAGACTGAACCCTGAGAATACCTTAAAGGGAAAGAATCCTACAAATGTTTGGGAAATCAATAGGCTAAATGGAAATAGTAAAGAGAGAGTGGGACATCCAACGCAGAAACCTATTGAAATTATTGTTCGTTTTGTAAAAGCTCTTTCATATCCGGGTTCAGTTGTTCTTGACTTTTTCGCGGGAAGTGGAACCGTTGGACGTGTATGTATCATGGAAAAAAGACATTGCTTGATGTGTGACAGCGATAGCACCACTATTGACTACTTTAATAAGCATCTTGAACTAATGCAGCGCATAGGCGAAAACGACGAACATAAAGATATAGGCAATATAAAAGACTTTTTTGAGAAATTAAAATGGGTATGTGATAATGGAGGGGAAACAGCAATCTGACAGACTGACAGAGCAGCAGAAAGCCGCAGAGGGCGTTATGTTATAGGTATTTTTGATGAAGAAGCGCAAGTTCATGATAGGAAAGTTTCTGATAATTCAAAAATTGCCATAAACATTCTTCAAAATGAATTTCATGCTTTGACTTTCCGATATAGGAAAAGTATCATAAAAAAGAAATCAGCGAGCATTACATAAAATTGACAACGACCTTGGACAGACCTTGTTCCTACAAAGTGCAAACATTATTCCGGATGACGGCATTATTGAAGTTAAAGATGATAATGAATAATGGCATGTTATGGTTGTTTCGGAAGCAAAGTTCCAAGGTAAAGACATTGATAACATAAAAGCCGGTATTAAAGTCGGAAAAAACAACGACAAAAATTTAATGGCCGCAGGCAATGCAATTGAACGGGCGCATAAAAATGTCTGCGAGATTGCAAATTATATGTTAGCAGAACCATACTTTCCATATATCCTGTTTTTGGAAGGTTCTAATTTCCTGACACATAATATAACGATACAAAGACCTGATGGAAGCGATTATACGCTACATTATGATGATGGCACATTGAACAGACTTGACTGGCTTACAGCGGCTAATTATGGTATGCAAGTAAATACTAACTTGTGCAAAAACAAATTTGTTCTTTGTAATGGAAGAACAATCATGCTTCAAGCAGCATCAATATTTACACAAGGTGAAGGAAGTCACTGGAAAAATAAAGATATGATAAAAGTTATGCTTGATATTTCTCATACTTCACTTAGTATGTTAGGCAATGTCCTGTTCAACCAATTAACGCATAAATGAAAAAATATTGTAATATCGTTTAGTATCTTCAAGCAGATTTAAGCGACAAACAAGCGACAAGCAAAATCGACAGCGTATAGAAATACGCATAAAACCACAATATATTGTATAAAACTGAAAGATAACACGCTATATATGCACATTATGCGCAAATATAGCGTGTTTCTTTTTATGCTAAAGGGTAAAGCATCAAACAATATGATGGATAGCTTGTTTCTTGATGGCAAAAAGCTACCGATCAGGGCGATGTCAAAGTGTGGGATAATCTTAAACGTCTGGGTTGTTG
>CAZWTQ010000030.1:0-18290 GCA_964636975.1 uncultured Oxalobacter sp. | reverse complement strand
AAACAGCCAATGCCCGCAAGCCATCTATATCCGGACGCCAGCCAAGTGAAGATTTGGGTGCGGGGCTATTGGTTAAATGGTTTGATTGATCGGATGATCGAGATTTTGGCAGTCTAACTGAAAAACTAACGTCTCTCTCTTTCATACTATTAAATGATCTTACTGATTTTTAAAAATTGCGATCAGATAACATTGTTTTAGGTCTATCATCTGACAATCTATCCCCGTTTTTGGCGGAGAGGAAGGGATTTGAACCCCCGATACGGTTGCCCGTATACCGGATTTCGAGTCCAGCGCATTCAACCACTCTGCCACCTCTCCACACCGATTTAGACGAATGGATTATAACAGGAATCGATTACACCTGATGGATGTTTTTGGCAAGGCTTGTTTGACTGACATATAATAGCTATCTTTATTTGGAGATTTGACCGCCAGAGGCCGCTATGACAGGGATTTATATCAAGACACCTGAACAGATTGAAGGTATCCGCAAAGCAAGCAGGCTTGCTGCAGAAGTACTGGATTACATCGAACCTTTTGTAAGACCAGGCATTTCGACTGGTGAATTGGATAAGCTCTGCCATGAGTTCATCACAGATCACGATGCGATCCCTGCTCCACTGAACTACTGCCCATCTGGCTGTACTCCCTATCCCAAGGCAACCTGTATTTCCTTGAACGAAGTGGTTTGTCACGGAATTCCGAATTCCAATAAACTTTTGAAAAAAGGGGATTCTCTGAACATCGATATTACTGTAATCTTGGGTGGCTACTATGGGGATACTAGTCGCATGTTCTTCGCTGGAGAACCTTCTATCACGGCAAAACGGCTTTCCAGTATTACTTACCAGAGCATGTGGCAGGGCATCCGTGAAGTGAAACCGGGCAATCATATCGGCGATATTGGTTATGCAATCCAGCAATTTGCAGAAAATGCAGGTTACAGCGTTGTCCGTGAATTCTGCGGTCATGGCGTGGGCATCAAGTTCCATGAAGAACCTCAAGTATTGCACTATGGGTATCGCGGTACAGGCGCAGAAATCAAACCTGGGATGATTTTCACAATTGAGCCAATGATCAACGCAGGTCGCCGTGCTATTGTCCAGTTGCCTGATGGTTGGACCATCCGCACAAAGGATCGTAAACTGTCTGCACAGTGGGAGCATACTATTTTAGTGACAGAGACTGGATATGAAATCTTGACGGTTTCGCCAAATATGCCTGTCCCCCCAAAGTTCATCACAGCAAACAAGTAATCTGGTATAGACTGCTGCTATGGAAATATCCGCCCAAGATAGGTTATGACAGCAGAAACTGTTTCTTCTTTCCGCCAGCAATTAGCAATATCGAAGAAATCTGCGATTGCTGATTTTCAGAAGCATCCTCGTCCACAATGGCTACTGAAAACCCTCTGTTACAGTGTGGACAAAGTGCTGGCTGCCCTATGGTCATCGCTGAATTTCCCTGCAATTCATACACTGGTAGCAGTTGGTGGTTATGGCAGGAAAGAACTGTTTCCACACTCTGATGTCGATATACTAGTACTGCTAGCAGAAAATCCGGATGAGGTATTGAATACCAAACTGGAAGCATTCATCCAACAATTGTGGTCTCTTGGATTGACAATTGGCCATAGTGTCCGCACAGTGGATGAATGCATTCAGGAAGCTAGTAACGATATCACAATTCAAACAAGCATGCTGGAAGCCCGTTATGTGACGGGAAATCGAAAGTTGTTCCGACAGATGCAGAAACGTTATGATGAAATGATGGATTCTCAAGCGTTTTTCATTGCCAAAACGCTGGAAACCCGACAACGTCACCTGAAGTTCGGCAATACACCTTATAGCCTAGAACCAAATTGCAAGGAAGGTCCTGGGGGGCTTCGGGACCTGCATGTAATCCTATGGGTTGCAAAAGCGGCAAAACTTGGGTTTTCCTGGAATGAACTGGCGAAAAAAGGTCTGCTAACGACTTCTGAAGCGCAACAACTGCGCAAGAAAGAACGGGCATTCAAGGATATCCGTATTCGTCTGCATATCCAAGCAAAACGAGAAGAAGACCGTCTGTTGTTTGATTTGCAAATGCCAATTGCCGAGACGTTCAGATTTCGCAAAAAAGGACTGTTGTTGGATGCTCGAACTGCCTGTGAGTACATGATGCAACGGTATTACCGGGCGGCACATTCGGTTTGCCAGCTGAATATGATCCTACTCCAAAACATTCAGGCTCGACTGTTCCCAAAACCGCAAGTCTTTGTCAGGATCAATGACCGTTTCAATGAGGTAAACGGTTTGTTGGATGTTGCTTCGGATTCGACGCTTACCAAGTATCCTTCTGCCATCCTTGAAGCTTTCTATTTGCTATCACAACGGGCTGATCTGAAGGAGATGACGGTACGAACCCTACGTGCGATGTGGCATGCCAGGATAAATATTGATCGACATTTCCGCAACAATCGAACAAACAATGCATTTTTTCTGAAAATTCTCCAATCTGAACGATTCGCAGTGCGAACACTGGAATATATGAGCCGTATGGGTATCTTGGGACGTTACCTGCCGAATTTCGGAAAAATTGTCGGTCAGATGCAGTATGACCTGTTCCATCAATTCACAGTTGACCAGCATACTCTCAATGTGCTTGAAAACCTGCATCATTTCTCACTGGCACGATATGCCCATGAAAATCCACTGTGTAGCCGCTTAATGATGGGTTTTGACCGTCGGTGGGTATTGTATGTCGCTGCACTTTTCCACGATATCGCCAAGGGACGGGGTGGAAACCATTCGCTACTTGGGATGCAGGACGCCCGCCGTTTCTGTATCCAACACGAAATGACGGATGAAGATACCGAATTGGTGGTGTTCTTGGTCAAAGAACATTTAACGCTATCACTTTATGCGCAGAAACGAGATTTGTCTGACCCTGATGTCATCAATGCGTTTGCCGAAATTGTGAAGGATAACCGACATCTGACTGCCCTGTTTCTGCTAACAGTTGCGGATATCCAGGGAACAGCACTAAATATCTGGAATGCATGGAAAGGCAAACTAATGGAAGATCTATTGATTCAGACCAAGCGTGTACTAGGCGGAGAAGATCTCTCGGTTGACCATGAACTGGCAAAACGACAACACGAGGCGAAAGCTAAGCTCCGCCTCTATGGGTTAACTGAATCTGCTCATGAAACTTTCTGGAAACATCTGGATATTGTATATTTCCTACGCAATGATGCTTCGGACATTGCATGGCATACTCGAACGCTGTACTGGCGAACTGAAACGGATAAGCCAATTGTAAAATGCCGACTTTCCCAAGTGGGCGAAGGTCTTCAGGTGATGGTGTATATGCGTGATCGTCCTGATCTGTTCGCCTTGATATGCAGTTATTTTGATCGAAAGAACTATGCGATCCTGGATGCAAAGATCCATACAATACAGCAGCGGTATGCGTTGGATTCGTTTGTGGTGACCCGTCAGGGTTTTGAGAAGAATTACAGGGACATTATTTCTCAAGTCGAACATGACTTGGCAAATATTCTAAAATTTTCTGATAGTCTACCTGAACCTTCCCAACCTAAGTTGTCCCGGAAATCCCGAATTTTCCCAGTTGCACCTTCGATCGACCTGAGACCGGACACTAAAGGGCGATTTGTGCTGAGCATTACAGGAAATGACTACCGGGGGCTTTTATATGCGATTGCTAGAGTTTTCAGCCGTCACCATATTAGCCTATATACGGCAAAGATTATGACACTAGGTGAACGCATCGAAGACGTTTTCCTGATTGACGGGAAAACCCTTCAGCAACCCCGTCAACAACTCCAGTTTGAACGTGACATGATTGATGTGCTGATTCCCCGTTGAACTACTTTGTGATTGTTAAGATTAAGAGCATTATCGATGAATGAACCTATTCGATTATCGAAACGCATGTCTGAGTTGGGGCTCTGTTCCCGCAGGGAAGCCGATGTCTGGATTGAACGAGGTTGGGTTCATGTAGACGGTAAGGTGGTTTCGCTGCTTGGCAGCAAGGTATTGCCACACCAGAAAATCACGCTGGACAAACAGGCATTCCGCGAACAGTCTGAACAAGTGACTATCTTAATCAATAAACCTATCGGCTATGTCAGCGGTCAGGCTGAAAACGGCTATACTCCTGCTGTCGCTTTGGTGAATGCCGATTCCCATTGGAAAAAAGACACCGCTAAAATTCGTTTCAAACCATCCCAAAAACGAGGGCTAGTTCCAGCAGGTCGGTTGGATATCGATTCGATCGGTCTACTGGTACTGACACAGGATGGACGCATCGCAAAGCAACTGATTGGTGAGAATTCAACGATTGACAAGGAATACCTAGTCAGAGTGTACTACCCAAAACCAGGGCAGTTACCAGAAAAAGACCTACAACTGTTATGTCATGGGTTAAAACTGGATGGCAAGGCGCTACTACCTGCTAGAGTAGAATGGCAAAATAAAGACCAGCTACGCTTTGTTTTACAAGAAGGGAAGAAACGCCAAATCCGCAGGATGTGTGAGGCAGTCGGGTTGAAGGTCATTACCCTGAAACGGGTACGCATCGGCAAGATCAGGCTGGGAGCCTTGCCCTCTGGAAAATGGCGTTATCTACATCCTGATGAGTCGTTTTAGTGAAACCTAATTGCGAAAAATAATGTTTTTCTGACTGAAAAACATTATTTTTCAACTACTTGGATGAGACTCTCCCTTATGACTCCTCTAACTCATCAGCATCAAAGGCATCATTGAAACCAAAGTAATCGAGGCTAAGCATCCGCATCGGATAGAGGATACCATCAAGATGGTCGCATTCATGCTGGGCAATACGAGCATAGAAGCCTTCTGCATCACAAGAGAAACGTTTACCGATTACATCATATGCGTCGATACGGACTTTGGTATAACGGGGAACCACACCACGCATCCCCGGAATAGAAAGACAACCTTCCCAACGTTCATCGAATTCCTCAGTCAACGGTGTCAGTTTCGGATTGATCAGGACGGTTGCCGGTACCGTATCCATATTCTCTGGATGGTAATTCTTGTCATAACCGAAGACGACAACCCGCTTGAGTACTCCAATCTGCGGTGCCGCCAACCCGGCGCCATCAATGGCTCTCATGGTTTCCCAAAGATCAGCAACCAATTGATGGAGTTCCGGTGTATCGAATTCTGTAATCGGTTTCGACTCTTCAAGCAAAAGCTGCCTACCCATTTTCAGGATTTTTCTAATGCTCATAGTTTTCTAAAATTTATAACTCGTTGTTTTGCATTATGCCTGTTTTCCCTGTCTTGACCATCTCAAGAAAAGTTTCTTCACTCAAGACGGTGATACCGAGGCTCAGTGCTTTGTCAAGTTTGCTACCGGCATTTGCTCCTGCCAGCACATAATCGGTTTTCTTGGAGATAGTCCCACTAACCTTACCTCCTAGGCAGAGAATCAATTCTGACGCAGCATCGCGCGTAAGTGTTAGCAAAGTCCCCGTCAGCACAAACCGTTTGTTTGCCAAAATCTGCTCCCGTTTCTGACCAGCATCTTCCGGCCAATGAACCCCATTTGCCTGTAGCCGGCTGACCAATGCCATCGAATACTTATCTTCAAAGAAAGCTCTAATGGATGCAGCAACAGTACTACCGATGTCTTCGACCTGCAATAACTGCTCCTCTGATGCATCAATGATAGCTTGAAGGCTACCAAAATATTTTGCCAATGCCCGAGCAGTTGTCTCTCCAACATGACGAATCCCCAACGCATACAGAAATCTTGCCAAAGTGGTCTCTTTGGCTCTTTCACATTCAGCCACAAGATTAGTAGCGGATTTCTCCGCCATGCGCTCCAAAGTAATTAACGTCGTAATATCAAGGGTAAATAAATCAGCAGCATCCTGAATAATCGCCTTATCAACCAACTGGTCAATCAGCTGTTCCCCCAGTCCTTCAATGTTCATAGCCTTCCGGGAAGCAAATAGCTCTAATCCTCGTTTTTTTTGGGCAGGACAATTGATCCAACCACCAGAACAACGGGCAACTGCTTCATCTTCAGCACGGACGACGGGTGAGCCACATACGGGGCAACGGGTCGGCATCACAAACTCCCTGACATCAGCCGGTCGTTTCTCCAGCACGGATGCCACTATTTCAGGAATGACATCTGCCGCCCGGCGGACGATGACAGTATCACCAATACGGATGTCTTTACGCCTGACTTCCTCTTCATTATGCAATGTAGCATTAGTAACAGTGGCACCACCAACAAACACTGGACTGAGCCTTGCAACGGGAGTAATAGCACCGGTACGTCCGACCTGCACTTCAATATCTAATACCTGGGTCAACATTTCCTGGGCAGGAAATTTATGTGCCAGAGCAAAACGTGGAGCACGGGAAATAAAACCCAGTTTCTTCTGTTGCTCCAGTTGGTTGACTTTATAAACAACACCATCAATTTCATAAGGAAGCAAATCCCTACGAGCATGTATATCATTAAAAAAAGCAATGAGTCCCTGATAACCTATTACTGTCCGTCTTTCAAAGCAGACCGGCAATCCCAACTGTATGAACCAATCCAACATCTGTTGCTGGGACTGCAAAGAGACATTTCCTATTAGCTCTCCTAGTCCATATGCAAAAAAACGCAACTTCCTAGAAGCTGTTATCTTAGAATCTAGCTGGCGCAGGCTACCTGCTGCTGCGTTGCGTGGATTGACAAATTCTTTCTGCCCATTTTCCCGTTGCCGTCGGTTGAGGTCTTTAAAATCCTGCTTATACATTAAGACTTCCCCTCTGATTTCCAGCAACGTTGGTAAATATGCAGTATCAATGCGCAAAGGAATACACTGGATGGTTCGAACATTTTCTGTAATGTTTTCACCAATGACGCCATCTCCCCGTGTTGCAGCCTGAACCAACACTCCATGTTCATAGCGGAGATTGACAGCCAGACCATCGAACTTGAGTTCCGCAGTATATTCAACTTCTGGTATGCCAAGCTCTTCAGCTACACGATGGTCAAAAGCTTCAATTTCAGAAACATTGAAACCATTTTGGAGAGAAAGCATGGGGATACGGTGCAGGACTTTTTCAAACTGTACTAACGGTGCCCCACCTACCCGTTGGGTCGGCGAGTCCAAGGTCACCAGTTCTGGATGTTTAGCTTCTAATGCTTGGAGCTCACTATATATTCGGTCATATTCCGAGTCAGGAACAATCGGACTGTCAAGCACATAATAAGCATAGCTGTAACGCTCGAGATCCTTCCGGAGCCGTTGAACTTTCTCGGCAGGATTAGCTGGCGGCAAGTCGGCAAACAATTCCAAAGCTGTCATTCTGCCTGCAACCTATAAAGTCGAATGGAACGCAAGGATCCAGCATGTAATGAAGCCGCTTGCATCACCTGATAATACTGTTCAAGCTGTCTTGCAATGGCACTGGCATACTCATTGGTGAGAACATTACCTTTCTCATCGACCAGTGTGCCACCCAATTCCAAACAAAGTTTCTGTGCACAGGAGACCATTTGACCAAACGGATCTTTCTCTGGAGGAATACAGGGGACATCAAGGAACAAAATCAGACTGAGGACAGTTTCTGAATCTTTCCGACTAAAAATCCCCAACAAGAAAAGTTCACACTCTGCGCCTTCTTCCAAGTCTTTCTTGACCCAAGTTCCATCTGGACGGGGCTGATACTGGTATTTTTCAAGGGCATTGTCAATCTGCTTCCTTGACCAAGGTTGTCCATTGGGCTGAATACTGAGCCAGATTTTCGCATCATGGTTCGAGACAAATTCATATAATTGTTGCGCTTGTTTAATTACTTTTTTCATATCAGGTATATCTATCTCAGCATCAATTTCTGTTGCCAAATGGTTCAGTCGAGCAATCAAACCTGAGAATTCGATATCGGTCAATACTGACTGTCTATTTGCCAGCAATATACATGCCCTAATCTGGCTATAAGTATGGGATGGATGGATAGTATGCCAGTTCTTCTGCCCATTCTCATTAGTTGTCAGTCCAACAAAACGCACCGGCATCCTACCATGGTACTGCCAGGAACGGAGTAGCGATAGAATTTTTTTCGCAGGAATTTCTGTTCTAGGCGTAATGGTAATGACACTTTCAATGATGTCATCGACAGGAAATTCCCGCACTCCTGAAATCAAGAGCTCATCCATGACCATTTTCTCCGATCCATCTATCTGGGAAACAGCCATATTAGCCACATCTGTGGACTCAATTGTTTGCTCAGCACCGCCTCCTACTGTAACTGTAGCTTCTATCTTTTCGGCAACTTTTTCAGCTGGATTCTGTGTTGCTTTAGTCTTTCGCAGACGGCTTGCCCTGATACGGTTATAGATAATGATGAACAGTATCAATATGGATCCCCCTGCGATGAGAATCAGCTGTAAATCTGTCAGACCTTTCATTTGCGGTTACCCCTTTTTTGAAAATTCCCTCCCTGTATGGCCGCAAGATCGACACTGACAATGCGGGAAACGCCTTTTTCCTGCATAGTCACGCCAATAAGTTCTTCTGCCATTTCCATAGCTATCTGGTTATGCGAGATGAACAGGAACTGGATTTGTCCTGACATTTTCGTCACCAAGCTACAAAGCCGAACCGTATTGGCATCATCCAACGGTGCATCCACTTCGTCAAGCAAGCAAAACGGTGCGGGATTCAACTGGAACAGTGAAAAAACCAATGCCAATGCTGTTAATGCTTTTTCGCCTCCCGAAAGCAGGTGTATTGTCGCATTTTTTTTGCCAGGTGGCTGTGCCATAATTTGGATGCCTGCATCAAGAATCTCTTCGCCATTCATGATGAGCTGAGACTTACCACCACCAAACAAGATAGGGAAAATTTCATCCAGCGACTGGTTAACCTTATCAAAAGTGCTCTTCAACTGCTGCCTAGTTTCCCTATCGATGCGTTTAATGGCATCTTCAAGCGTCGTGATTGCATTGTTCAAGTCTTGATATTGTTCCTGGAGATACTGTTTACGCACCTGCCCTTCTTTGAGTTCCTGGAATGCAGCCTGATTGACAGGACCCAAGGCATCGATTTCAGCTGTGAGCCTTGTGATACCTACTTGCAGGGATGAAGGTTTAGCATCGGCAGGGATGAGCTGTAGCAGTTCCTCCACCACAGCTCCAGTTTCCTTCAATTTCTGGTTTTGCTGTTCAATATTCAAACGAACTTCCTGTTCCTTGAGTTGTAATGCCACAATCTGATCCTGTTTTGATTGTACCTGCCGCTCAAACTGCATTTTTTCTTCCATGATGATTCGTAGTTGCTGAGCGATACTGTCCAATATGCTACGCCTGTCGGCAAGCAACAGTTCCTGTTTCTGCCGTTTATCTAACAGTGACTGAAGCTGGGTCTCCTGGATACCATTATCCAAATTTTCCAGCTCCCTGTAATTGTTGGCAATCTCTTCTTCTGCACGCTGTATCTGCACTGTCGCCATGTCAATCTGACGATTAATTTCCTCTCTCCTAAGCTGCAATGCCTGCCAAGTAAAAGTAGCCTGCTGCATTTGTTTTTCAATTTCATGGCAAATTTTTCGTGCCTGCATTAATCTTCTTTCAGCATCAGTAACAATCTCGTAGAAGGAATTTTCCTTTTTCTGCTTTTCGACTAATTGCAGTTCCAAATCTTTCAGCAATTGCTCCTGCACAGCGATTTCTGCCTGTTTTTCTTGGCTGTTTTCATCCAATGCGCTGAGTTGTGCCATGATTTGATTTTCCTGTATCGCATAATAACGTCGTTGTTCTTCTCCCTTGAGGATGGCAAAACGGATATCGCTCAACTGACTTGTTTGCTTCCCAATATCCTGTCGCAACCGTTGCACCATCATCTGTTTGCCTTCTAACCGACGTTCAGCGTCTTGTAAACTGGCGGTCGCCTGTTTCAAGGTATCATCCAGCCTACCGATATCTGCTTCAAGACGGGCGATTTCCTGATAGCGGGAGAAAAAAAACTCTCTCTCTGATTCAGCTGTATAGAGACAAACACTGCACTTGTCGATCCGATGCCCTTGTGGAACCACGAAACAGGCACCTTCCGGTAATTGATGGCGATTCTGGATAGCAGTAGGTAAATCAGGGGAAGTATAAATTCCCCATAGCCAGTTACGCAAAATCGGTATCAAATATGGTTGGTTCGTCTGTACTTTAGATAATAAGGAATCCCCCCTTTCAATGGTGGCCTCAATATCTTGGCTTGCTACCTGGGAAACATCGTGAAAGCTGAGCCGAACAGGCAATATGTCCCGCATAAAGGCTTCTACCTGTTCTAGCCTAGCCAGTCCAATGGAGCGCATCCTTTCTGCTAAAACGACTTCAATAGCAGTTTCCCAAATCGGTTCGCTGGTGATATGACGCCAGAAAGGTAAAACTCCTCCTAGCTGGTTCTCTATAAGCCATTCACTAAGCTTACTCTCCCGACTAGTTTTTTCCACTATCTGCTGAAGCGCTTTCAATTGGGCCTCATACTGGATGAACGTTTCACGGTATTGGCGAACATGGGCTACCGCCTGATTCCTAGCATCTTGGAAAATTGGCAGTTCTTTTTCAAGTCTTTTGAGCCGATATTGGAGTTCCTGCAACCGTTGCACGATCCCTTCTCTTGCGACAATCTGATCCTGCAACAAATTTTCATCAGGAACATGAAGTTGCTGATGCTGACCGTTCAGTTTTTTCCGTTTGATGTCGCATTCTGTCAAAGCATGCCTAAGGTTCCTATGCATACTCGTAGCCACTGCTATCTGACGCTGTATCTGCTGACGAGATTCCTTCAGCAACTGCTCTTTCTGTCGGTATTGTGCCAAAATCTCTTCGTATTGTGGTAGGGCTTCCTGCTGTTTTATGAGCTGCTCGTCAGCTACTTTCTGCGCCACCTGCTGTGTTATTAATTTTTCCTGAATATCTTCCAGTTCAGTCATGACATCCGAAACTTGTCTGGACCATTCCACCTTCTGTGCATCAATGAGTGCAATCCGAGACTCAAGACGTTTACGGGTCTCAGTAATGTAATCAATCCGGGCCGTCAGACTTCCGATTTCCGTATTAATGCTATAAAGATCGCCCAGTGCCTCATGTAGATCCTTATTGGCGTCTTCATGCTTAATACGAAGTCCTGCCAGTTCCGCATCGCAACGGGTCACCCCTGCCCTGATGCGTTCCAGCTCCGTACGGACTTTATCGGTCTGTTCATTCAAGAAAGATTGCTCCTGTTCACTATGCTGTCTCTGCAGAATCCATAAGAACTGCTGTTGACGATCACGCCGTTCTGACAAATCGCTAAAATGCTTTGCAAGTTCCGCCTGTTGCTGGAGTTTCCCAAGCTGTTGTTCCTGCTCAGCAAGGATATCCAAGATTCGGTTGAGATTTTCTTGGGAATCAGCAAGTCGACGGGCAGTCTCTTTACGGCGTTCTTTGTATTTTGAAACTCCTGCAGCTTCTTCCAGAAAGGAACGGAGTTCTTCCGGTCGTGCCTCGATGATACGGGAAATCATGCCTTGACCAATGATGGCATATGCCCGAGACCCCAGCCCTGTTCCCAAGAAGATATCATGGATATCCCGACGGCGAACTGTTGTACCATTGACGGAATAGATAGAACTGCCTCCACGAGTTAATGCTCGACAGACAGCTAATTCGGTATATTTACCCCACTGCCCGCCGATACGACCATCGCTGTTGTCAAAAATGAGTTCTACAGAAGCTCTTCCCGCTGGTTTCCGGGTTGTTGTGCCATTAAAGATAACATCTTTCATCGATTCACCACGCAACTCAGATGCACGGGATTCCCCAAGCACCCAACGAATGGCATCCATGACATTAGACTTTCCACAACCATTAGGACCAACAATTCCATTCAGTTTGCCCTGAAACCGAATGGTTGTAGGATCGACGAATGACTTGAATCCTGATAGTTTAATGGACGTTAATTTCATGCAGGAAAATGATATCTGACCGAAAGTATAATCATAACACCCACAGAATGGATATACTTTTCCCTGCTTGCTTTATCAAGATTTTATGGTCTATATACCGATAGTTTTTCTATATTCTTTCCAGAATAGATGAGAAAAAACCGTTATCAGCGCATAGATATTATGTTTTTTACATTTTTCATTTTTTCTGACACTTAATTTTTAGTATACTGACACTCTCTAGAGGAGGTATCTGGTTATGCGTATGCGGAAATTTACAGTGGGATTGCTGGCGATGTTGGTAGCATGCATCTTTATAATATCCCCTGTATCTGCCTCAGTGAAAAAAATCACCATGTCTTCTACAAGGAAAACAGGTACCTCGAAGGAAGCAATTCAAAAAGACATCAAACCAGCAAAAAATACAGGAAAAGGGAAAACTACTACAAAACTAACTTCTAAAACCATAAACACTAAAACAACTACTTTGACCAAAGACAAGTTAGGTAGTGTTTCAGCAAAAAAAACAAACAAGTCTGTGGAAACAAAGCGAAGTAAAAAAGCGAAGATAGCCACTGCAAAACACGCGTATAACACGGTAGTTGCACAACAGACATCCACAGAAAATATATTTGTAAAACCTACCTACACTGTTAGTAGTACAATTGTCCACACCAAACCTCAGTCCGCTTCAATTACTCCCCCAATTTCTTCTTTTGGTAAACCCAGCAACTCGCCAACAACTTTCAATACACCAACTAATGCATCACCTCCAATCCAAAGACCAATTGATGTGAATGAAACACCAAATGGTCCCGAAACTCGTGCCAAGGCTGCACTGGTACTAGATGAAAACAACCTGAAAATCCTTTATGAACGCAACAGTACATCCCCTATGCCAATGGCATCTATCACAAAATTAATGACTGCTTTAGTGGTGGTCGAAGCGATGCAGGATATGAAACAAATCTTGGAAATTTCAACGGATGATATTGATCATATCAAAGGAACCAGCTCAAGGTTGAAAATCGGGACACGCCTGACTCGCGGTGAAATGTTACACCTAGCGTTGATGAGTTCTGAAAACCGTGCTGCATCAGCATTGGGACGCTATTATCCTGGTGGCAAGGAAGCCTTTATCAATGCTATGAATCTGAAAGCTGCAATCCTAGGAATGACAAATACCCATTATGTAGACTCTAACGGGCTTTCCCCACAGAATGTCTCATGTGCTCGAGACCTTGCCAAACTGGTAATGGCAACAGCAGAGTACCCTCTTATCCGCAAATACTCCACTGCGGAATATCATACGGTTTATGATGGAGAAAAGAACCTAAGTTATGGTAGCACTAATCGACTAACCCATAGTTCAAACTGGAAAATCCAAGTTCAAAAAACAGGGTATATTCGTGAAGCAGGAAAGTGCCTGGTTATGAAAACCACCATCGATAGCCGCCCGATTGTGATGGTACTATTAAATGTGAATGGACCCAAAGGAGCACATTTCGTCGATGCTCAACACATTAAAGGTTGGCTGACGCATGATACAGCATCTATCTTCAATAGTAGGGGATCTTCAAACAAGAATACTTTTCTCAGTGAAGATGACTTTTATAATTAATTGGAATTACTTCGCATACAGCCATTCTTAAATCCTAATGAATGTTATGATTTGGCGAAAAGGAGAGACTCATGGAATTTAGTAAAGTAGTGAAAAAACGCCGTTCCATCAGGGATTTCGATGAAAAGCCGATTGATCCGATTATCCTAAAAGCGATCATTGAAGAGGCTCAATGGGCTCCTTCATGGGTTAACTCACAACCTTGGAAAGTCTATATTGCCATTGGTGAAACCCTGAAAGCTATCAAAAAAAACCATCTCGCAAAAATCCAAGCAGGAGAAAACGGTTATTCAGACTTCAAACACGCATCAAGGGAATCTTTTGGAAAATTCCCTCTCAAGAATATGCAAACTCTCAGTGCACATCTTGGCGCTTATCTGAACAATGATTTCACAGAATTCAATAACGCTCAAAGACGTCTTTACCGATGTAGTGCTGTAGTCTATATCACGATTCCCAAAGGTTCCCCTGAATGGGCAATCATGGACATGGGGGGCTTTGAGCAGACTTTAATGCTTAGTGCTGCAAATAGAGGCATTGATTCGATTCCCGCTTATGAATTCGTGAAGTTTCCTGACAGAATCCGGCATTATCTTGACATTCCTGAGGATGAATTGATCGCTATCGGTATCGGTCTCGGCTATGCCTCTGATAGTATAATGAATGGCTATCGTTCTCCGCGAATCCCTCTGGATAAGATGTTGGTCATTAAGGGATAAGTTGCCCAATATTAAAAAATAAGATGAAACGTCTAAGGTTGTATCTGTGTTATTGTCCTTTTGCCTTCCAGCTTATTCAACAGGATTGAGAGATGGTGTTTTCATGGATAATGATTGATTCGGGGATCATGTTCAACTAATTGATACAACCGTCAGCAAAACCGTATTTATGCCGTTGTTCCGACACATCAAGACACCCAAGACCATACTGATCCGATCGTTGAAATTCCCTGCACCCCGAAAAGTGGAGATAAAATGTATCTTGACTATGGGTAGGCTGATTGCGAAAAGCAACAAGTCATCACTCTTTCCAGCAAATTCAATTATCTGAATGGAACAACCAGAAACGCCCCTTGCAGAAAGCGGAATGGTGGACGACAGGCGATGCTTATCACGACAACCAGCTTAGGAAACGAGTGGATTTTCTCTGTGGAATCCCGAATGGAACTCCTGACTCCAAAACAGTGTTCCAGCAAAATCCAGGAAAATGAACTGATACCAATAGAAAAACACACCTTGCTCAATTACACATTGAATATTTTTTATAAACAACCGAAGACAGCAAAGAATCCGTTTAAAAGGTACAGAGAAAAAGTTATATAGTGCCCCTTGATCTTCTACAAACCATTACAACCTGAACCACTTTTAATCAAGAATTATTCTTATTTAAGATAACTTTCGTTATGTCACTATATCTCCTATCCTTCATGGCATTGTCCCTAAAATTCAGATAATTTCGCAAAGTATAAAAAACTCTATCAGAATGACAAAACCTTTCTGAATGATAGATACAGATTGAAGAAATTATGAAAAATTCTTTGCCACCATGACTAATACCACAGCATTATTCGTTCCCACACTCACAGTGAATATTGAAAATACTTCCGTCAACACTATCTGAATCAGATGATTGACTATAAGAAAAGAAGTAATCAATCAAATAACTAAATTTAAACTGAGACAACAACAGCCAGCCGATGCAGTTTACATGACCCATGATGGAGAATCCAGCTAACGCAGCAACACTCCTGCCATAACAATTTTAGCGGTCACTGCAAATAGACCTCAAGACCCCAATAAAAAATCAACTCATCCCGATATAGGATAGCAGGAAACCTTCCTACACTCCTCTTTCTTCAATCTCAAACTGGCAACCTAGCTTATTCCTTGAATGGATGCCTCAAAACCAAAGTTTCTTCACGGTCAGGGCCTGTAGAAACCATCGCAATCGGTCTGTTCACCAATTCAGAAATACGTTTGATGTAATTCCGCGCATTCTGCGGCAGATCACCAAAACGTTTAGTGCCAATAGTATTTTCTTTCCAACCAGGCATTTCTTCATAGATAGGCTCACAACGGACAACATCATCTGCGTTGGACGGGAAGATATCAATAATTTTACCATCCACATTGTAGCCGACACAGATTTTGATAGTTTCCAACCCATCCAGTACATCCAGCTTGGTCAAGCAAAGACCGCTTAACCCATTAAGCTGAGCAGACCGGCGCAAAAGTGCGGCATCAAACCAGCCACAGCGACGAGGACGACCTGTCACTGTGCCGAATTCCATGCCAACGGTTGAAAGATGCTTACCAATACCAACGTTAGTATCCAGTTCAGATGGAAATGGTCCAGCCCCAACTCGGGTGGTATAGGCTTTTGTAATGCCCAAGATATAATGAAGCATTCCTGGACCGATACCTGTACCGGCAGCAGCATTACCAGCGACACAGTTACTGGATGTGACATAAGGGTAAGTTCCATGGTCGACATCCAACAAACTGCCTTGTGCGCCTTCAAACAGAAGGTTTGCTCCTTTTGCACAAGCTCCATTGAGGGCAGAAGAAATATCTGCAATCAATGGCTTGACACGATGAACCATTGCCAATGTATCATCAAGAGTTTTTTTGTAACTAACAGGTTCAACACCAAGATAGTTTTCCAAGACAAAGTTATGGTAATCCGTATTCCGTCTGAGTTTTTCTGCAAACATATCTGGCTTGAGTAAATCGGCAACCCGAATAGCCCTGCGTGCAACCTTGTCTTCATATGCCGGACCGATCCCCTTACCAGTGGTACCGATCTTGGCATTACCTCGCTTCAACTCACGTGCAAGATCAAGAGCCACATGGTATGGAAGAATCAAAGGACATGATTCGGAAATCTTGAGCCGAGAGACCACTTCGATACCAGCAGCTTCCAATTTATCAATTTCTCTCAACAGGTCTGGAATAGAAAGGACGCATCCATTGCCGATATAACAAGCAACGCCTGGACGCATAATACCAGATGGCACCAATTGAAGCGCTGTTTTCTGACCACCAATAACCAGTGTATGTCCAGCATTATGTCCACCTTGGAAACGAACAACACCCTGAGCATGGTCTGTCAACCAATCAACGACTTTACCTTTACCTTCATCGCCCCACTGGGTTCCGACTACAATCACATTTCTAGCCATTTTTCAACTCATTTTTTACTTATGGTTTTCAGTACCCAGTCTCCACTGGATGCATCCTGTTCCAACCGTTGTTCACAAGTGAACTCATCAGTCCGATGAACAGAATTTTGTAAATTATAAATGACTGTGACTCCTGCCTTACGTAGCTCACGGACTTTTTTCGCCAAAACTGGGTCATCACTCCATGGTGCCATGACTGCCTGACGTTTTTCTGCCGCTGGTAAAACTCTTGCAAGTTCCCTAATATCTAAAGAAAACCCTGTTGCTGGACGAGAACGTCCGAATACCTCTGTCGCAGAATCATAGCGTCCCCCACGCGCAATTGCATTAGGCAATCCTGGAATATAAGCAGCAAACATGATCCCACTGTGATAGTGGTATCCATGCATGTCAGCTAAGTCGATTGTCACACGTTCGCATTCAGCCTGACCAGCTAAATATTCCAATTCACGTAATGCACTGAAGACCCCATCAACCGATGGCAGGACTACCCGTGCCTTTTCAAGAATAGAAATATCACCATAAAGCTCCGGCAAAGCAAGCAATGCCTTGCGAGTAGCCTCATGAAAATCTGCTGTCAATTCCATAAGACCGGGCATATCTTTTGTCTCAAGCATATCAAAAAGCTGCGCTTCATGCGCCTTTGCCTGAGGATCCAAGGAAACAAGTGCCTTTAGAACACCGACATGACTGAGATCAAGACAGATACCAGAAAGTCCAACAGCATTCAATGTTGACAATGCCAATTTCTGGACTTCAGCATCAGCCTGGATACCTGCACAACCGAAAAGTTCAGCCCCTGCCTGCAAAGGTTCGCGCGTTGCCTGAAGACCGGAAGGTCGTGTATGGAGAATGCTTCCTGCATAGCAAAGCCGAACCACTCTACTACGATTCATGAGATGGGCATCGATACGTGCCACTTGGGTGGTCATATCTGCCCTGATGCCCATCGTTTTGCCTGATAACTGGTCAATAAGTTTGAAAGTATCAAGTTCTGTATCCTTACCAACTCCTGTCAACAGAGATTCAAGATACTCGAGCATAGGGGGAATGACAAATTCATAACCATAAGAACGAAATTCATCAAGAACTCTGCGACGGAGATCCTCCATTTTTCTAGCTTCGGATGGCAAAACATCCGCAATGAACTCTGGTAAAAGCCAATTGGGCATAATTATTAAAGCATCTCAGCAAAAAGATTAGATGATAATACAATCTGAACTGTATGTTGAGTTATTTTTCACCTGTCCTATGTTTCAAAAATTTGAAAAATGGTGAAGACGCATCCAATACCAAGACATTCCTCTAGCCGTTTTTAAAACTTTCACGATATGACTGGAGACTACGGTAGAATCGGTAAAATTCTGGTTCTTCCCGATAGGCTTGCCCATGAATCCGTGCAGCTTCTGCGTCACCCTGCCCCCTAATCCTGCCAGCTTCCCGCTCAGCTTCATTCAAGATAGCTACACGCTGACGGTCTCCTTCCGCACGAATTTTCTTCGCTTCCTCTTCTCCCTTTGCTCGA
>CAZWTQ010000029.1:16863-18641 GCA_964636975.1 uncultured Oxalobacter sp. | reverse complement strand
ACATTTTTAATAGGAAAAATATGTTAAAGCCTCTCAACGATGGGAGGCTTTTTTTCATGTCTGACAAGTTAAACGGGATATTCAGGTTATGAATTTTTTGGAAAGATTGAAAGAAATCAACAGTTTTATATTCCTCCAGCAGGTATTTTGGACGGGGAGAGAAATATAAACCAATCAACCAGGTTATTGTTATAATGGAAATATTCTGGTGCGGCGTTTCTTTCTGATGCGCCGTTAAACGGGAAACACGATGCTTTGGCTATGCCGGCAAAACGTGTGCTGCCCCCGCAACGGTAAGCAGGTGTTCTGTTCATGGAACAAACCGTCCAACTACGCCACTGTGCGATTGCATGGGAAGGCGGACGGAGCTTTCAGGGAATATCGCCCTGAGCCTGTAGCCCGGATACCGGCCAGAATAAGGGACTGTACCTGTGGACGGGGAATCTCCGTGGGGAAGAAGAGCTGGCTGCCTGTTTCAAAACAGGCAGGATGTTTTTCTGTTTTCGTTGATTTCTAGACTTCAGGTACTTTTCGTTGGCTTGAGTCCGGCGGGGATGCCGGATTTATCGAGATGAATGGAAATATTATGCAATTCAGAAGAATATTCAAACCAGAGCCAGTATCGCTGGTCACGGCGCTGATCAGCTGTTTTGCAACCGTAACTGTAGCCCAGGCGACAGAAGAACCGGTTACTGAACAGACACTGTCACCAGTCGTTGTGACGGCCTCCCGTTTGGAACAGCTCCAGAAGGATGCGATACCCGGCACTATCCTGATTTCCCAGGAAACGCTTCAACAGAAAAAACTGGCTGACCTGCCCTCGATTTTGAGGAGTGAGGCAGGTATTGAAATTGCCCGATCGGGAGGGGCGGGAAATACGACTTCCCTTTTTATGCGTGGTACTGAATCACGTCAGGTGTTGCTGTTGATTGACGGTATTCCTGTTGAGGATCCAACAGGAACCGGTACGGTTGATGTGCTAGCACATCTGATGCCTGATCAGATTGACCATATTGAAGTGGTGAAAGGCAATGTCTCTTCCATTTATGGTTCAGGTGCTGTTGGCGGTGTTATCCAGGTTTTTACCAAGCAGGGAACTGGTACGCCACAAGTCAATGCGTTTGTTGAATACGGCCGTTATGATACGGTGAAGTTTGGCGCAAACCTGAGTGGAAAAACGCAATATGGTACCAAGTTCGCCTTTTCTGCCGCCCGGTCGAAGACGAATGGTTTTTCCGCAATGGACGCCGCAAAAGACAGTAATGTCAACAAGGATCAGGATGGCAGCCGCAATGTCGGCTTTACTGCCGCGGTTTCCCATGAAATCAATAAAGACCATGAAATCGGCGCACGCCTGTATTACCAGCATGACAAGTACCAGTATGACAATGCCTATAACTATGACCCCGAAGAGAGAAGCAGGGGCAAGGGGCAGCATATTATGGGATCAGTCTTTGCAAAAGACCGCTTTACTGCTGACTGGGTTTCCACAGTGACCGCCTCCCGTTCAGTCATCAAGCGCAATGGCTGGGAAAACTATCATTCATGGGGGATGGATAGTGCAACGGCGTATGACTATAAAGGTGAGACTAACCAGCTGCAATGGAATAACCAGATTGCCATCAATGAAAACTGGACAGTTACCGCAGGTGCTGAATATGCCCACGAAAAGGCAACGACAGGTTCATCCTATACGCCGGATGATTATTCCATGTCTGGAAGCGAGGGCTACAGCCGTGACAGACAGAGTATGTATGCGGGCGTTCTGGGCAATATGG
>CAZWTQ010000029.1:7882-16853 GCA_964636975.1 uncultured Oxalobacter sp. | reverse complement strand
ATCCAGGCGAATATCCGTTATGACCATGTTGAAGATTCCGGTTCGGACTGGACGGGCTATCTGGGATATGCCTATGACATCACGGATGAATGGAAAGCCCTGGCAAGTATTTCCAGCTCATTCCAGGCACCAACGATGTACCAGATGTATTCCCAATATGGAGACAAAGGACTGGAGTCTGAAAAGTCCAGTGCGGCTGAACTTGGTATCCAGTATGCTTCGGGCGATACGACTTTCCGGGCAACAGCTTTTGAATGGCGTACCCGCGACCTGATTGACTTTGCCTATGACGCCAGCGGAAACGGCAGTTATTACAATACGGGGAAAGCCAAGAACTATGGTATCGAGCTGACGGGGTCAACCAAGCTCTGGGGATTTGATTTGAAGGGTAATGCAACCTGGCAGAATCCGAAGAACCGCGATACTGATGAACGGCTACTGCGTCGCGCCAGGCAGACTGCTTCCGTTGGAGTGGGCAGAACCTGGGGTAAATTTTACGGGGATGTCAACGTTCAGTATTCCGGTCACCGCAAGGATTACGGTGGTGATGGAGGATCTTATGCAACGGTCAACCTGGATACCCGTTATGAAATCAACAAACATCTTTCTGTCTATGGCCGTGTTGAAAACCTGTTCAACAAGGACTATGAAACGGTCTATGGCTATAACCAGACTGGCGCGGCAGCTTACGTTGGTGTGAATGTCAAGATGTAAAATAATGGGAAGATAACCTTTCCCGTAAAGACCTGCCAAGATGACGGATAACCAGCTTCCCATAGCATATTATGCCCAGCAGAAGATGCGCAAGGCAGGGTGGCTGGCTATCCTGCTGTGTTGCACTGTGGCAGGTCTTTTTCTTTGTACTGCGGTGGGTTCTGTTTCCATCAGTATCAGCAGTGTCTGGCAGGGTATTCAGGGGACATTGACAGGACAGCAGGTGGAAACGGACAGCCTGATTGCATCGATGCGTTTTGAACGTGTTGGTGTGGCGTTTCTTGCAGGGGCTTCCCTGGCGTTGACGGGGTGTCTGATGCAGGCACTGTTCCGGAATCCTTTGGCAGACCCGTATATTCTCGGCATTTCTGGTGGCGCGTCAGTCGGTGCGATTGCAGCCCTGTTTTTCTCGGCAACCTACGTGGTGACCCATGTTGCCGCCCTGGCTGGTGCCGCTGTTATTACGGTTAGCCTGTATCTGCTGTCAAGACGCAGTTTTGGCAGTCTTCAGGGAACGACACGGATTTTGCTGACGGGAGTGATGCTGGCATTTGGTTGCGGGGCAGTAGTTACCCTGATGCTGACCCTTGCACCTGCCCATGATTTGCGGGGTGTGATTTTCTGGTTGATTGGAGACCTGTCTGGAACATCATTTTCCCTGCTACAGTTTGTTTTGCTGGTGGCCGTTCTGGTTTGGAGCTGGTATCAGGCCAACACTATCAATCTGCTTTCCCTACAAACAGATATGGCTGTTTCTTTAGGGGTATCCGTGGTCTCGTTCCAGAAAATCCTGTTTGCCCTGTCTGCCACCCTGACGGCTGTTGCCGTGGCAGAAGCAGGCTGTATCAGTTTTGTCGGCATGACGGCGCCACATATCTGCCGGCGCATTTGGGGGGCTGACCATCGTTGGCTGGTTCCCGCCTCAGCTCTGGCAGGAGGGCTGTTTCTCATTATTGCAGATACGCTTGCCCGAAGCGTTGTTGCACCTGTCCAGCTACCAGTGGGTGCTGTCACTGCCATCATCGGCGCACCGATATTCCTGTTCCAGCTGGGGAAAGGAGGATAGCGATGTGCTGACGGTTCGCAATCTTTCCATCCATGTTGCAGGAAAAGCTCTGGTGACCCATCTCAATCTCGTTATCGGGAAAGGACAGAGCTGGTTTATTTATGGGGCAAATGGTGTCGGCAAATCTACGTTGATGCGGGTATTGGCGGGGCTGGATAACCGGCAAACCGGAACAAAGGGCATCACGGTGCAAGGCGATGTTCTTTTCCAGGGAATCCGCCTCGGTGAGATGCCGCCGATTGAACTGGCACAGCGGCGTGCATGGTTGCCACAGACCCGATCGGACGCGTTTGGATGGACAGTTTTTGAGACAGTTCTTGCCGCACGCTTTCCTTATCATGGAGGACTGTGGGAAAGCCAGGAAGATATGGCGATAGTGGCAAGAGCCCTGCAGCAGATGAACATGACAGCATTCAGTCACCGTGATGTTCGTTCATTGTCTGGTGGCGAGCGTCAGCGGGTTGCCATTGCTTCGCTGATTGCCCAGGAAACGCCATTGATTTTGATGGATGAGCCAACGACATCGCTTGACTTGCCTCATCAGCAGGCGCTTATGCGGTTCATCAGCCAGCAGGCAACACAGCAACGGGCAGTGGTGACGATTGTGCATGATCTCAATCTGGCAAGGCTGGCGGCAACCCATGTTTTGCTGTTAAATGGCAACGGCACATGGGATTGTGGCGAGCGGGAGGCCGTTATGACGGAAGAAAAGCTTTCCCGTTGCCTGCATTGTCCGATTCGGCGTGTCCTTTACCATCATGAACAGGTTTTTATTGCCGTTTGAGGAGATGGCATGAAAACTGCGCGGTGGATATGGCAGCTGGTGGCGGTTATCGGGATGCCTGTCATGTTGTCTTTGACCGGCTGTACATCAGGGCATCAGCAACAGCAGGGAACGAAACAGGGCATTATCCGTGTTATTGATGGCGACGGGTATCCTGTTGTACTCAGTCAGCCGGCACAGCGTATTGTTACGTTGTCTCCCCATGCGACAGAACTGGTTTATGCCATCGGAGCAGGGGAGCAGATTGTCGCGACAACCCGTTACAGCGACTATCCGGCTCAGGCAGGCAATCTGCCTGTGGTCGGTGATGTTCATCGGCTGGATATCGAAAAAATCATCAGTTACCGTCCTGACCTGATTGTTCTATGGTCTGGAGGCAGTGTTTCCCGTCAGGTCGGTGAATTGACGAAAGTAGGTATTCCCGTTTACCGTACCCATCCCGGGAAACTGGCTGATATTCCGGCAGATATGGAAAAATTGGGACAATTGACAGGGCATCCTGCGGGAGGGACGGAAAGTGCCCGAAAATGGCGGAACAGTCTGGAGGAACTCCGCCGTCAATACGGCAATAGGCAGCATATCAGGGTTTTCTATCAGGTGTATGACCGTCCGCTCTACACTGTCGGTGGCACGCAGGTTATCGATGAGGCCATTACGGTTTGTGGCGGGCAGAATATTTTCAGTGATATCCAGGCCGTGGCGCCTGCTCCGGGTGTTGAGGCGGTATTGGCAGGAAACCCCGATGTTGTCATCAGCACGGGAGGCATGAGTGGCGAAAAGGGTTTGGGGCTTTGGCGGCGTTTTCCGATGTTAAGCGCAACCCGGACAAAAAGCCTTTATTTTCTGGATTCGGATTTAATTAGCCGACCGGGCCCGCGTATGGTGCAGGGTGTCCGGTTGCTCTGCGAGTTTATTGATGACGCCCGCAGGAAGGTGTCTTTCAGGTCATGACTGAATTTTCAAGGTTCAAAATTTAAGGTTCAAATGAATGGGTTCAGTTTTCCGGCATGCCGGTTATCACGATTCGGTAGGTTTCACCAGTATGTTTCAGGGGATAAATGGCTTCCTTGTATGAGCCGTTCTGGAAAACAATCATCGCCGTTACAATGGCTGTCGTGCCTTTGCCTGCGTCGTTGCGCTTGATGAATTCAGGCTGGCCGTTTTTGATGTCGCCGTTCGTGAAGCGGGTTAAAACGTCTTTGATGGTGAGGTATTGGAAGATGCCCCGGCTATCTAGTTCCTGTTTGTCTCTTTCCAGGATTTCATGGATTTTTTGCCGGTAGGCGACAGGATTCGGGATGTTTTCCGGTATGTAGACCAGTTTAGCTGCATGTTCGATGTCACCTGCCGCCAGGGCTTTGATGTGTTGTTCGACAACGGTTTCCGGATGAACCGTTACCGCTGTTCTGGAGGAACAGCCAGCCAGGCAGAAGAGACTTGTCATAACCAGTAACAGGTACGCATAAAATCGTTTCATCAGCAAAATTTGGCGTTTCGGGAAAAAGGGAAAGATGGCAGTACCGGTATAACCTAAAAGGGGCAGGATTACAACCTGCCACCTTTTTGTCCAGCAGGGCGTCAGATTTCAATATTGTCAATCAGACGGGTATCGCCGATTTTTGCCGCTGCCAGAATGACTAGTGGCTCTTTGCGGGCGATTTCTTCCGCAGTGGGTTTCTGAAGATTGTACTGGCGGCGGATGGAAACATAATCAGGTATCCATCCGCGGGCTTTCAGGGTATCCATGGCCTGTTTTTCCAGTGTATCGATGTCCTGGCTGCCGGCACGGATGTTATCAGCAGCGGTTTTCAGTGTCCTGTACAGGTTTGGTGCTTCCGCCAGTTGTCCGGCGGAAAGGTAGCTGTTACGGGAAGACAGTGCCAGACCGTTTCCGGCACGATGGATTTCGGCACCGATAATTTTGATGGGCAATGCGAACTGTTCAACCATGCGGCGGACGATGAGCAGCTGCTGATAGTCTTTTTTGCCAAAGATGGCCCGGGCAGGCCTGACTGCGGAAAACAGTTTCATGACAACGGTAGCGACGCCTTGGAAGAAGCCTGGACGGAAATGGCCTTCGAGAATGTCTGCCAGGCTGGCAGGTACGACGACCTGGTATTCCTGGGGGACAGGGTACATATCCTGCTCGCTGGGCGAAAAGACAATATCTACGCCTGCCTGTTCCAGTTTTTCGACATCAGCCTGGAGGGTGCGTGGATAGGTATCGAAATCTTCGTTGGGACCAAATTGCAGGCGGTTGACAAAAACGGAAGCAGCCACAGGACCACCTTGCTGTTTGGCAAGGTGCATCAGGGACAGGTGACCGTCGTGAAGATTGCCCATGGTGGGAACCAGGGTGGTATTTTTAAGATCATGCACAGCGGCATGAAGTTCCTTGATGGTATGAACGACTTTCATGTTGGGTTTGGCAAGCCAGTGAAATCGGGTTGAAAAATAACGCTATTCTGTTCTCAAAGTGGGCAAGGGTCAACCTGTAGCGAGGCAGGAAGACAATATTCAACCCAATATTCAACCGGAAATGTTCCTTCAATGGAACGGATGACAGGAAATCCGCATTTCAGTTTCAACGGGAAAGACGGATGAAGATGGGGGTATCCCTTTTGTCCTGCGTTATCTGGATTAGCGATTCCTTGGCGAGTTCCAGTAAGGCAAGGAAGTGGACAATTACGACGGCGACGCCATTGGAGGTGTCAAACAGGCTGGAGAATCTGACAAACTGTCCGTGCTGAAGCTGGCGCAGGATGAGAGCCATGTGTTCGCGTACGGAAAGTTCCTGCATGGTAATGGTATGACGGGCCGTGAGTTTTGCTCGCTCAATCATGTTTAACAGCGCCATCTGTAGGGATTCGGCCGTCACGGCAGGCAGGATTTTCTCACCGGAAAAGATGATCGTGGCAGAAGGGGAGAAGAAATCCCGGTTGATGCGTGGCATTTCGTCCAGCCGTAGCGCGGCTCGTTTTATCTGTTCATATTGCAGCAGTTTCTGGATGAGCTCTGCCCGTGGATCTTCCGGTTCACTATCAGTTTCCAGCTGGGGACGGGGCAAAAGCATCCGGGATTTGATTTCCACCAGCATGGCGGCCATCAACAGGTACTCTGCCGCCAGTTCCAGCTTCTGGCTACGGATACGTTCGATATAGCGCAGGTATTGCGCCGTCAGGGCAGCCATGGGAATATCAAGGATATTGAAGTCCTGCCGCCTGATTAGGTACAGTAGCAAATCCAGGGGACCCTCGAAAGCTTCCAGAAAAATTTCCAGGGCTTCGGGAGGAATGAACAAATCTTCGGGAAGGGAAGTCATCGGCTGTCCGTAAAGAAGGGCAACCGTTTGGGTGGATTCATCGTTTTGGAACAGATCTTGTTTTGCCATATCGGTACTGTTTACAGGTCAGGAGTGACCGGAAGAGTTTTTTTCGGGGATATGGCTGGATGCTTTGGGATTTTTGGAATGGCGCTTCTCCAGTGAAAAAGGTATCTCTTCAGGAGGCAATAGCCGGATCGGCTGTTTTTCAGTAGCCGTTTCAGTAGCCGTTCCAGTAGGTTTTTCAGCGTTTTTTGCTGCTGTCCTTTCTTTTTGGGCGGCAATCTGTTTTTTCAGCAGGGCATCGATGTCTGAAATGTATTGCTTGTCAAGCCGGAATTGGATCATGGTGGTAATGGCAGTCAGTGTTCAAGGTTTTTCCGCATCATGATAGGCGGAGGTTCAAGCGGATTACGCAGGGTGAATTCGATTTCAGGAGCAGGTGCAAAGCCATAAGCCTCGTAAAGACGTGCCATGGGTTCCATCCATGGATTCAGGAAGAGCCTGAGCTCGGCGATGTCGGAAAGCCGTGCCCGGTTGACGCAGGCTTCGATCAGGTATTGGGACAGGTTCTGTCCGGCATATTCCGGCAGAACGCCAAGACGACGGATTTTCCAGATTTCATCGTCTTCGTCTGTGGGTGCCCAACGGATGGAACCTGCTGGCTTATTGTCCACCCATAGGATGAACGCACCTCCTTCATGAAGGTCAGTGAGTACTTTGTCTGCGTTGTCAAGATGACCGTGGGAATTTGGGGGACACCGGTTTTCCCACGCTTTACGCGTTAATTCCGCAATAAGCGGGGCGTCTTCTTCAGAGGCCTCGCTGACTGTGATGTTCATATGGAAATCATGACTCCTTTTAAAATTTTAAATAAAATCAGCTTATGCGCATGCCAGGTTTCGCGCCGGGCATCGGCTCAAGCAGGTAAATACCGTCATCGTCTTTTCCGGATGCAGCCATGACCATGCCTTCAGAGATGCCAAATTTCATTTTGCGTGGGGCAAGGTTGGCGACGACAACAGTCAGTTTCCCAACCAGATCTTCCGGTTTGTAAACGCTGCGGATGCCCGAGAAAATATTTCGGATATGTCCCTCGCCCAAATCAACGGACAGCCTGAGCAGTTTTTTGGCTCCTTCAACATAACTGCAGTCGACGATTTTACCGATGCGCATGTCTATTCTAGCAAAATCTTCTATGGTGATTTCCGCCGCAAGCGGTTCAGGGTCAGGTTCGGTGGTTTGCGCCGCTTTTTCTGCCACATCTGATGGATTTGGACTGGCGGCTGGTTTTGGTTGGTCAAACAGGGCGTCTAGCATCTTCTGGTCGACCCGTTGCATCAGGTGCTGGTAAGGGTTGATGATATGCCCGTTTGGCAAAGGAGTTTCCAGCGAATCCCATTGCAGCGGGGCAATATTCAGGAATTGTTCAACTTTTTCAGCGATGGCGGGCAATACGGGTTTCAGATAGATGGTCAGGATGCGGAAAGCCTCCAGAAGATGGGAACAGACCTGTTGCAGGGTATCTGACTGTTCAGGGTCTTTTGCCAGTATCCAGGGTTTGTTGGCGTCAGTATAAACGTTCACTTCGTCTGCCAGTTGCATGATTTGGCGCAGGGCGCGGCCATATTCCCTGCGTTCAAAGCAATCGGCGATTTCCCCTGAAGCTGCCCGCAGGTTTTTCAGGACGGGAATTTCCAGACTGTCTGCCCCCAGGTTCAGATGCCCGCCAAACCGTTTGGTGATGAATCCGGAGGCACGGCTGGCGATGTTTACATATTTGCCGATTAAATCAGCGTTGACACGGGCGATGAAGTCTTCGCCGGTAAAGTCGATGTCTTCAACCCGATCGGTCAGTTTGGCAGCCAGATAGTACCGCAGCCATTCAGGGTTCATGCCAATTTCCAGGTAGCGCAGGGGGGAAATGCCTGTGCCCCGGGATTTTGACATTTTTTCTCCGTTAACAGTGACGAATCCATGTACGAAAATATTGTCCGGTGTTTTGCGATCTGCAAAGTGCAGCATGGCTGGCCAGAACAAGGTATGGAAATAGATGATGTCTTTTCCGATGAAATGGTACTGTTCCGTTTCAGGGTCTGCCATGAATGTTTCGAAGTCGATGCCTTTTTTGCCGAACAGGTTTTTCAGGGAGGCAAGGTAACCGATAGGGGCATCTAGCCAGACATAGAAAAATTTGCCGGGCGCATCAGGGATTTCGATGCCGAAATAGGGAGCGTCACGGCTGATGTCCCAGTCGGAAAGCGTTTTTCCATCTGCTGCGCCAAGCCATTCTTTTGCCTTGTTGGCGACTTCCTGCTGGAGACGGGAGCCGTTTTTCCCCTGTTCAAGAATCCACGTTTTCAAAAAGGCCGTGCACTTTGGATCAGAGAGCCTGAAAAAATAATGTTCAGACTTTTTCATCACCGGTTTCGCCCCTGTCAGGACAGAATAGGGATTGTTCAGATCAGTCGGGGAATAGACGCTGGAACAGACTTCACAACTGTCGCCATACTGGTCTTTTGCACCGCATTTCGGACATTCGCCCTTGATGTAGCGGTCTGGCAGGAACATGGATTTGACAGGATCAAAGAACTGTTCGATGGTTTTGGTGTAAATCAGGCCTTTTTCACGCAGGCTTTTATAAATGCTCCTGCTCAGCTCGCCGTTTTCAGGACTGTCGGTGGAATGCCAGTTGTCGAACTGGATCAGAAAGCCGTCCAGATGAGCCGACCTACCAGCGGCGATGCCTGCTACAAATTCCGCAGGAGACATGCCCGCTTTTTCCGCCGCAATCATGATTGGGGCACCATGGGCATCATCTGCGCCGACAAAATGGACTTCACGCGGTTTTCCGTTGTCTTTCTGCATCCGTTGGAAACGAACCCAGATATCTGCCTGGATGTATTCCATGATATGGCCAATATGGAAAGGGGCGTTTGCGTAAGGCAGTGCAGTTGTAACGAACAGTTTTCTGGACATGGATTGCGTATGGATTAGTTAATGACAAATAACGGATGACAGAAATGGCGGGTAGCGAACGCTCCGTATAGTACCGTTTCTGTCAGGCAGTCGGGAATCTTACTGA
>CAZWTQ010000029.1:2611-7872 GCA_964636975.1 uncultured Oxalobacter sp. | reverse complement strand
TCCTGCCGGAAGGAGGATTTCCAGGTAACGCTAACATCTGGCTTGCTGGCATCTGGCTATCTGGTGTTTCTGGCTGTTACCCGTTCAGGCTGGCAGACCATTTGGCAAGGTCTGCTGCGGAAGGACCGCCGTTTAGCAGGCGCCATTCAACGATTTTGGCCGAAGGGGAAATACTGGGTTTCAGTTCATCAGCCGTTTTGCCGAAACCGCTGCCACCGGATGTAGCGTAAAGGATAACCGTCTTGCCTGAAAAATCATAGGCTTCCAGGAATGTCTGGATGATGCGGGGAGCGATGTACCACCAGATGGGAAAACCGAGATAGATGACGTCATAGGCACTGATATTGGCGTTTCTGTCAGCCAGGGCAGGGCGGGCAGAACGGTCTTTCTGCTCAACAGTTGCACGGGATGTCTGATCCAGCCAGTTCAGATCGGCTTCTGAATAGGTTGTTTCGGGTTTGATCTCATAAAGGTCGGCTCCTATCGTTTCAGCCAGCCTGCCAGATACAAGGCGGGTGACACCGCTTGCGCTGAAATAGGCCACCAGTTTCTTGCTCATGGAAGTTCTCCTGTTCTTTCAGTTATCAGTTACCGGGCGCTGGGGTGCAGGTATCGGTATCCTGCAGTGCAGTGACCCTATAATGGCTATTATATCTATATCAGGGAAAGCAGGGAAACCTGAATGATTTGTTTGGCTGGTGTTTGGCTAACAATGTTGCGATGGTTGCGGTACACTGGACATTCTGGATGCTCTATCGGACATCACATCAGTTACAGGTATAAGGAGAAAACAGTCATGGCCATTACCAGAGAGCAAGTCCTTGATGCCATCAGCCGCGTCGTTGATCCCTATCTACATAAAGATTATGTCAGTGCGGATGCTGTGTGCAACCTGGCCATTCATGACAGGGATGTTTCGCTGGCTGTCGAGCTGGGGTATCCGGCTGGAAGCCTGCATGACGGAATTGCAGGGAAAGTCCGTGATGCTGTCGGCACCATCGAAGGGGTTGGCCATATTACCGTTGACGTTACCACCAAAATCATCGCACATGCTTTCCAGACAGGACCAAGGCCTGTTCAGGGGGTCAAGAATATTATCGCCATCTCTTCAGGCAAAGGCGGGGTAGGCAAATCTGTGACAACAGCCAATCTTGCCCTTGCGCTGGCAGCGGAGGGGGCTGCGGTTGGCGTGCTGGATGCTGATATCTATGGTCCTTCACAGCCAGCCATCATGGGAGTGTCGGAATTGCCGGCATCACTGGACGGCGAACATTTTGAACCGGTTAGACAGTATGGGCTTCAGATTATGTCGATCGGGTTCATGATGGAAGATGTCAAGCCATTGGCATGGCGTGCCCCGATGGTTACCCAGGCGCTAATGCAGCTACTGGAGCAGACTGCCTGGAAAGACCTGGATTATCTGCTGGTCGATATGCCGCCCGGGACGGGTGATATTCAGCTTACCCTGTCGCAGAAAGCGCCTGTGACGGGAGCTGTTGTGGTGACGACTCCCCAGGAAATCGCTACCCTGGACGCCAGAAAGGGATTGATGATGTTCCAGAAAATGCATGTTGACGTGCTGGGGATTATCGAGAATATGAGTGCTTGGGTCTGTCCTTGCTGCGGTGAAGTCAGCTATATTTTCGGGCAGGATGGAGGCAAGAGGATGAGCAAAGCGTATGGCGTGCCGTCTTTGGGCCAGATTCCCATTCAGGCGACGGTGTGCGAACAGACAGATAGGGGCGTGCCAGCCGTTATCGCCGAGCCGGAAGGGTTGATGGCACGTATTTTCAGGGATATTGCCCATCGGCTGGCTGGCGCCATTGCCCGGAAACCCAAAGACAGGGTGGGGCTGTTTCCGCCAGTCAAGGCCGTTTCCTGAAAGACGGGGAGAAAACAGGCAGGGTTAAACGGGGCAGGAGGACTGTTTCGGTTTTGAGGGCATTACCCGGATGACGTCATCGACCGAATAGATTTGTCCTGTGTCGGAAGCGTCGTATCCCCCCAGCTGTCCGATTTCCAGATTGAACTGGGGACTGTTCATGATGGCGATAATTTCACGCATCGTCGGGTTCTGGAGCATGTCTTTGTGAATGGCGAAGAAATACCGTTCCTTGGCTAGCGGCACGAAATCCAGCCCGAACTGTCTGGCTGCCGTTTCCACGCCAAATCCTGCGTCGGCCATATTGCTGGCGATATAGGCGGCGACTGCCGCATGGGTGAATTCCGTTGTCTCGAAACCGTTAATCCTGGAAGAGTCGATGCTGTACTTTGTCAGCAGGGATTCAAACAGCTGGCGGGTGCTGGAGCCACTCTGGCGGTTTACGAAACGGATGTTGTCTCGTGTCAGATCCTGGAAAGACAGGATTCGTTTGGGATTGCCACGGGCTATCAGCAGCCCCAGTTCCAGGTTTGCCAGGTGAATCAACAGATGGGCATCATTCGAGAGGTATCGCTTGAAGGGCCGCAGGGTTTCTTCATTTTCAATGATGACAGGCAGATGGAAACCAGCGATTTCACAGTCTCCCTGTGCCAGGGAGGCCAGTGATTCCATGCTGTTTTGATACCGCAGGTTGACAGACAGCTCCCGCTGGATGATGTTATCCATCAAGGTTGAGACGGCAAAACCGTGACTGGCACAGAGGCGCAGGGACTGAAGATAGGTGCAAACACTTTTTGCCAGTTCGATTTCAAGTTCGGATGACAGGGATTCCAGGATGGCGGAAAGCCTGGCGGAAATGCGTTTTTGAGCCCATAGCAATGTGTTTGAAAAGCGGGTCAGGGTTGTTCCGCGTCCCCGGTTTTTCTCAAGCAATGGCGTTCCAAAGACGGATTCTGCCTCGCGAAGCAGTCCCCAGGCATGGCGATACGACAAATTCATTTCCTTGGCGGCCCGCAGGATGGTTCCCGTATTCTGGATGGCATCCAGCAGCTTTAACAGCATGGCTGTATCCATCGCCTGTTTTCTGTCATGCGAAATCCGCCAGTGTGGTTCAATGGAAACTTTGTACATATGAACTCCGTTTTCTGTGGTTTTTTCTATTTTTACCAGAGAAATTAGGAATATCACCAAATTTTTTGCATGAAACACATTGAGAATATAAAGATAATGGTTTATCCTGCTTAAGTACGTCTATGTATCGATACCTCAACATAGAGAGCTATGGGAATTTCTTTGGAATAGTTGTTATTTTTTAGGGTGTATAAGGAGTCCTACGAATGGCATCAAAACTTGATAAGGCGTATACCGTCGCCGGCGAAGGTTACAATCGCTGGCTGGTACCTACGTCTGCCTTGATGATCCACCTGTGCGTTGGTATGGGCTATGGTATGTCGGTTTTCTGGCTGCCGATGTCCAAGATCCTCGGTGTGGCTGAAGGCTTGGGTAAATCTAAGGCATGTCCTGCGGACATGAGTTGGTTCAGTTATCTGTTTACTACAGAATGTGACTGGAAAGTCGTCCTGTGTTCGGTTGTGTTCTCCATCCTGTTCCTGATGCTGGGTACTACTACAGCAATCTTTGGTAACTGGCTCGAACACGCAGGTCCCCGCCGTTGCGGCCTGTATTCTTGCATCTGCTTTTGCTCCTTCTTCTTCCTGATGGCCATTTCGGTTTCTATCCACCAGTTGTGGCTGGCATGGGTTTCCTCCGTCATCGGCGGTATCGGTCTGGGGCTGGGCTATATCACACCGGTTTCTACCCTGATCCGCTGGTTCCCTGACCGTGTCGGCATGGCGACCGGTATGGCTGTTGCAGGTTTCGGTGGCGGTGCGATGTGCGGTGCTCCTTTCGCCCAGCAGCTGATGGCCTGGTTCGGCACTTCCACCACCACGGGTCTGTGGCAGGCCTTTGCCATCATGGGGGTTGTTTATACCGTCTTCATGGTGATGGGTTGCTTCACCATCCGTATCCCGCCTCCGGGTTTCAAACCAGCAGGCTGGGAACCTGATCCTAACAAGAATGTCTCCAGTGCATTTAACGTTACGACTGCCAGTGCAGTCCGTACCCCACAGTTCTGGTGCTGCTGGTGCATGCTGTTCCTGAACATCGCTGCTGGTATCGGTGTTCTGGCCATGGCATCCCCGTTGCTGCAGGAAGTGTTCGCAGGTGACCTGATTCATATGCCTGGTGTCAGGTTCGATGCGTTGACTGATGCCCAAAAAGGTCAGGTTGCAATGATTGCGGCAGGTTTTGCCGGATTGCTGTCCCTGTTCAACATTATAGGTCGTTTCGTTTGGGCTTCCCTGTCTGACAAGATTGGTCGCCGTTGGGTTTACTATATCTTTGCAGCAGGCGGTGCATGTCTGTATGCTTCCCTGCCAACTTTGGCCGCTTCCCTGAACTTGCTGTTGTTCCTGGTTTGTACCTGCGTCTGCGTCTCGTTCTACGGTGGTGGTTATGCAGTTATCCCTGCCTATCTGAACGACCTGTATGGTCAGCAGTTCGTCGGCGCGATTCATGGTCGTGTTCTGACTGCATGGTCTGCAGCCGGTTTGCTGTCTCCTTTGTTCATTAACGTTCTCCGTGAAATGCAGTTGAACGCTGGTGTTGCAAAGGCAGCCGCCTACTCCATGACTCTGTACTGTATGGCAGGTTTGCTGGTTCTGGAAATCGTGTTCATCACGCTGATTCGTCCGGTCAATCCGAAGTGGCATATGACCCCAGAAGAGTTCGCCGCAGAAAAGGCAATTCTGGAAGACAAGCTGAAAGCGGCTATGTCTGAAGGTGTTGTTTCCGGCAAGGAAGTTGTCGGTATGGGGCAGTTTGTCTTCCGCTGGATCTTTGTCGGTATCCCGCTGGCATATGGCGTTATCATGACGGCATTGCAAACGATGAAGATGTTCGCATAATCAATCCAGGACAATCCCCGGGCAGCTTTTAACACCCGGCTGTCAAGGATTCGATAATCCCCATGGTTTCGACCATGGGGATTTTTTTATCTTTTCATTCTTTTCATGATTCGGTTTCCGGGTGGAGCCAGTTTTGCATGGAACCAGGTTTTCGGGGATATGGCAAAAGCGGAAAGGAACCTGTTTTTACCGGCAAAAAGTCACCACTTTGGCGGGCGAGGGCGGCGGACTTGAACACAAATTTGCATCTGTTCTGGCTGAAAAATAAAATGGAGGCGACTCAGTCAAGATGATGGCGAATTACCTTAACCTTATACTGGCCATCGAACAAAAGCTTTGGCAGCTGATATGGGGAAAAGGCAAGGCCTTTAATGGTCGATTTGCGTATTTTCCTATATTTTATTAGAATT
>CAZWTQ010000029.1:0-2601 GCA_964636975.1 uncultured Oxalobacter sp. | reverse complement strand
CATCAGATTTCTATCTATCAAGGAGACAGGAATGACTGTACCATCTGAAAGTGGTTGCTCTGTTGAGATTCTTCGGGAAAGTCTTATCAGTATTGCTGTTGAACAATGGCGTTTCAGCAGGGTTTTTGAACGTATATTGGGTAAATTAGATGCAGGTGAGCATCGGCGTTACGAAAGCCAGTATAGCTGGTTCACCAAAAAAGTTGCAGAGGCCATGGAAAAAACGGGTTTAAGGCTAGTAAATATAGAAGGCCAGTTTTTTGAACCTGGAATAGCAGCAACGCCAATGAATATCGATGAATTTGGAGAAGAGGATGTTCTCGTGATAGATAAAATGATTGAGCCTATTGTCATGGGGACTAATGGAATTATCAGGAGAGGAACTGTCACATTAAGAAAGGTTGAGAAATGACATATTTTATTGGTATTGATCTCGGTACGACTAACAGTGCCATCAGCCTATATGACGGAACCAGCGCACGCATTCTGAAAAGTCCCCAGCAAACAGACGTGACGCCTTCAGCCTTATATTTTGACAGGCGTGGAAACAGGCTTGCAGGACAGGCTGCCTATGACATGGCGCCCAAGGCACCAGGCAATTCTGCGTTGCTGTTCAAACGGTTAATGGGAACCAGCACCCCCATCCAACTCACGGCTTTGAAGAAAACAATGACCCCTGTGGAATGTTCGGCTGAAATTCTGAAAGTTCTTTATGGATATCTGCCAGAGGAGATCAGAAACAGCCCCGATACGGGTACAGTCATTACTGTTCCTGCCGCATTTAACCAGATGCAGAAAGACGCAACTATGGAAGCGGCACGTATGGCAGGAATAGGTAAGGTCGCCTTGATGCAGGAACCTGTTGCCGCAGTGATGTGCGTGATGGGCAAGCGTAACAGGGATGGCATGTTCCTGATTTATGACCTTGGTGGTGGCACACTTGATATTGCCATTGCAGAAAGTATTGGGGGGCGTGTCAATCTGCTTTCACATGGAGGTATTGCCATGTGTGGTGGAAGGGATATGGACAGGGCGATTGTCGATAGTATTGTCCGCCCATGGCTGAATGAAAATTTCAGTCTGCCGGAAGATTTTTCTGTCAACAGGCAATTCCAGAAATTGAACCGTATGTTGCCATGGGCAACTGAACGGGCAAAGATTGAGCTTTCATCCAAGGAAACGACCACCATTGCCCTGGCAGAGACAGAAATCAATATGATGGATCTGGATGGTAATGAAATTTATCTTGACATTCCTCTGACACGGAAAGAACTGGATAGATTGATTGCAGGGCAGATACAGGATTCAATCGAGTCTGCGAGGGAAACGATTACAAAGGCAGGTCTTTCTTCCGCAGATTTAGCCGATGTGGTTTTTGTAGGCGGACCAACCAACTACAAACCATTGCGTGACAAAGTTGCATTTGAATTGGGCATCAACGCCAATACGGATGTGAATCCGATGACAGCCGTTGCTGAAGGCGCAAGTATCTTTGCCGAATCCATTGATTGGAGCAAAGAAGACAGGGGTAGGAAGAGCAATCGGGGTTCCATTTCAACAGGAGGCAGCTTAGATCTCAGCTTTAACTATATATCCCGTACACCTGACAAACTGGCACGAATCGTTGTCCAGATAAAAGAAAGTGTTGCTCCTGGTTCAGAATTCCAGCTGGATAGTATGGATACAGGATGGACCTCAGGCCGTTTGCCTTTGAAACATGGACAAAGTCTACAGGTTAACCTGGTAATGCAGGGTGAGAATACCTTCAAGGTTTTTGTTTTCGATCCGGCTGGTGGACCAATGGCAATCCAAAATGACAGGATTATTATTACCCGTACTGCGGCGACTATTGAGGCAATTCCTGCATCCCATTCTTTAGGGATTGAAACGCTGGACAAGATTGGTGGAAGGTCTGTACTTGAATATCTGGTTCGTTCAGGGGATTCTTTGCCGAAAAAGGGAAGTACAACATTCAAGGCGACGGAATCGCTGAGGGCAGGGGATATGAAGTCTATTAACTTCAAAATATGGGAAGGTGAGATTGAGTCGCCAATTTCAGATAACCGAATGATTGGCTGTCTTAAAATTACTGGAAAGGATTTTGACGACGGCGTTATCCCTGCAGGCGCTGATTTGAAATGTTCTTATGAGATACTGGATTCTGGCAATATCAAACTTGAAGTTTCTGTCCCATCTATTGGGGGTACCTTTGGTGGGGGCAGAAATTTTTATTCCAGACAAGAGGGGCAACTTAATTTTGCAGAAGCCAATGCGAAAATCAAGGCCGATGCCGAAGAAACTTTAAACCGGTTAAATCAGATAGCTAAAAAAGTTGATCCATCAAAAGTAAATCAAGTCAGAGATCAGCTCCAGTCCGCATTGGAGCTTGATGACAACGAGGCTGAAACGGAAAAATCCCAGGAAGCCATGGAGAAAGTTCTGGCAGCCAGAAAGACTCTAGCCCAGATACGCAAAGAAAATCAGAAGGATATACGCCAGATAGAACTGGATGGTTGTGTTGAAACATTCAACGAATCTGTCCGGAAGCTTGCCAGACCGTCTGAGACAAACACTTTTGAGAATCAGGTGAAGACAGCCCAG
>CAZWTQ010000028.1:10748-18651 GCA_964636975.1 uncultured Oxalobacter sp. | reverse complement strand
CACACACTTTGGAGTATTGGAAACAGCTTACCGTGAAGCCAAAGGAATCCCATTAGGTATCGTGAACCGAATGCCAGTGCTAAATACGAGCATCAATCGTTTCCGCTGGCACGCAGATGGAAGACTCGAACTGACCTCTTGGCAGGAATCGGGTCATCTTGAAGAGGCGAAAAAACCGCCTATGGATTATTTCAAGCACTTCTGATCCGCCCCGCCTGTCGGGATGGAACTTTTTCTGTCAAATGGAGATGTTGCAGATTGGGCTTTATCAGATGCCAAACCGACTGGTGGTTGCCCCGATGGCAGGAATTACTGACCGTCCGTTCCGCCAGCTCTGCAGAAAGCTAGGTGCAGGATATGCTGTATCAGAGATGGTAGCAGCAAATCCTCAAGTCTGGCATACCGAAAAAAGTCGCAGACGTTTGATGCATGATGGTGAGCCAGCACCGGTTGCCATCCAGCTTGTAGGCTTCTCACCAGAAACAATGGCTAACGCTGCCCGGTTTAACGTAGATCAGGGAGCGCAGATTATTGACATCAATATGGCATGCCCTGCCAAAAAAGTCTGCTCGAACTGGTGTGGTTCCGCCCTACTACAGGATGAACCACTAGTCGGCAGAATTCTAGAAGCAGTAGTGAAATCGGTAGATGTGCCAGTCACGCTGAAATTTCGGACAGGCTGGGATCGCGCCCATATCAATGCCACTACCATCGCAAAAATAGCAGAAGAAAGCGGTATCGCCGCACTTGCCCTGCATGGACGCACCCGTTCAGATGCCTATCGTGGCACAGCTGAATACGATACAATCACCAGAGTGAAGTCGCAGGTATCGATCCCTGTCATTGCAAACGGTGATATCGACTCACCGCAAAAAGCATCGGCTGTACTGAAAAAAACAGGGGCTGACGGCCTGATGATCGGTCGGGCGGCACGGGGACGACCTTGGATTTTCCGTGAGATTGACCGTTTTCTAGCGGATGGTACATTATTGCCTCCACCTAGAATGTCGGAAGTACACAAGATAATGCGAGAACATCTAATAATGCATTATGCATTTTATGGAGAATATGTGGGTGTCCGCACGGTACGCAAACATATCGGCTGGTATTCACGTTTTCTGCCTGATGGTGAAATATTGGAGCAGCAGGTGAACCGGATGAATTCCTGTGAAATGCAACTGGATGCTGTAGATTGTTTTTTCTCCCCTCTACTTGAGTATGATGAACGATTACAATATTGAAATAATTTTCTTTATGAATTGTTTAGCAGGCATACATCATAGCCTGCGATTGGAATACTGATGAGCAGCGAACATATTCAAGATGTTGTCAAGTGCAGTCTGCTGGCATATTTCAAGGATCTGGACGGACAAAAACCAACAGATGTTTACAATATGATTATCAAGACGGTTGAAAAACCGATGCTGATGGTGGTAATGGAACAAGCAGGATTTGTTCAGTCCCGTGCAGCAGAAATGCTTGGTATCAACCGAAATACTCTTCGTAAAAAACTGGTGGAACATAACCTGCTCGACTTAGACTGCTATGATAGTTATTGACCATTCTTTTTATTTTTAGGTTTTTAACATGATCCGATACGCGTTGATTTCTGTCTCTGACAAGACAGGTATTGTTGAATTTGCCAAAGCATTGGTTGTGATGGATATGGTTATTCTGTCCACAGGAGGCACCGCTGACTTGCTTCAAAAAAACGGGGTTGCCGTTACCGAGGTCGCTGATTACACAGGCTTTCCTGAGATGTTGGACGGCAGGGTTAAGACTTTGCATCCTAGAATTCATGGCGGAATTCTGGCAAGACGAGATCTGCCAGAGCATATGCAAGCTTTGCAACAGTGCGACATTAATACCATTGATATGGTTGTTGTGAATCTGTACCCATTCCAACAGACAGTTGCAAAACCGGACTGTGCCCTGGAAGATGCCATTGAGAACATCGATATCGGTGGTCCGGCGATGTTGCGTTCCGCATCCAAGAACTGGAAAGATGTCGCTGTGATCTGTGACCCTGCAGACTATGCGGATATCATCGCTGAGATGCAACGAAATAAGGGTTACCTGTCTACAGATACCCGCTTCCAGCTGATGGTGAAAACATTCGCACATACTGCAGCTTATGATGGTGCTATCGCAAACTATATGTCAAGTTTAAATACTGACAAAAATCCTCGAAATCGTCAGGCTTATCCAGAAGTCCTGAATCTCCAGTTCGAAAAAGTTCAAGATATGCGCTATGGTGAAAATCCCCATCAATCTGCTGCTTTCTACCGCGAAAAAAAACTGCCTGATGGTACATTGGCCGATTATAAACAGTTACAGGGCAAAGAATTGTCTTACAACAACATCGCAGATGCTGATGCTGCCTGGGAATGTGTGAAAAGTTTTGATAATCCTGCTTGTGTCATCATCAAACATGCCAACCCTTGTGGTGTCGCTGTCGGCAAAAATCTACTAGAAGCTTATTTGAATGCGCTGCAGACCGATCCACAGGCCGCATTCGGTGGTATTATCGCCTTCAATGGTGAGCTGGATGCACGTACGTCTGAAGAGGTTTCCAAACTGTTTGTTGAAGTGTTGATTGCTCCGCATTTTACAAAAGAAGCAAAGGCCGTATTCAACCGCAAGAAAAATCTGCGTCTGTTGGAGATCCCTTTTGGAGCGAATGCTAACAATTATGAAATGAAACGTGTCGGTGGCGGTCTACTAGTTCAATCGGCTGATACAGCAAAAACCCTGGCAGACAAACTCCGAATTGTCACAAAAGTAGCACCAACCCAACAACAAATTGATGATATGCTGTTCGCCAACAAGATCGTAAAATTCGTGAAATCCAATGCGATTGTGTTCTGTAGAAATGGCATGACACTTGGTATCGGTGCAGGTCAGGTCAGCCGTGTAGATTCAGCACGCACAGCAACGATGAAAGCCGCCCAGGTAGAGCTTTCCCTGAAAGATTCTGTAGTGGCCTCCGACGCTTTCTTCCCATTCCGTGATGGTCTGGATATTGTTGCTGAAGCTGGTGCAAAAGCAATAATCCAACCCGGCGGTTCAGTCCGCGACCAGGAAGTCATTGACGCAGCGAATGAACATGGTATTGCGATGGCATTCACTGCCATCCGTCATTTCCGTCATTAATCCTAATAACAGGGAACTTCATGATGAACATTATCGGTTCTATGGAAACACCATCATGAGGATTCTTGGTATCGATCCTGGACTTCGGATAACGGGATTTGGTGTCATCCATAAAGACGGGAACAAACTATCTTATGTCGCTTCGGGAATCATCAAAACCCCAACCGGTTTGGGGTTGCCTAATCGACTGAAGACTATCTTCCAAGGAATCACTGAAATTGTCAGCACATATCAGCCGAACTGTGCTGCCATCGAAAAAGTCTTTGTGAACATCAACCCCCAATCCACTTTGATGCTTGGTCAGGCACGGGGAGCTGCAATCAGTGCTTTGGTCGCTTCTGAACTTGAGGTATATGAATTCACTGCTCTACAGATCAAACAAGCGGTCGTCGGCCATGGCAAAGCAGATAAAACACAAGTGCAGGAAATGGTACAACGACTTCTGTCTTTGACAGGTATCCCTAGTGCAGACGCATCCGATGCATTGGGGGTAGCCATCTGCCATGCCCATGGTTTTGATGCTATTCGTACATTGGAAAATGCTGCCTCTTTGAGAAACCGTAGCTCTTTCCGTGTCCGCCGAGGACGACTTATCTGTTGATGAATTGAGCCTGTCCGCCAGTGTTTGTTTTTGAGGTATGAAATGATTGGTCGTATTCAGGGTATCTTGCTTGAGAAAAATCCACCCCAGGTGATAGTGGACTGTCATGGTGTAGGATACGAAATCGATGTCCCAATGAGCACGTTTTACAACCTGCCAGCACTGGGAAGTGAAGTTACATTGCTGACACATCTAGCCATCCGTGAAGATGCACATGTCTTGTATGGTTTCGGCACAGCAGATGAACGATCGCTATTTTGTCAGCTTATCAAAATCACTGGCATCGGAGCACGCACCGCATTGGCTCTGCTGTCAGGTATTTCTACCAAAGAAATGGCAGAAGTGGTTGCCATGCAGGATACTGCCCGCCTATGCCGTGTCCCAGGTATTGGCAAGAAAACTGCAGAGCGTTTACTCCTAGAACTAAAAGGCAAACTGAATACTTCAGCTTTGCCAAATACCTCCTCTACATCTGTAGCAACAAATCGGGCAGATATCCAAAATGCCCTTCTGGCATTAGGCTACTCTGAAAAGGAAATGTTATTGGCAATAACGCAGTTACCAGCCGACTGCAACGTATCAGATGGGATTAAAATGGCACTGAAAATGCTCTCCAGGAGCTGATTTGGATATTTGGATGATTGACCAACAGGATTTCCATGAGCATACAGACTGACAATTTCAGCGGACAGCGGATTATCGACGCCACCCCCACATCTTCCAATGAAGAAGCAATGGAACGTGCATTGCGCCCTAGGTTTCTGAACGAATATATTGGACAAAAAAAAGTCAGGGAACAATTGGAAATCTTTATTGCCGCAGCGAAGAAACGACAGGAAGCATTGGATCATACCCTGCTATTTGGTCCTCCTGGTCTAGGAAAAACGACTCTTGCCCATATCATTGCCCGCGAGTTGGGCGTAAACCTGCGCCAAACTTCTGGACCAGTCCTAGAACGTCCAGGAGACCTTGCTGCCATTCTAACAAACCTGGAAGCAAACGATGTGCTGTTCATTGATGAAATTCACCGGATGTCACCAATGGTGGAAGAAATCCTTTACCCTGCCCTTGAGGATTACCAGATTGACATCTTGATCGGCGAAGGCCCTGCTGCCCGCTCTGTCAAGCTGGATTTACAGCCCTTCACTTTGATTGGCGCAACAACTAGAGCAGGTATGTTGACGAACCCCTTGCGTGACCGTTTTGGTGTCGTATCGCGTCTTGAATTCTATGATACAAATGATCTGACGAAAATTGTGACCCGTAGTGCTATGTTATTAAAGGCTCCAATCGTCGAGGGAGGCGCTCATGAAATAGCAAAACGTGCCCGTGGCACGCCCCGTATCGCAAACCGCTTGCTACGCAGAGTAAGAGATTATGCTGAAGTCAGAGGTTCCGGAAAAATCACACGGGAGATAGCGGATGCTGCATTAAAGATGCTGGATGTTGATCCAGTCGGCTTTGATTTAATGGACAGAAAACTGCTGGAAGCAATTCTATTCAAATTTGGAGGAGGACCTGTTGGTATCGCTAACCTTGCTGCGGCAATTGGAGAAGAAATCGATACCATCGAAGATGTTTTGGAACCATACCTGATCCAGCAAGGTTTCCTACAACGCACCCCACGCGGACGTATTGCGACCACGGCAACCTACCGCCATTTTGGCATTGCTGCCCCTGACCCTATGAACCAAAATAATGGCAACTTGAACCTTTGGAATGACTACAATGATTGAACAGTCGCTTGTTATGGATGTAGCTGTCGGCATCCTACTCCATTCGGATGGCAAGATGCTAATGGCTCAACGCCCTGATGGAAAAGTATTTTCCGGCTACTGGGAATTCCCTGGTGGCAAGATTGAAGCGGGAGAATCTCCTCGAAAAGCATTGGAACGGGAATTATGGGAAGAACTGGACATCACCATACTATCTGCGTTGCCATGGTGTTGTATGACGCACACGTACCCTCATGCAAGAGTCCGTTTACACTGCTTCATTGTTGAACGATGGTTAGGAGAACCAGTACCCAAGGAAAGCCAAACACTACAATGGCAGGATCATGCCACTGTCTCACCCTTACTGCCAACAACAGTCCCGCTCTGTATATGGCTCCGTGATTGGTTACAAGGTTGAAATTCATGTGATATTCTGAACGCATGTTATGGAGGAATCCGTCATGATTATTGAACTAGTTGATATCTTGATTCAGCCTGGCAAACAGGAGGAATTTGATAAGGCTATTGAATATGGTGTTAATACTTATATTGCGAAAACACCAGGATTTCTTGGCTACCGTATCGGCAAATCTATCGAATCTCCTGAACGCTATGTTCTTCAGAATTATTGGGCAACATTGGAAAATCACACGGTTGATTTCCGTAGTTCTCAAGAATTCCTGCAATGGCGTGGAGTTGTCGGATCTTTTTTCGCCCGCCCTCCTTTAGTTGAACACATGATCATTCTGGACGAAAAAAAGCTTGTTAAATCAGAATCTGTTTGACCTATTGCCTAGAATCTGTAAATAGGAGATAATATTAAGATGTGCCGGGATGGCGAAACTGGTAGACGCAGCAGACTCAAAATCTGCCGGTAGAGATACTGTGCCGGTTCGATTCCGGCTCCCGGCACCAATTTACAGCATTTACTGATATTTGCCTCTTAAGCCTTGGAACCTGTTTTTCAAGGCTTTTTTATTAGTTAATGCTGGACAAAAACGGCATGAGTTATAGTTATGAATAATACTGTAAGATTAATATACCCTCAATGGCAGGGTGGGCATATTTCTCATCACATACCTGAAATTAAAGATCCCGCTGACTCTTCAAGAGGGTATTATTTGGGAGCAGAATTATTGAATTTTTTAGCTCCTAAAACTAACCAAAAAACAATCACTGTTCCGATTTCTCTTGATATGACCAATAGGGAACCTATTGAGGGTGTAATTGATAGAGATATTATTTTAAAACAGACGAAAAATGCGTTAAACCTTTTAGATAGAAATAATCCCGATAAAATCGTAACTTTAGGTGGCGAATGTTCAGTTAGTGTTGCTCCTTTTACATATCTTGCTGACAAATATAAAAATGATGTTGCGGTTATTTGGATTGACGCACATCCTGACATAAACTTGCCAAATGATCATTATATGGCATATCATGCTATGGCAGTTACAGCACTTATAGGAGAAGGTGATAAAAAAATAATGTCAGAACTTCCTGCAAAAATTTCACCCGATAAAATTCTTTTTGTTGGACTCCGAGATTGGGGAAAAAAAGAAATCAAACAAAGACAGAAAAAATATGGAATTAAGCATTTAACAACAGATGACATAAAAGAAAATAGCGGCAAAGTTATTGAATGGATGAAATCAATAAAAGTAAGTAAGATTTTAATACATCTTGATATGGATGTTTTAGACCCTACTGAAATTATTGCAGCAGTTGGTATTGTCCCAAACGGAATGAAAATTGATGAAACAGTCAGATTAATAGGTGATATTTCAAAAGAAAAAGAAATTGTTGGATTAACAATAGCGGAGCCTATGCCAAGAAATGCAATCAGGTTAAGAAATATGCTAAAACAATTGCCATTGATGAAATAGAAATAAAAAAGTTCTCACTCAAACGGTTGAATGATTGATAATTCAAAAATTGTCGAAGAATCCTGATTAAACGCTCGTAGGTTATAGATAATGCGAGGTTGATAGAACTTGCCGATTCAGGATTATATTATCATCCAGAACATAAGCATATAAGCAACAAAAAACTGGATCGCCTTGCGATGATCCAGTTTTTAGGTTTTCTGCTTACTTATCAGTTACAGTTGCAATAATATTCGCAACCACAGGAAAAATAAACTTTGGCACGCTGTCGCCACATATGCAACAACGGTTCCGTATAACCGGAAGGTTGCGACAGTCCCTTGAAGACCAAATCACAAGCAGCACGGAAGCCAGGGTTATGTTCGTAGTCGTCAGACATCCTGTGATAGCCAGGCTCATTGGCATTTTGGTTATCAACGACAACTGCCATACGTTTCAGGGTTTCCATAACCTGCGGAACGGTAGCAATACCATGACGCAACCAATTTGCAATATGCTGGCTGGAGATGCGTAAAGTTGCACGATCTTCCATTAGAGCAGTATTGGTG
>CAZWTQ010000028.1:0-10738 GCA_964636975.1 uncultured Oxalobacter sp. | reverse complement strand
AGGCACTTTGGAACAGCCGACACCCAGATTGACCCAACGAACAACATATCCAAGTAGGGACTGGCAGTTGTTATCCAGCTCCTGCTGAATTTCTTCCTGCGTCCAATTTGGATTGGCTTCGACAGGAACAACCAGTAGATCATCTAGTGTCGATGGGAAAGGACGCTTTGCATCCATGGTTGCTTGTGTTTCTTCAATATTGACCTGATGATAATGTAGGGCATGCAGAACTGCTGCCGTTGGAGATGGCACCCACGCTGTGTTTGCCCCAGCTTTCAGATGGCCGATCTTCTGCTCAATCATATCTGCCATCAAATCTGGAGCAGCCCACATACCTTTACCAATCTGAGCAACACCACGCATACCACATTCTAGACCGACATAAACATTGTTATCTTCATATGCCTGAATCCATTTGGTCTTCTTCATGTCACCCTTGCGGATCATCGGTCCTGCTTCCATGGAGGTATGAATTTCATCGCCGGTACGGTCTAGGAATCCCGTATTGATAAAAGCCAGTCGATGAGCGGTTGCTTCAACACAAGCCTTCAGATTGCAGGATGTGCGACGTTCTTCATCCATAATACCGATTTTGATGGTATACTGCGGTAGCCCAAGCATCGCTTCAACGCGATTGAAGATTTCATTGGTGAATGCACACTCTTTAGGGCCATGTTGCTTCGGCTTAACAATATAGATGGAGCCTTCAGAAGAACTCGTCTTGGTAGAAAGGTCGCGCATCATAATCAGGGAAGTGATGACGCCATCCATGATGCCTTCAAAGACTTCGTCGTTATTTTCATCCAGAATGGATGAATTGGTCATCAGATGACCAACATTACGGACAAAAACAAGGCTACGTCCTTTGAGAGAGAATTTTTCGCCAGTCTTGACACAATTGTATTCGCGATCTTTATTCAGGCGGCGGATAAAAGTGTTACCATTCTTGGTGACACTTTCTTCCAATGTTCCCTTCATGACACCAAGCAGGTTATGATAGACCAATGACTTGTCTTCAGCATCAACTGCAGTAACTGCATCTTCACAGTCAAGAATAGTGGTGGTTGCCGCTTCAACGATAATATCACGAACACCAGCAGGATCAGTTGCACAAACAGGACTTGTTTTGTCGAAAATCATATCAAAATGCATATAGTGCTGTTTGAACAATAGGGATGCTGGGGCATCATTGGAGCCATTGATCCCAACCAGACATGAAGATTCTTTCAACCCAACTTCTGAACCATCTTTAAGAGTTACTGCTAGAGTTCCGTCTTTTACATAATAACGGGTCGCATCCACATGGGAGCCTGCGACCAATGGAATAAATTTATCAAGCAATCCACGTGCATAGTCAATGACTTTCTTGCCACGAACGGGATTGAATAGGCTACTCCGGGTTGCCCCGCCCTCTTCACTGATAGCATCTGTACCATATAAGGCATCATACAGGCTAACCCAACGGGCATTGACTGCATTCAAGGAATAACGTGCATTAGTCAGAGGCACAACAAGCTGTGGACCACCCTGTGTGGAAACTTCATAGTCGATGTTCTTGGGATCAATGGCGACGTTTTCTGGAACAGGGACTAGATAACCAATTTTACGCAGAAACGTTTTATAGGCTTCCTTATCAGTCACAGGACCAGGATTAAGGCGATGCCAGCTATCCAATTCCTCTTGCAGACGGGCACGTTCTGCAAGAAGTTCAACATTGATGGGAGTCAGGTCATGTACGATTGCGTCAAAACCTCGCCAAAAATCATCACTTCCAATACCGCTACCTGGCAAAGCCTCTTCTTCAATAAAACGGTATAGGGGCTCTGCTACCTGCAAGCGATAACACTGTTTACGTTCAGTCATTTTCTCTTATCTACAATTTTACGTTTGACAACTTTCGACAGCCGTGTCCTGTTCCGCAGTTCCACGAAACTGACGCGGAAGAATGTGTTCAAACATCCTGTTGTGCGCAAAGAAATACTGGCTTAGCGTCTTACCATACCAGACAGGGTAAAGACATCTTGCGTTGTCGATACAGTGTGCAATCTACCCCATTAGACTACATTTTGGTGCGAATGCAGTCTGTCAGCGCAAAGAGAAGGGTTACTTCTTTTTAAACGCTTTAAATGATAACAATAAAACCGGCTGTTTTCATCCATTTTTTTATCAGAAGGCACTATTTCGACATAAAAAAAACGAAAATCACCGTTTTTTTTCAAAAACCATACAAAACCATACATTCCACAGAAATCTGCAGGCATATGATCCCCGATATTGTTCTATGCGCAAGAAAAGAAACTGGGTTATAAAAAAGCAGATCCCAGTAAGAACGGCTTATCAGTCTGATTGGTAGAAAAACCGACATAAAGAAATATTTAGTCTTTCATTTTTCCATAATGCTTAAGTGCCTTCAATGCAATCCACCCTACAATGGCCGTTAAGAACAACCCGTCTAGCGCCCACTGATGAAACCCTTCTCCAGAAAAATTGTATTGGTAAAGGCGGAAAGACATGATCCCAAATCCAACCAAGACGGAACCAAAAAACACTTCCCATTTTGAAAATCGTCTATTCCTCATTACATTACCTGTGAAACAGTAATCAAAATAGTCTTTATTATCGATCAGAAGCTAACTATACCATGACTAGCAATATCCCCCCAAAAAAACTCAAAGCCTTTTCAGTTTTTCAGGAAACTTCCTTCTCCCATGTTAACATCGATTGACAATTGATATCCCTTTGATTTCACGGATCTGTTTCATTGCCCGCCGAAGTTTTTCCGTGTTAGAAACCTCTATAGTAAAAGTCATTTTTGCAATCGCCTTGCCACTTCGAGTGCGAACACCAGTTACATTGAGTTTTTCACGCATGAAGATATCAGAAATATCCCTGAGCAGCCCTTGACGGTCATTCGCCTGAACATAGATGTCAACAGGATAAACAGTATCTACTTTCTGAATCCCCCAGTTCGTTTGGATGATGCGTTCAGGCGCATGCTTTGCCATCTCAAGAAAATTCTTGCAATCAAACCGATGGATGGAAACTCCTTTACCTCGTGTCACAAAACCAACAATTTCATCTGATGGAATAGGATGGCAACAGCGGGCAAGCTGAGTAAGCACCCCTTCTGTTCCAACAACTAATACCCCCGATTTACCATCCGATCGACTCTTCCTGACAATGTCCTCTTCTCCATGCTCCTCATGCTGTGACTCCGTCTTCCCATCCAGTACCAACTCGATCGCTTTTTGGGTAATCTTTTCCTTGCCTATCGCAAAAAAGAGTTCCTCAATTTTCTGGAACTGGAGTTTCCTTGCCAATTCTTCAAGATTGACCGCTGTCTTGCCTTCACGCTGAAGTAGTTTTTCAAGGGCAATTCGACCACTGTTGACAGTTTCCTCATATTCTTTGCCATTGAACCATGTGCGAATCTTAGTGTGGGTTCTAGGGTTTACTGCATAACCCGAACTCAACCAATCACGTGAAGGGCCGATGTTGCCTACTGATCCTTTTGCAGTGATAATCTCAACTGTCTGTCCACTTTTCAAAGGTGTATTCAGTGGAACCATGACACCATCGACCCTGGCTCCCCGGCAACGATGCCCGACATCCGTATGGATCTGGTAAGCAAAATCAATCGGGGTCGCTCCACGTGGCAGGTCGATGACCCGTGCCTGCGGTGTTAGGACATAGATACGATCATCCAATGTGGCGGATTTGATTTTTTCTGTCCATTCCCTGTGTGAATCCTCTTCCGCCACAGCATCGCCGACCTCTGTTTTCCAAGACAGTAACTGACGCAGGTAGGAAATCTTTTCATCGTATCGTTGAGCTACAAAGGAAGATCCGCCAGATTCTTTGTAGCGCCAATGTGCCGCAAGTCCAAATTCTGCTAGACGGTGCATTTCCTCTGTACGGATCTGAACTTCAAATGGTTGGCCATTCTCAGCAACAACCACGGTATGCAAAGACTGGTAACCATTAGGTTTCGGTCTTGAGATGTAATCATCGAATTCCTTGAGAATCGGATTCCAAAGCCGATGAATGATATCCAGAACAGTAAAACAGGTTTTGACATCGGAAACAATGACGCGGAATGCCCGCAGATCATAGAGATTCGAAAAATTCAGAGACTTTCCCCGCATCTTGTTATAGATGCTGTAAATGTGCTTCGGTCTGCCTGCTACCTGTGCTTTGATGCCTGCCACATCCAATTCTTTTCGCAACCGATCCATGATATGTTGGATGAACGCTTCACGTTCAGTGCGTTTTTCCTCAAGGTTCTTGGCGATATTGTGGTAAGCATCGGGATTAACGAAACGGAAAGCTAAGTCTTCCAATTCCCACTTGACCTGCCAGATACCCAATCGGTTAGCAAGTGGTGCATAAATCTCAAGGGTTTCCCGTGCATACTGTTGGCTAATTCCGCTTTCTGCCTTGATTTTAGCGAAATAACGCAGGGAAGCCATGCGTACTGCCAACCGGATCATGACAACCCGCATATCAGATGCCATAGCAAGCAACATTTTACGGAGGATTTCCGCCTGTGATTTCCGGATTTGGGTAGCATTTTTTCCATGCGCCATTTCCTCAAGTCCTTCTGTAAGATCTTTAAGCTTCAAGAGTTTTCTCAAACTGTCAACCAAGCTGAAAACATCTGCTCCAAACTGTGGCTCAATCTTTTCCAAAACTTCGGGGTGATATTCCGGCAACAATGCAACCATCCCTGCAATACGTGTCTGAGCGTCTGTATTAAGTTCTGCCAAGATCAACCCAATATTCTTGGCAAATTCTGCGCCAAGTTGCCCACAAATGACCGTGACATCTGAAAAAGAATCTTTAACAAATTCATAGGCACTCATAACAGACTTGCCATCCGCCTTGGACAATCCTGCTGCAAGCTTATCAGGTGACTCATTGATTAATACTGAAGAAACCATTTTCTCTCCTATCTTCCCCTTTCCCCACAGAATGCAGAAAAAATTCTACGGAAAAACATTGCCAGTGTCTGACAACCCCTGATATCAATACGATAGCTGTTCCATAGCGGGTAATCAACTGTTATTGCCACTCATTGGCTCTAGAATGAAATCCTGAAATCAGGCACAGAGAAAACGGTACAGATTACGCAACATAGCTGCGGTAGCTCCCCAGACAAATCGACCATTACAAGGAATGGTGTAAAAACTGCGCCTACCTAAAGCATTAGGAAAGTTTGCTGAGCGAATCTGATAATGTGCGCCATTCATGAAAAATGAAAATGGCAATTCAAAGGCATCTTCGACTTCCTGCTTGTTAAGAGTGATTTTAAATGGTGGATGAACAATAGAGACAACAGGAATCACCTTAAAACCACTTCCTGTCCGGTATTCCGGCATTAACCCAAGAATTTCAATACGATCACGATCAATACCAATTTCCTCTTTCACTTCTCTGAGCGCAGTTTCTATATGAGTGTCATCTTTTTCATCGACACACCCTCCGGGGAAACTAATTTGTCCAGGATGATCCTTAAGACGCATCGAACGCTGGGTCAACAGCAAAGACAACCCTTTCGGACGGTCAATCAGTGAAATAAGTACTGCAGCAGATTGCCATTCACGGTCAACAAACCGTTTTTCCTCTTCAACTTCCGGTTGCCATTCAGGAGGAAACGCAAAGCGTTGGCGCAGGGCATTTGCTGTCAGACGATCCGCAGATACAGCCCCCCCTTCAGCGATGGCATCAACAGGTTGAATGGTTGGATCAATGAATTTGCTGGTCATGAAACTACAATTAATATAAAAAAAGGGGACATCTTTGACGCCCCCTATGAATTCTTCCATGTAATAATCAATAATCAAGCAGTGACTGCTTTACGAGTCGGCAGCTTTTCCTTGATACGGGCTGCCTTGCCAGTACGTCCGCGCAGGTAAAATAGCTTTGCACGACGAACATCACCACGGCGTTTGACTTTGATGGATTCGATAAGCGGGGAATATAGCTGGAAAGTACGCTCAACTCCTTCCCCAGAAGAAATTTTGCGAACAATAAAGTTAGAATTCAACCCATGATTACGGCGGGAAATCACAACACCTTCATAAGCCTGAGCACGTTTACGGGTGCCTTCAACAACCAAAACATTGACAACCACAGTATCACCGGGAGCAAATTCAGGGATATCTTTGCCAAGGCGTTCCATTTCTTCTTTTTCTAATTGATCGATCAAGTTCATTTTAACTCCTAAAATCATCATGCCGATGCTGTCATTTTTATCTGTCCCAGCAGACTAATGCACCGGTATAGGATGATGGTTGATAAACAAGGGAAAACCCTTGGATGTTACTACATTATAAATGAGCTGTCTTCTAGAAATTTTCTGTCTCTTTCTGACAGCTTCCCTTCCTTCACTGCATTCTCGAGCAAATCCGGACGTTTTATCTTGGTCATCAGCAATGCCTGCCTACGACGCCATAATGCAATTTCGCCATGATTACCACTTATCAACACCGAAGGTACTGGCACACCATGATATTCAAATGGGCGTGTGTAATGTGGGCAATCAAGAATGCCTGAAACAAAACTATCTTCCTGCACAGACTGACCATCGTGCAGAGCTCCCGGTAATTGACGGATTATGGCATCCATCAATGCCATAGCAGGAATTTCTCCTCCAGAAAGGACAAAATCCCCTATACTGATTTCTTCATCGACCGTACTGTCCAATAGACGCTGGTCGACAGCTTCATACCGTCCACAAAGGATAACCAACCCTAGCTTCTTCGTCAATTCCACTACCTTTTCATGTGTCAGAGGTTTGCCTTGTGGCGACATATAAATAACATGGGATTTCCCAATTCCAGCGACCTGTTGTCGCTTCCGTGCTGCACGGATGGCATATTCCAATGGCTCTGCCATCATGACCATCCCTGGACCTCCCCCATAAGGACGGTCATCCACCGTTCTACGCGCATCATCTACAAAATCCCGTGGATTCCAGACCTTAAACTGGTAGATCCCTTTGCTGAATGCCCTATAGGTAATGCCAAATTCCACCAATGCGGAAAACATTTCAGGGAAAATAGAGACCACATCAAACTGCATCATCGATTTCTCAACAGAAACAATCAGGGCAGAAAACCCTTTCAGTAATCCAATTCCCAATCGACAACAATGTTTCCCTTATCTATATCAATGTTTCCGACATAGTTACCGACAAATGGAATTAGCAATTCTTTCTGAGTACCATCAGGCAACTTTGCTTGAACCTGAAGAATGAGATGGACATTATTGTCAATCAGATTGGATACTGTACCCAAACGGATACCACGTTCATTGATAACATCCAAGCCGATCAGATCTACCCAATAATATTCATTTTCCTCAAGGGCGGGAAAATCTGCCCTTGATATCCTGACCACACTTCCCCGTAAGGCTTCTGCCATATTCCTGTCTGTAACTCCTTCAAGACAGGCAACAATCGTATCTCCCCGCCATTTAACCTGAACAGCATTGATTGCATGGTCAGTCAATTTATCAAGCCACCATCTATTGACAGTCAATAAAGCATCAGCACCCGCTGAATAAGGCCTTACCCTTATCCATCCACGAATGCCGTATGCACCACTGACATATCCGACCTCAACGAGATCTTCAGGAATCCGCAGACACTCTGCTTTCAATTTTAGCAACAAGACGTGCAACAGTATCAGACAGCTTTGCTCCGTGTTCCTTCCAGTAAGTCAGGCGAACAGTATCAACAGAAACAGACCGTTCATTTTCAGTTGCGAACGGATTATAGTAACCCAAACGTTCAATAAAACGTCCATCACGGCGATTACGGGAATCAGTTGCAACAATCTGATAAAAAGGACGCTTCTTGGCTCCTCCACGAACTAAACGAATAACGACCATAAGTTTCCCCCAAAAAGTCGAAACAGAAAAATTATATGATTATAGCTGAATTTGTATTAAAATAGTAGCGTTACATTTTATCAAGCAATGTAAAGATATCACGTCTTGCCCTAAAATCCCCATATCCTTACACTTAATCAAACTTGCTATCTATAGACTGTTACTATCAGAAAACAATGCATATGCTTCAAGATGGCTGTTATCATATAGATGTCTGATGGATGATGTTTCAAAACATCTACCACTGACAGCCTGCATGAAGAAATAACTTTCTAATTTTTAATGAAAAATGCTAATACTTCTTTTGACAAGCGTTTTTTTGCTGTACTCAACGTAGGCTCTTCCAGTCTGAAATTTTCCCTCTTCGCAGAGGCTGAAGATGGTCGTCTAGAACAACAAACCAGTGGCAAGATTGAAGGAATCGGTCATTCGCTCCCAAACTTCATCGCATATGACAGTGATTTGTATCGTATGGATGAATACCATTGGGATTACCCTGCCCAATTAGACACCCTACTGTCATTCCTGATTGAATGGATTGAGCATTTCCTTGCACCAAACCATCTAAGCGCAGTTGGACACCGCATGCTACATGGTGGTACGCTATACGACGAACCAGTCATCGTCACACCTGAAGTACTCGCAAAAATGCGGGCATTAATTCCATTGGCTCCCCTGCATCAGCCACGCATCTTACAAGTGATTGACGCTATCACTAAACGTTGCCCGGAACTATGTCAAGTTGTCTGTTTCGATACCTCCTTCCATAAGACGAACCCACCCATTTCACGCCTATACGGCTTGCCTAGAGCCCTAACCGAAAAAGGTCTGATACACTATGGCTTCCATGGACTATCCTTTGAATACGTTAGTAATGAACTGAAGCATATTGATCGCCATGCAGCCATGGGTAAAACCATTATTGCACATCTTGGCAGTGGTGCCAGTATGTGCGGCATGGTAAATGGTAAAAGTGTAGTGACCACGATGGGCTTCTCTGCATTGGATGGATTAGTGATGGGAACGCGCTGTGGACAACTTGACCCAGGAGTCATCTTGTATCTGATACAACATGAGCGGATGAAAGCAAAAGAATTAGAAACTCTGTTGTACCAAGATTCCGGGTTGCTGGGCATATCAGGTATCAGCAATGATGTACGGGACTTGATGGCAAGCAGCTCCTCCGAAGCCAAAAAAGCATTAGATCTGTTCGTCTATCGTGTTATACGTGAAACGGGCTCACTCGTCGCCGCATGTGGAGGGCTTGATGCTTTTGTCTTCACTGCAGGTATCGGTGAACATTCACCTGAAATTCGAAAAGCTATCTGTAAGCAACTAGATTGGCTAGGTATTGAACTCGATGAACGCGCAAACTACTTGGGGGAACTGAAGATCAGTACAGAAAGCAGTCGCATTTCAGTCTGGATTCTGCCAACCTATGAGGAATTGATGATTGCCCGGTATAGCGCACAACTTGCATCTGTACATGATAACCAGAAAAGACTTAAACCTTAATCAGACGATAGCCAGCTCTTCCATAGACCATCGCGGACGCACTGTAAACCCGTATGCATGATGAGCACTGTTTGGATTTGCCCTGATACGCATCGCACCAGCAAAGGCAATCATTGCGCCATTATCGGTACAAAACTCAATATCAGGATAAAAAACCTTGTAATGATGTCTGATTGCTAGATTATCCAAAGCGGTTCGCAACTGCCTATTTGCCCCAACACCTCCCGCTACAACCAACTGACGCAACTGGGTCTGCCGTAACGCCTTTGCACACTTTACCACCAACACTTCCACAATCGCGTCCACAAATCCACGAGCAATATCTGCACGAGTATTTTTCTCCAATGGTTGAGGTTGTTTATTGATAGTCGTTAGCACGGCTGTTTTTAATCCCGAAAAACTAAAATTCAAATCCTTGGAATGCAACATAGGGCGTGGTAATTGAAAGATATTTGAAATACCTTGCTCCGCCAATCTCGAAATTTCAGCTCCCCCTGGATAAGGCAAACCCAGCAATTTGGCAGACTTATCAAATACCTCACCTGCAGCATCATCCAGTGTTTCTCCCAATAATTTATATTGTCCAACACCACTGACTCTCATCAGCTGGGTATGACCTCCAGAAACCAGTAACGCTACAAAAGGAAAATCTGGTGACGGTTTTGCCAGTAAAGAAGATAGCAAATGTCCTTCAAGATGATGAACACCAATCAATGGTTTGTTCAGGGCAAAGCCAAGACCTGCAGCAATGGAACTACCGACAAGCAACGCACCAGCTAGTCCAGGACCTTGTGTATAGGCAATTGCATCGATCTCGGTCGGTTTCAGGAAAGCTCTTCCAAAAGTTTCTTTCAACAATGGAACAATACGTCGGATATGATCGCGGGAAGCCAATTCAGGTACCACTCCCCCGTATTCAGCATGTAATGCTATCTGTGAATAGAGCGCATGAGAAAGCAGCCCTCTTTCTGTGTCATACAATGCAACACCTGTTTCATCACAAGATGACTCAATACCCAAAACGATCATAATGAAAATTCTTGCTGAAAATAGATTATCCTATCAGTTTTAATGATTTTTGCTGATAGAACTATTCCCTTTTGAGGAAAAGATATATTATCTACCAATTTCTTGACGGATTAAAAAACTTCTCATAGAATACAGGAGATTAGGGTGGTTAGCTCAGTTGGTAGAGCAGCGGACTTTTAATCCGTTGGTCGGGAGTTCGAGCCTCCCACCACCTACCACATAAGTTCTTGGTTCGGGCTGGTCACAAGAGAGGCATCCTGTGCCATCGCGTTCCTGATGTTGCCCGGGGTCAGCCAGCCTT
>CAZWTQ010000027.1:17537-19169 GCA_964636975.1 uncultured Oxalobacter sp. | reverse complement strand
ATGGCATTGTCGGTGACCTGAACGAGGTCGTACCACAACTGATTGAAGCATTGGGTTGATAAGCCTTCATTGCCATGAAAACAAGAAATAATTGATTCAGTTCTTGTTTTTTTTGACTGTTGTTTTTTCGACTAATCCTATCGGATTGTAGTGATTATATGGCTAAGAGAGGGTTAGCATAATGCATACTAAGCATATATAAATAGGTAACATAAAAATAGAGTTGAATAGATTGTTTATCCTTCCAATTTAGTTTCAGCTCTTTGGGTTCAAGGAATGAAGATGAAGCGCATGAAAATATTTCTTCCAATTATCGCCGTTGCGATTGCTTTGGGAGTCAATCTTGCGTTGCCTGATATGCCTGAACATCCTGTGGCAAACCATCATTATTTTGCTATTGTGCTGGTTGCATTGGGCATTTTGGCAGTTGTGGCTTTGGTTTTTGCTTTTGCTTCTAGGAAGTTCAGTGAAACCTTTCAAGGCAAAGCCCCGTTCTATTCAGGTGCAGTTCTTTTTTTGGCATTGTTAGATATCCTCACCGTAAAAACAGCAACATTGCCTGTGTTGTATTTCCCTTCTCTGGATCGCATATTCGGCGTCTTGGTCGAGGATTTTTCATTTATCGGTAAGTGCCTTCTGTATTCGTTGAGATTGCAAGTTATCGGTTGGTTTGGCGGTGCGATCGTCGGTATAGCAACAGGAGTTGCTATTGGGTTTATTCCGCAGGTTCGCTATTGGGTGCATCCTCTTGTCCGTATATTAGGACCGATTCCTTCAACAGCATGGATTCCTCTCGTCTTGATTAGTTTCCCAACGGTAGTATCGGCAAGTGCTTTCCTAATTGCCTTGGCAGTTTGGTTTCCGACAACTGTATTGACGATGAATGGCATCAATAATATCCAGAACTCTTATTTTGAAGTGGCTGCAACGATGGGAGCAAGTCAGCAGTATTCCATTTTTCATGTCGGTATTCCTGCTGCCATGCCACATATGTTCATCGGATTGTTCAATGGAACCTGTGCTTCTTTCATTACATTAGTCACCGCAGAGTTGATCGGGGCGAAATATGGGATCGGCTGGTACATAAATTGGCAGAAAGACATGATGGCTTATGCGCACGTCTATGCTGGTCTGATTGTGATGTCGTTAATCTGCTATTTTATCATTACACTGCTTTTCAAGGTCAGGGATAAGGTATTGGTCTGGCAGAAAGGGGTTATCAAGTGGTAGGGGGTATTTCGATTTCCCATGTTGGGAAGAGATTTTCCAATATACAGGGCGAGACCGTTGTCGCATTGTCTAATATCAATCTTGAAGTGCCTACAGGAACTTTCATTTCCCTGATTGGGCCATCTGGCTGTGGTAAATCGACATTACTCAGATTGGTAGCGGGGTTGATTACGCCGGAGGATGGTACGTTGGCATTGGACGGGCAAAAGATTGAAAAACCGGGTAGTGACCGTGGCTTTATGTTCCAGCAACATACTCTGTTCCCATGGTTGACCATCAGGGACAACATCGCTTTCGGCCTGAAAGCACAGGGAATCTATAAAGAGACGGCAGACAGGGTGGATGATTTTATTGAGTTGGTTGGATTGAAAGGTTTTGATAATTATTATCCACATCAGCTGT
>CAZWTQ010000027.1:0-17527 GCA_964636975.1 uncultured Oxalobacter sp. | reverse complement strand
TCAGCTGTCTGGTGGGATGTGTCAGCGTGCCAGTTTGGCAAGGGCAATTGTCAGTCATCCTAAGGTGTTGTTATTGGATGAACCATTAGGAGCATTGGATGCATTTACTCGTATGAATATGCAGGATGAACTCCTACGTATATGGGAAGAGCGGAATATGACGATGATCATGGTGACACACGATGTGGACGAAGCCATTTATCTTTCAGACAGGGTTGTCGTGATGTCTCCACGTCCCGGACGGATTACAAAAATCGTTGATATCGGGTTCAGCCGTCCACGGGCAAGAAGCAGTTCTGATTTCTTGCGGTATCGTGCTGAAATTTTGCGTCTTTTGGATTTTGGAGGACATGTTCAAGAACCAGAATTTTATCTTTAATTTTTGATAGTAATCCTATTATCTAAATAGGAATAGTATAAACATAATAAGTCTATAACAAGGCGAACCTTGTCATAAGAGGTTTAAACAGAAGGTTCTCTTGGTTCTATTTATTTTTCGGTCAGGAATTGCAGGATATTTTTCTGACCTTATTGGTTATCTTATAAAAGGAATTAGATTCATGAAAAAACTGCTGACGTATCTATTGGTTGTTGCTGTGGCGGTTACATTGGTTGCATGCAGTGGGACCAAGAAGAAAACAAATCACCTTAAGATTGCATATTCTCCATCGTTATGTCATATCCCTTTGCACATTGCCGTAGAAAAAGGCTTTTTCAAGGCTGAAGGGATTGAGGCTGAAAATATCCAGGTCGATGCTGCCCATGTTCAGGAAGCTATCGGTGCCAATCAGGTTGATCTTGGCAGTGGTCTGATCAGCAAGTTCATGCAGCCTGTTGAAAATGGTCTACCGATCAAATTTGTGGCTGGCATTCATACTGGTTGTATTAAAGTTCTTGTGCCCAAAGGGAGTGCCATCACATCCATTGAGCAGTTAAAAGGCAAGAAGGTCGGTGTACCCGGTTTGGCAGATGCGGCAACGTTAATCCTCAAACGCGCACTGACTGCCAAGGGTATTAGTGTTGATGAGAAGAAACCAGAGGTTGAATTTGTTGTCTTTTCGCGTAATGACCTGCCACAAGCCCTTGCCAATGGTACGGTCGATGTTATCGCTTTGAATGATCCTGGTGCTTCTATTGCTGCGGATAAATTAGGGTTGGTAACAATTCTCGATACTGCGAAGACTGCGCCATTCAATGATGAATATTGCTGTGCCATCTTCATTACCAACAAATTGGCGCAGGAAAATCCTGAGTTGGCTGCAGCAGCTACCCGTGCTGTACTCAAAGCATCTGCCTGGATCAAAGCACATCCAGAAGAAGCTGCCAAAATCCAGTTAGATAAGAAATATGTTGCCGGCAATCTAGAACAGAATGTCAAGATCTTGAAAACCTATAACTATAAACCTTCTGTGCGAGGAGGTTATGATGCCATCAAACGGAATATTGAGCAGCTGTCTGCTATCGGCATCATTAAGAAAGGTACTGATGCGAAAGCATTCACAGATAAGGTTTATCTCTTCCAGAAAGGGGTTCCTGACAGCTATTCAGACAAGGATGTCGCAGACGTTAAGTAACTGCATTAAACATATAGCGTCATATGGTTATCATGCCATATGACGCTTTCATAAGAAGAGAAGAGAGGTTATGGCAAAGAAAGATATTATTTTCAGCTGTTCAGATTGTGCGGCATTGGCTTGTAAACAGCGGGATGAAAAGCGATATCCCAGATTCTGTCTGACAGAACATGTCGATGAAGAAAAACTGGAGCAGGTGATTCAGATATATAAAAGGAATGAGAACCAGACAGGGGTGATTTCAGTGAAATCAGCCTGCCTTGAAGGAGAGACTTATGGGCAATTGACTCGTGTCCAGGAAACAATTGAATTCATTAAGCGTATGGGATTCAAATATATCGGTATCGCTTCCTGTGTTGGGTTGATGGCTGAAACCCGTATGTTTGTGAAAATTCTGAGATCGGTCGGTATTAAGAGTTATACGGTCGGATGCAAAATTGGTGCTGTCGATAAATGTGAGGTTGGTGTCCCGAATGAAAAAAAACTCAACGGAGGTATAGGGCACGAATCGATGTGCAATCCAATCATGCAGGCAAAGGTACTTGAAGAGGAAGGCACAGATTTCAATATTGTGATTGGTCTTTGTGTCGGGCATGATACGATGTTCCTGAAGTATTCACATGCACCGACAACAGTGATGATTGTCAAAGACCGTGTCCTTGGACATAACCCTGTCATGGCACTTTATACCGCTGAATCAATGTATTCAAAATTCAAGGCAGAACTGGGACTTGGATAAAGGAGAAAAGATAGGAGAAGTTAATTGATAGATTGTAAGGATAGCAAACTGTATTTGCGTAGATACTAATCATGGTTAAGCATAAGCTTGTTTTCCTTTCTATTGTCAGCATCTATAATCTAAAGGATTCAATAGCGATTGAAACTTTGCTGAACAACCACCGATGAGAAGTGATCCAAACCGATTCCTAGTACCAATCATACCTGACCTTGAAGCTGTCAATACAGTTATTCGGGAACAGATGCATTCGGATATCGTGCTGATTGGACAGGTTGCCGACTATATCATCAATGCTGGAGGTAAACGTATTCGTCCAGCTCTATTATTATTGGTGGCAAAAGCCCTCGGCTATCAGGGAAGGCAGCACCAGATAATGGCTGCAGTTGTTGAGTTCATCCACACGGCAACATTGTTGCACGATGATGTTGTTGATGAGGCGGGGTTACGTCGGGGATTACCAAGTGCCAATGCGCTGTTTGGCAACGCAGCTTCAGTGCTTGTTGGTGATTTTCTTTATACCCGCGCTTTTCAGATGATGGTCTCTGTCAATAGTATAGCTGTTCAGCAGGTACTGGCAGATGCTACCAATCTCATTGCTGAAGGTGAGGTTATGCAGTTGGTGAATGCTCGAAGTGTTGACCTTGATGAGACAGGTTACCGTCGGGTTATCTATGCTAAGACAGCTAAACTTTTTGAAGCCGCTTGTGAATTGGGAGCAATAATTGCCGGGGCCTCGGCACAGGAAACAGCCTCTGCCGTTGAATATGGGCGAGCGTTGGGTAATGCTTTTCAGCTGATTGATGACTTGCTGGATTATGTCAGTAATGCAGAAACCATGGGCAAGAATTCCGGCAATGACCTGAAGGAAGGCAAGATGACCCTGCCACTAATCTGGTTGATGGAAAATGGAGATGAAGTGCAGAAAACAGCCATTAGGCAGAGTATTGAGAAAGGGGATGAATCTTGTTTTGAAGCTGTATTCCATGCGGTTTGCAACAGTGGCGCACTGGATTATACCCATCAGATGGCAAAACAGGAGGCAGAGGCTGCTGTCAAAGCTATTACTAGATTGCCAGATAGTCAGTACAAGCAATCTCTGATAGAATTGAGCTCGTTTTCAGTGGAGCGGGATTATTGATCTGTTCTGCTGAAGCGGGGTGTAGCTTAGCCTGGTAGAGCGCTACGTTCGGGACGTAGAGGCCGGAGGTTCGAATCCTCTCACCCCGACCATGAATATACAGTTTATTTGATAGACTGTGCCTTTCTTAATAACCCTATAATAGGTTAAAGATGTCGTGCGCAATTTGAGAGCTTACTACTCCGCCACGTTTGCAGAGTTTTTGCAACAATCGAGCCACAAAATTTTTGGGATCATTCACGAAAACGATATATCGGCGAAGACAACCATTCAGCAACGTAACACGTGGAAAGAAGAAATTAAGATTCTCAAAGATCAGCTATGCGCATTTGAAGATGGACGTGGACGAATCATTTTTGAGTACATAATCCCGCGCATGGGGAAGCGCATAGATACAGTGTTTATATATAACAATATTATATTTCTTCTAGAGTTTAAGGTGGGTGACAGGGAATATCGTGAGAGTACATATGATCAAGTCTATGACTACGCCCTTGATTTGCGAAATTTTCACAAGGAAAGCCACAATAAGTTGTTAGTTCCTATTATGATTTCCACCAATGCCCCCATTTCCCAGAACAAATTAAAATTCTTTGATCGCATCGTAGCGCCACTTCGCTGTAATGATAAAAACATCGGTGAAACTATTCAAAGTGTTAGTGAGTGCTTTGAAGAACCGTCGTTTGAATATGAACAGTGGGAGAACTCCGAGTATTTACCCACACCGACAATCGTCGAAGCAGCACAGGCGTTGTACCGAGGACATAACGTCTACGATATTACACGTAGTGATGCGGGCGCAGAAAACCTAACTACCACAACCCAAGAGATTAATCGGATTATCGGGGATAGTAAGGACAACCAGCGCAAGTCCATTTGTTTTGTTACTGGCGTACCAGGAGCAGGTAAAACATTGGTAGGACTCAATTTGGCAACTCAGCATGCCGATGCGGTGGCAGGAGAACATGCAGTTTTTCTCACCGGCAATTTCTCACTGGTGAAGGTGCTACAGGAGGCCTTGGCTCGCGATAAAGTTGAACAGGAAAAGCAGGTCGGTCGCAGACTCTCAAAAAGTGATGCGCTACGGAGCATCTCAGCATTTATCCAAATTATTCATAAATATCGTGACTCTTTTGTCGGCAATGATGATATCCCGCCAGAGCACGTTGCCATATTTGACGAGGCCCAACGTGCATGGACTGAGGATAGGATTTCCAAGTTCATGAAGACGAAAAAGGGTGTCGCAAACTTCGCATATAGTGAGCCGGAATTTCTAATCGGCACAATGGACAGACACCAAGACTGGGCAGTGATTATTTGCCTTGTTGGCGGGGGACAGGAGATCAATACAGGTGAGGCGGGTCTTCTCGAATGGTTTGACTCTCTTCGCAGAGCGTTCTCACATTGGGATGTTTACGTCACTTCGCAAATTAACGACGAAGAATACCATCGTGAGCGTATGTGGAGGAATATGATTGCAGATCTAAATATCCACGAGAATAAGAACCTTCATTTAGCAACATCGGTGCGATCTTTTCGTACACCAGATCTCGCAGCATTTGTAAAAGCGGTGTTGGATATGAATACCGATGTGGCAAAAGATCTCTATCAGAAGATTAAGGATAAGTACCCCATTCGTATTACTCGCTACTTGAATATGGCAAAGACATGGGTGCGGGAACGGTGCCAAGGCACTACACGTTATGGAATTCTTGCTAGCAGTGGTGCACTACGCCTAAAACCGGAGGGTATATTTGTTAAGAATGATATCTCCATAGAAAATTGGTTTCTTAACGGGAAAGACGATGTGCGTTCTAGCTATTATTTTGAGGATGTAGTTACCGAGTTTGATATCCAGGGGCTGGAGCTAGACTATTCTATTGTCGCATGGGATGCCGATTTTCGCTTTGAAGACAATCAATGGAAGTATTACAACTTCGTCGGAAATCGCTGGAACAGCGTGGGTTCCGAAGAGCGCAAGCGATACTTAAAAAATGCATATCGGGTATTGCTTACACGTGCTCGTCAAGGTATGGTGATTTTTATCCCTCAGGGAGATGATGCAGACCATACGAGGATTAAACGACATTATAATTCAACCTATAACTATTTAGCGGAAGTTGGCATAGCTGAACTTGCTAATGAGTAATAGCAATTTTTATTTGGTTTGTTTCCTTCAAAATGACTTTTTGACTTTCCATTCTTTCTTTTTTGCAAGATCCTTTTTTGAGTGAATGCTTATTTCCAGCAAAGGCTATTTTTGGGGATAGGAATAACTGTTTTTTTCATGCTTTGCTTGAAAAAAGGCAGATGTTGACCTGATTTATGCGGAAAATTACCAAGTTGGGTGTAGAATCCTCTGATTATCCGGTTTTTAGCCTGAAAACAGGATTATTTTAGTAACCGAGCCTCTCAGTTTGCATGAGAGGAATACCCAGTTTCAACCAACGAAAATAATCGGAATCCCTATGTCCAACCAAATTAAGATTTCCACCGGGGAATTTGTTCCTCTCGAAATGCACAAAGTGCGAATCGTTCAAAAGCTAAACCTGCTTCCAGTCGAAGAACGCCTGAAAGCTATGGAAGAAGCGGGCTACAATTCCTTCCTATTGAACAACCGTGATGTTTTCATGGACATGCTGACTGATAGTGGTACCAATGCCATGTCCGATCGGCAACTTGCAGCCATGATGATTGCTGATGATGCCTATGCGGGGTCTGAATCTTTTAACCGCTTGAAAGCTGCGGTTGAAGAGGTTCTAGGTACGAAATACTTTCTGCCAGCTCATCAGGGGCGTGCAGCGGAACATATCTTGGCGAAGGCTTTTGTAACTGAGGGCTCTGTTGTTCCGATGAACTTTCATTTCACCACGACCAAGGCCTTAATCATGTATGCAGGTGGTCGTGTTGAAGAGCTTTTCTATGATGTTGCCAGTCAGGTTAAATCTGATCATCCTTTCAAAGGCAACATGAATATTGAGAAGTTAGTCGCCTGTATTGAGGGAAATGGTGTTGCAAAGATTCCATTTATCCGTATGGAAGCCGGTACCAATCTGATTGGTGGTCAGCCATTTTCCATCGCCAATATGCGCGAAGTTCGTAAGGTCTGCGATAAATATGGTATCCCTTTGGTTCTGGATATCTCCTTGATCTGTGAAAACATGTATTTCAATAAGATCCGTGAGGAAGAATTTGAGGACAAAGAACCGGCAGAAATCTTGCGTACCTTGTGTGATTTAGCTGATATTGTCTATTTTTCTGCTCGTAAGATTTGCTGTTCCCGTGGTGGTGGCATCGCGACTAACAACAAGGAACTGTATCTGAAGATGCGCGACTTGGTTCCGTTGTTTGAAGGTTTCTTGACTTATGGTGGAATGTCTGTTCGCGAGATTGATGCAATGGCAGTCGGGTTGCGTGAAGCGACTGATTTCAATATGATTCGCCACTCTCCTGAATTCATTAAATACTTAGTCGAACGGCTAGATGCAAAAGGGATTCCAGTCATTACACCACCAGGCGGATTGGGAGCTCATCTAGATGCACGTGGTTTTCTGCCCCATCTGTCTTCTCATGAATATCCGGCAGGTGCCTTGACTGCGGCTATGTATATTGCTGCCGGCGTTCGGGGCATGGAACGTGGTACAGTTTCCATGGAACGTGAGCCTGATGGTACTGAAGTTCCAGCAGAAGTCGAGTTATTGCGTTTGGCATTTCCGCGTCGCGTATTTACTCTGTCCCAAACCAAATATCTAGAAGATCGTATTGAATGGTTGTGGAAAAATCGCAATCTGATTGGTGGACTTAGGTTTGTTGAAGAACCTCCTGTTCTACGCTTCTTTGTCGGCCGTTTGGCGCCAACATCCGATTGGCCCCAGAAATTGGTTGCGAAATTCCGCGAGGATTTTGGAGACAGCTTATAAACGGAATGACTTTCTGCGAATAATGTTATGGATGTACTCTTGTCTGACACAGGAGGGGAGGGTATCTTTTTTGCCAAGATGCGGATAGAGAGCTGATGGAGGAACTTAGTGTCTTGCCGTGGGTCAATAACCTTGAAAAAAGAGAAGGGTTTTTCTGCGGAGATTGTTGGCTTGATGTTAATATATCGCATTGTGCGAGATATTGTTTACCAAAAGGGTTTTTCAGATACTTCTGACATGGGAGTATGGTTGTTTTGCTAAAACAAAAAGTCCATGGTAGACAGGAGAAGAAAGGATTTTGATGGAATATGCTGCAGATTGGACGGCATGTATGTTTTTAGATGTCTCCAGCATCTTGCAGAATGGCAAAATCATCTATAATGCAGAGCCTAATACAATAAAATCTGAACGGTCTCATTCAGGAGGTGCTTTATGGCAAAAATGACCGCAGCCGAAGCGGCTGTCTATGTACTTGAAAAAGAAGGTATAACCCAAGTATTCGGGGTTCCTGGAGCAGGGATTAATCCAATATATGCGGGCTTGAAGAAACATGGAACCATGAAGCATACCCTAGCGCGTCATGGCAATGCGATCGGTCATATGGCTGAAGGTTATTCCCGGGCTAAACAGGGTAACATTGGTGTTGGTGTCTGTACTTCTGGACCTGCCGCAACTGATATGGTTACCAGCTTGTATTCTGCAATTGCTGATTCCATTCCTATTTTGGCAATTACAGGTCAGGTGCCTCGTTCTGTACTGTACAAAGAGGATTTCCAAGCGGTTGATATCGAAAATATAGCACACCCTGTCACCAAGATGGCTGTTACAGTCCGTGAACCGGATCTGGTTCCTTGGGTATTGCAGAAGGCATTCTATTTAATGCGTACTGGTCGTCCTGGTCCTTGCCTGATTGATTTGCCGATGGACGTTCAGATGGGAGAGATCGAATTCGATCCAGATACCTATGCTCCTTTGGCTGTCGACAAACCGAGTGCGACTCCTGCACAAATTGAAAAAGTGCTGACTATGCTAAATGATGCTGAAAGGCCGCTGATTATTTCCGGTGGTGGTGTTATTTTGGCAGACGCATCGCCCTTGCTTGTTGAACTGGCAGAAATTCTGAGTGTTCCTGTTGTGCCTACCATGATGGGGTGGGGGTCCATTCCTGATGACCATGACCTGAACGCAGGGATGGTTGGAATCCAGACGCATCACCGTTATGCGAACGCATCTTTTCTTCAGTCCGACTTCGTATTGGGTATTGGCAACCGCTGGGCAAATCGTCATACTGGCGGTCTGGCAACCTACAGAAATGGCCGCAAGTTCGTTCATATCGATATTGAGCCGACCCAGATCGGTAAAGTCTTTCCTCCGGATTACGGTGTTGTTTCTGATGCGAAAGCCGCACTGGAACAATTGGTTGCTTTGGCTAAGCAATGGAAGGCTGAAGGCAAACTCAAGGATCGTTCGGTTTGGGCTACTGATTGCCTGAAACGTAAACGTACCATGCTGCGTAAGACAGATTGGGACGATATTCCCATGAAATATCAGCGTGTATGGCATGAAATGAATAAATTCTTTGGTCGTGATGTTCACTATGTTTGTGCAATTGGGCTATCCCAGATTTCCGCTGTGCAGACCTTGAAAGTCTATCGACCACGCGGTTGGATTGACTGTGGTCAGGCAGGTCCCTTGGGTTGGACCATTCCTGCAACTTTGGGTGTTCGTTCCGCATTACCTGATGCAGATATCTGTGCAATTTCCGGTGACTTTGATTTTATGTTCCATATTGAGGAACTGGCCGTCGGCGCACAGTTCAAGTTGCCTTACATTCACGTTGTTGTCAACAATGCTTATCTTGGGTTGATTCGTCAAGGACAGCTAGGTTTTAACAACTTGGATTATTGTGTGCAGTTATCCTATGACAACATTAATTCTCCGGAAATCGGCGAATATGGCATGGACTTTGTCAAAATTGCAGAGGGTATGGGTTGTAAGGCCATCCGTTGCCATAAGCCTGATGAAATCATTCCTGCTCTGACCAAGGCCCGTGAACTGATGAAGGAGTTCCAGGTTCCAGTTGTTGTTGAATGCATTATGGAGCGTCGGACTAATGTTCCGATGGGAGGCAATCTCGATAAGATTAATGAATGGGGTACCGCTCTGGACATCACAGAATAAATAGTCTCCAGTCATTTATAAACAATTTAATTTATTAGATATAGATTATAGAAAAACAGCTACTACAAGGAGAAAAACAAATGGCAAAAGTCGCCGCTAACCTGTCCATGCTTTTCAATGAAGTGCCTTTTCTGAATCGTTTTGAAGCCGCTGCCAAAGCAGGTTTCAAGGCGGTTGAATTTTTGTTCCCATATGACAATACCATTGAAGAAATCGGTGAAAGGCTACAGAAAAATCATCTGAAACTAGTTCTACACAACTTGCCGTCTGGTAATTGGGTCGCTGGTGATCGTGGTATTGCTTCTCATCCAGACCGTGTTGGTGAGTTCCAGGACGGTGTTGGTAAGGCTATCCAGTATGCAAAGGCACTGGGTGTTCCTCAGGTCAATGCATTGTCAGGTCCAACCTTGCCGGGCCTGTCTGAAGAAAAGCAGCATGCGACTTTTGTTGCTAACCTGAAATTTGCAGCAGCCGCTCTAAAAGCAGAAGGCATTCGTCTGGTCACCGAACCAGTCAATACCATTGATATGAAAAATGCCTATCTGAACAGAACCCAGCAGGCAGTTGATATTATCAAGGAAGTTGGTTCTGACAATCTGTTCATCCAGTATGATATTTACCATATGCAACGTATGGAAGGCGAGCTGGCAAACACAATCAAGGCAAATCTGCCACTAATCAAACATATGCAGTTGGCAGATCTACCTAATCGCCATGAGCCAGGGACTGGTGAAATCAATTATCATTTCCTGTTCAATTTCCTCGATGAAATTGGTTACGATGGCTATATCGGTTGTGAATATCGGCCAGCAACCACCACGGTTGAAGGTTTGAAGTGGCTGAAAGAATACAACGTTGAATAATTGTTGCACAATATAAGACATTTATTTGGAGAAATGACAATGGCAAATCTTGGTTTTATCGGTTTGGGTATCATGGGCACTCCTATGGCACTCAACTTGCAGAAAGCTGGTAATACACTCTATGTTAACGACAGAAAAGACATCCCTGAAGAGCTAGCTAAAGGCGGTGCTATCAGATGTGCAAATGGCAAGGAAGTCGCACAGAAATCCGATATTGTTTTTATCATGGTTCCAGACACTCCAGACGTTGAGGCTGTTCTGTTTGGTGCTGGTGGTGTCGCTGAGGGTTTGTCCGCAGGTAAGATTGTTGTTGATATGAGTTCCATCTCCCCAATTGGTACCAAAGAGTTCGCAAAGAAGATCAATGAATTGGGTTGCGAATATTTGGATGCACCAGTTTCTGGTGGCCAGGTCGGTGCCTACGAAGGTTCTCTGTCTTTCATGATTGGCGGTAAGGAAGAAACTTTCAATAAAGTCAAACCTCTGTTTCAGCTGATGGGTAAAAACATCACCTTGGTTGGTGACAATGGCGCTGGTCAGACCTGTAAAGTTGCCAATCAGATTATCGTTGCCTTGACCATTGAAGCTGTTTCTGAAGCGTTACTATTTGCTTCCAAGGCGGGGGCAGATCCAGCCAAGGTTCGTCAGGCGCTGATGGGTGGTTTTGCGTCTTCTCGTATCTTGGAAGTTCACGGTGAACGTATGGTTAAACGGACTTTCAATCCCGGTTTCCGTATCAATTTGCATCAAAAAGATCTGAATCTAGCATTGCAGGGGGCTAAATCTCTGGGTATCAGTTTGCCTAATACTGCAACAGCACAGGAATTGTTCAATTCTTGTGTTGCCCATGGCCTTAGTGGTAGTGATCACTCTGCGATGTGCCGTGCACTGGAAATGATGGCTGACCACGAAATCGCCAAGGCTTAATCCTGAATCTTTTATGAAAGTCAGGGTAACGCATTTGCAGAACCTGACTTGATGCCAGCTATACAAAGGCCATCAAATGACATGCGGGACAGTTTCGGAACAGGGGTTCTGCAGGTATTTGATGGCTTTCCCATTTAGAATATTCATATGCCAATTGATAATCCAAAGCAGTTACTCAAAAACTTGTTTGCCAGTGCTGTAACAGCAGTCAGCGCCGAGAAATGTCTGCCGAAATACCTGCCTAAGCCTGTTGAAGGGGGAAGAACCGTTGTAATTGGTGCCGGTAAAGGTGCTGCAGCCATGGCAAAAGTCGTTGAGGATAACTGGGAAGGGGAGCTCAATGGCTTGGTTGTTACTCGATATGACCATGGTGTTTCCTGTAAATATATCGAGGTTGTCGAGGCAGCACACCCTGTCCCTGATGCAGCTGGTCGGGCTGCAGCAAACCGTATCATGAATATGGTTTATGGCTTGACAGAGAAAGATCTTGTGCTTTGTTTAGTTTCAGGAGGAGGCTCTGCATTGCTAGCCTTGCCAGGAGAAGGAATTACTCTTGAAGAAAAACAGTTGATCAATCGCCAGTTACTCAGGAGTGGAGCAAACATTGCTGAAATAAACTGTGTTCGTAAACACCTCTCCGGCATCAAAGGAGGGCGTCTAGCGCTCGCCTGTGCTCCAGCAAAAGTGGTGACGTTACTGATTTCAGATATTCCTGGGGATGATCCTGGCATTATTGCCAGCGGACCAACCCTTCCGGATCCGACCTCCTGTGCTGATGCACTGGCCATTATGAGGAAATATCAGATTGGAGTGCCGAACCATATCATCCAGTATCTTGAAAGCGGCAAAGGAGAATCGGTAAAACCGGATAATCCAATTTTTGCCTTTCATGAAAGTCATATCATTGCAACGGCTCAAGATGCGTTGGAAGCCGCTGCCGCATTGGCTCGTTCCAAAGGCATCATGCCCTATATCCTGTCTGACTGCATTGAAGGGGAATCTCGCGATATTGCCAAAATGCATGCCGCCATTGCATTGCAAGTCGTCGGAAAAGGACAGCCTTTTACCAAACCGTGCGTGATTTTGTCAGGCGGTGAGACTACCGTAACGGTTCAAGGCAATGGACGTGGTGGCAGGAATGCAGAATTCTTGCTTAGCTTGGCGATTGCCCTGAATGGAGTTGAAGGCGTTTATGCGGTTGCCTGTGATACTGATGGCATCGACGGTTCTGAAGACAATGCCGGTGCTATCTATACACCGGATTCCATTACTCGAGCAGAAGTTAAAGGGCTACGACCATTGAAAATGCTCGAAAACAATGATGGTTACAGTTTTTTTGAAGCATTGGATGATTTAATAGTTACCACACCGACCCGTACTAATGTCAACGATTTCCGTGCTATCCTGATTCTATAGCTGGGATACAGGAGGAAAGCATGCGGCGTCAACGTAAGGCGAAGATTGTAGCTACACTGGGACCGGCTAGCTCAAGCAAAGAGATGGTTCTAGCGTTGTTTGAGGCGGGAGTGGATGTTTTTCGCTTTAATTTCAGCCATGGTTCCCAGGAAGATCATCGGAAACGTCATGAAGCTGTCAGGGAGGTTGAAAGGTTGGTTGGCCGTCCGATTGCAATTCTTGCTGACCTGCAGGGACCCAAACTCCGTATTGGCACTTTTTGGGAAGGCAAGGTAAATATTCCGACAGGCAGTGAGTTCGTTTTTGATCGGAATCCTGCGCCAGGCGACATCCATCGGGTTTGTTTGCCACATCCTGAATTGTTTGGAATCATGGAGCAAGGACATGGTATTTCTTTAGATGATGGCAAAATCCAGATGAAAGTAATCCAGAGCACGGATGATGAAATTCGTGCTTATGTGGAGGCAGGCGGAGAGCTTTCCAACCGAAAAGGCCTGAATGTTCCTGATGTCGTTCTGCCCATCCCGATCTTGACGGAAAAAGACCAGCGGGATCTTGAGTTTTCCTTGTCATTGGGCGTGGATTGGGTTGCGCTTTCATTTGTTCAGCGTCCAGAAGATCTTGTCGATGCACGCAAAATGATTGCTGGCAAGGCTCTTCTGATGACTAAGCTTGAAAAACCTTCTGCCATGGATTATCTCGATACCATTGTCAGGGACTCTGATGCAGTAATGGTTGCCAGGGGAGATCTTGGTGTTGAGCTGCCACCAGAAAAAGTGCCGGGATCCCAGATCCGTATCATTCGGAGTTGTCGCCAGCATGGCAAGCCGGCGATTGTTGCCACCCAGATGCTGGAGTCCATGATTGGGGCGCCAACACCAACACGTGCGGAAGCATCAGATGTCGCAACAGCTATCTATGAGGGGGCTGATGCGGTGATGCTGTCGGCGGAATCGGCCAGCGGTGCTTATCCTGTACAGGCTGTTTCCATGATGAACCGTATCATTGTTGAAGTTGAAAGCGATCCGCTTTATAGTCAGATGATCAATGCACAACAGGAGATCAGGCAGGAGATTGACAGTGATGCTATCTGTCTTGCTATGCGTTCTGTCTCAAAGGGCATCAATGCTGCAGTCAATGTCACCTATACGGAGACAGGAGCTACCAGTTTGCGCACAGCACGTGGCAGGCCTGATGCCCCGATCCTCAGTATTACTCCATATTTACAGACAGCCAGAAGGCTGACGTTGGCTTGGGGAATTCATTCAACGCTACTTGACCACGGCATCCACGATGTGGACGATATGGTATCCGCAGCTTGCCAGACGGCTTATGAAGAAGGTTTTGCTAGCCCAGGCGATCGCCTGGCGATCGTCGGAGGGATGCCGTTTGGTTCCTGTGGTACGACAAATTTGCTAAGAATAGCTGTGATGCCACCAGTCAGGTAGTTTGACCTGAAAATGGAAAATGACTACTGGATTGGCTTATATAGTATGTATATAACGTAGTGTGGTCACGGAGGTTCTGCTGTTCGATTCATATCAGCCATTTTATCGCTACATTATTATTTAAAACAGGAATATTTGTGGAGAAAGAGAAAATCGTCTTGAAACCGGGCATGGTAGCTGAAACCACGATAACAGTGACTGATGCCCAGTCAGCGCAGAGCATGGGTAGTGGTAAAAGACAGGTGCTGGCAACACCTGCTTTGGTGGCGTTAATGGAAGCTACTGCCCAGAGGATTATTGACACTCATGTCCCTGATAGTTGGGAGTCGATTGGAACCCGTATCGAACTGACACATAATGCCATGACACTAGTTGGCATGAAAGTGAAAATTCGGGCAGAACTGATTTGTTTTGATGGCAAGGAAGTCACGTTTAATGTGTCGGCACAGGATGAACAGGGAATGATTGGCAATGGAAGGCATTATAGAATGCTTGCTAAAGTCCGTACGCTGGAAAGGTTGCTGACTAGGAAACGGTGAAAATTATGGAATATCAGGCAATTATTCCAGGGAACGTAACAGAGGATTGTTCTTACAGATTGATGAAAATTATATGGTATAAATAGAAAATCTTGATCTTGGTCAAGGTCACAAAAGGCAAGTTCTCGCAAAATGACCGAGCAACTAGGTGAAAGTGCGGAATATCGTTTCTTTTTACTACTGTAGCAAGTTTCATCATTTCTAAATGAAACGGGGATTACATCCGTAGATGATGAATGTGTCTAAAAAACACAAATAGGAGAGTAGATATGGCTACACAAGCACAAGAAAAATACCCTAATCGGGTAGTGCAGCTTTTCCTCGGTATCCTGTGTATGGCTACCGTGGCAAACTGTCAGTATGGCTGGACGCTGTTCGTTGCTCCAATCGAAGATAAATACCATTGGGCTCGTGCTGCAATTCAGTTGTCTTTCACTATCTTCCTGATTTTTGAAACTTGGCTGGTTCCTCTGGAAGGTTGGGGCGTTGATAAATTCGGTCCGCGTCCTGTTATTATCTTCGGTGCTATCCTCGTCACCATCGGGTGGATCATTTGCTCCTTTGCTTCCAACTTGGGTGTCCTGTACTTCGCACAGGTTCTGACTGGTGCTGGTGCTGGTGCTGTTTACGGGACCTGCTCTGGTAACTCCCTGAAATGGTTCCCCGACAAACGTGGTTTGGCCTCCGGTGCAACGGCTGCAGGTTTCGGTGGTGGTGCTGCTATCACTGTTATTCCGGTTGCAAGCATGATCAACTCTTCTGGCTACGAACAGGCCTTCTTGGTCTTCGGTATTGTCCAGGGCGTCATCATTGGTTGTGCAGCATTGTTTATGCCCCGTGCTAAACTACCCCCAGGCACGAAGATCAAACCAAAGGTCATTTCTTCCAAGAAGAACTACACCCAGTTCCAGCTGATTCGCCAACCATTGTTCTGGCTGATCTGGGCTCTGTTCGTTGGTGTTGCATCTGGCGGTATCATGGGTACAGCATCCTTTGGTCCAGTTTCCAAGGACTATGGTCTGAATAAGATCCCTGTCACCTGCTTGGGCGTTACCCTGCCTCTGTTGACCATGGCGATGTCCATTGACAACATTTGTAACGGTGCAACCCGTCCAATCATGGGTTATCTATCTGACCGCTTTGGCCGTGAAAACCTGATGTTGGTTGTCTTTGGTGGTGAAGCTGTGGCACTGCTGGGTCTGGTATTCTTTGGTCGTACTCCAGTCGGTTTCATGTTCTTCGCTGCGATGACCTTCGCATGCTGGGGTGAAATCTTCTCCCTGTTCCCGTCCATGTGTGCTGACACGTTTGGTGCCCGGTACGCAGCCGGTAATGCAGGTACATTGTACACTGCGAAAGGTACCTCTGCATTCTTGGTTCCGATCGGTGCTTGGATGTCCAAGGGCGGTAACTGGGATCGTACCTTCATCATGTCCGCATGTATTGCAGGCTCCTGCTCCCTGTTGTCCTTCTTCGTTCTGAAACCATGGCGTCGTCGTTTCATTGAAAACAACAACCGTGAAGTTGAGGAACTGGAAAAACAGGGTATCTTCCAGGATACTACCCTGTAAGGCACATTCGATTCCTGCCGGACTTCGGTTTGGCATGGTTTCAATGAGAAAATGCTTAACGGTGATTCTTGATGGATCACCGTTTTTTTATGGTTATCTGCTGATGATGTTGATTTCAGAGTACTGAAAAGGAATTTGAAAACAGCTGACGATTTTGGGGTAAAACAGTGAACCCTGATTGGAGGGTTACATAAGATAATGAAAGATAATAAAACGAACTAATTGCACGGAAAACCCAGATATTCCTTGAACAGGAGAAATGGGAGAATATTATTTTTTAGATTTTTCCCTGATGTTTCAAACGGCTGAGAGTTTCAGGAGAAAGGTTGAGATAGGATGCCAGTTCTTTTTTAGGCATGCGCTTGAACAGATCCGGATGTTTTCGGGTGAAACGGTGAATTCGTCCAGAAGCATCCAACAGATGTAGGGAGATGGTGTGGGACATGATGCTACTCATGATCCGCATGACCTCACGCTCGAATTTTTCTTTAAAATCTTGGTGGGATTCAATGAATGCAACCCATTGAGGCATGGGCACCCGGGCAATCCTGGCCTTGGTGACGGTGATAACACTAAAAGGTGTTGGCTTGCTGAATTTCCAGGAAGTATAGGTTGCTTCGAGATAACGTTCACTGGTGAATCGTAGAATCATTTCTTTGGCCTGCTGGTCGGTAACAGAACGTTTCAGGATGCCATCCAGGACAAAAATCACTTCGAAGTTAGTGCCTCCTTGATGAGTAAGGCAATCCCCTTTGGGATGATCGGTGATATCCATTAATGGTTCCAGCTCTGTCATCTGTTCAGGTGTCAAAGATTTCAGCAGACAGTTTTGTAAGAGTTGTACACGGATAATATTTTTTTCAGGGTGACCTGCGATGAGTGTCATAACAGAAGCTTTCTTTAAAATCCATAGATGATATTGCCAAAAAAATTGATTAAGGTCAATAAACGGCATCCGAATTATAATTTGAATCTGAAAATTTGACCACGGTCAAGAATATATCAGGACTTTAACAATTATAATGGCTTTACGCTATAAAAATATGGTTGAAGAATCTGGAAAGCGATGCTTTCTGTTTTTTTGGCATATTGGATTAGATGGGTTCTGTTGTGCGTTGCGGTACAGAATGTGCAGCAGAGCGAGATTTTTTGATTCTAAACTAACCAATCTTATTTGGAGGAAGAGAAAGATGGGTGACAAAGCATTATCC
>CAZWTQ010000026.1:0-19406 GCA_964636975.1 uncultured Oxalobacter sp. | reverse complement strand
CATTTCAATCCTTCCTCTTCCTTAAAACGACCACTTTCTATCACCTGATTACAACCAATTTATCCTGGCAATCCAAATAGAACGCCGGGCTAATGGCGAAACCATAGATTGCCCGGCGATCTGCCTTTCTCAAAGAATCAATTACTCTTTGTCCTCAACTTCCTTGAAGTCTGCATCAACGACATTGTCATCCTTAGGCGTAGCACCTGTCGCACCAGTTTCCGTCGCACTGGTACCTGTTGTACTAGCTCCTGCTGCCTGTTGCTGGCTTGCATAAACTGCTTCACCCAGTTTTTGGGCGACTGTCGCCAACGCTTGCATCTTGGCATCAATAGCAGCCTTGTCATCACCTTTCAGAGATTCTTCCAACTCCTTGATAGCTGTATCAATACCATCCTTAGTTTGCTGATCGAGTTTATCACCATGTTCATCCAGGGATTTACGGGTTGCATGAACCAAAGAATCCCCTTGATTACGTGCTTCAGCCAGTTCACGGGCACGCTTGTCTTCTTCTGCATTGACTTCTGCATCCTTAATCATGCGCTGGATTTCCTCTTCGGTCAAACCGGAGTTCGCCTTGATAGTGATCTTGTTTTCCTTGCCAGTCGCCTTGTTCTTCGCACTGACATTCAGAATACCATTGGCATCAATATCAAAGGTCACCTCAATCTGTGGAATGCCTCGCGGTGCTGGCGGAATATCTTCCAAATTAAATTCCCCCAATACCTTGTTAGCTACTGCCATTTCACGTTCGCCTTGGCAGACCTTAATGGTGACTGCTGGTTGGTTGTCATCAGCAGTTGAAAACACCTGACTGAACTTAGTCGGGATCGTGGTGTTCTTCTTGATCATCTTGGTCATAACGCCACCCAAGGTTTCAATACCCAAGGACAATGGAGTCACATCCAATAACAGAAGGTCTTTACGGTCTCCGGAAAGAACGGAGCCCTGTAGGGAAGCCCCGACTGAAACAGCCTCATCTGGATTGACATCACGACGAGGATCTTTACCAAAGAATTCCTTGACCTTTTCTTGAACCTTCGGCATACGGGTCATACCGCCAACAAGTATGACATCATTAATGTCGGATGCGCTCAATCCCGCATCTTTCAGTGCAATACGGCAAGGTGCAATGGTCTTTTCGATCAAGTCTTCAACCAGAGATTCCAATTTTGCACGGGTCAAACGAATATTCAGGTGGGCAGGCGCACCATTTGCCATAGCGATATAAGGTTCATTAATTTCTGTCTGCTGAGAAGAAGATAGCTCAATCTTCGCACGTTCTGCGGATGCTTTGATGCGCTGTAGTGCAATTGGATCTTTCCTCAGATCAAGACCGTTAGATTTCTTGAACTCATCAATGATGAAATCAATGATGCGCTGGTCGAAATCTTCGCCACCTAAGAAAGTATCCCCATTAGTAGACAGGACTTCAAACTGTTTGTCTCCCTCAATATCAGCAATTTCAATGATGGAAATATCGAAGGTACCACCGCCCAAATCATAGACTGCCACTTTCCTGTCGCCTTTGCCTGCTTTGTCCAAGCCAAATGCTAGTGCAGCAGCAGTCGGTTCATTAATGATACGTTTGACATCTAGACCCGCAATGCGACCTGCATCCTTAGTTGCCTGACGCTGCGCATCGTTGAAATATGCTGGTACTGTAATGACAGCTTCAGTAACTTCCTCTCCCAGATAATCTTCAGCCGTTTTTTTCATTTTGCGCAAGACTTCTGCAGAAACCTGCGGTGGAGCCAGTTTCTTGTCGCCCTGAACGGAAACCCATGCATCTCCATTGTCTGCTTGAACAATGGAGAATGGCATAATAGAAATGTCACGCTGAACTTCTGCATCACCGTATTTACGACCAATCAGACGTTTAACTGCATACAGAGTATTTTTCGGATTGGTGACGGCCTGACGTTTTGCCGGCGTGCCAACTAGAATCTCCCCATCTTCCATATAAGCGATGATGGAAGGTGTGGTACGTGCGCCTTCTGCATTTTCGATGACTCGTGGTTGACCACCTTCAATAACGGAAACGCAGGAGTTGGTGGTTCCCAGATCAATACCGATAATCTTGGACATTTGCTTTTCCTTTCAATCTTAATTCTTTTCGTTTTCGTTCGGACAAAATCCTGCCGAGTTTCCCCAACAGAGACCATTATGTTCTGGATTGTAAATAGGGATGATTTCTCAGATTTCAAGCTTTTTTTGCGACTGTAACAATCGCCGGACGTAGCAAACGGTCTGCCAAGGTGTACCCCTTCTGAAGCACCGTAACAATGGTGTTATTTTCTTGATCGGCTTCAACCATAGAAATTGCCTGATGCTTGTTGGGATCAAGTTTTTCTCCCTGCTCTGGAACGATTTCCGCAATACGGTTCTGCTCAAGAACCTGAGTTAGCTGGCGCAGAGTCGCCTCAACACCAATCTTGATGGTTTCAACTGTTGGCGCATCTGTTTTTAGCGCCATTTCCATGCTGTCCTTGACAGAAAGCATCGCCTTAGCAAAATTTTCAACAGCAAATTTATGCGCTTTAGTAATATCTTCCTGTGCACGGCGACGGATGTTCTCGCTTTCGGCCTTGGCTCGTAGAAAAGCATCCTGCATTTCTGCAGCCTTTTGTTCCGCAGCTATCAATCTGGATTCCAGAGATTCTTCCTGAATCGGTTCTTCTTCAACAGCAATATCAGCCGTAACAGTTTCTTCAACAGTTTCTGAATTCAGACTTTCGTTTTCTGAGCTTATATTTGACACGGTTCTCCCCTTCTGGATCTCTGATGATTTCATAGAGATGAGGGCAGAGAAACCGTTTTCAAGGGACAAACGATAAATTTTTCTCTTCAGGTAAGTCGAAATATAGACTGTTCCAACATTTCGCGCGCATGATTAAGTACTGTTTCAGACAGCTCCGTTCCACTAAGCATCCGTGCAATTTCAATGACACGCTCCTCACCAGACAGATGGGTGATACGGGAAACAGGATGCGTAATACCTGCAACTGTCTGTTTACTAACCTGAAAATGCTGTTGCGCATAGGAAGCTACTTGGGGCAGATGAGTGACACACAATACCTGATGGTTATTGCTTAACCTTTTCAACAGCTGACCAACCATTTCTGCGACACTACCACCGACGCCAGAGTCCACTTCATCAAAAACCAATGTTGGCGTAGCAGTCGCATCAGAGGCAATCACCGAAAGTGCCAGTGAAATCCGAGCAAGTTCGCCACCAGACGCAACTTTGGTCAGCGGACGCAAAGCCCCCCCTTCATGTCCTGCCACCAGGAACTCAACTGCATCAACTCCGTATGAACCAGGTTTTTGTTCCTGGATGTCTACTGAAAAACACCCACCCGACATATGCAATTCCTGCATAATTGCTGTCACAGCCTCTCCAAGCACCTGACCAGTCTGATGCCGTTTATTGGAAACATCTTCCGCTAATGTCTTGTAAGCTGCCTTTGCCTGTGATGCCTGCTTTTCTAGCGTTTCAAGATTATTATCCTGTTTAAGCTGTGCCAGCTGATGTCTGCGTCTTTCCAATTCTTCTGGAAGGAATTCAGGCTGAATCCGGAACTGGCGAGCGAGAGCATGCAAAGCTTCCATACGCTGCCCGACTACCTGAAGCTGGCTAGGATCCAGCTCAGTATGAACCAGATAATCCCGTAGAGTATAAATCACTTCCTGCAACTGAATCCTTGATGATTCCAGCAATTCTACAGCTGGTTCAAGCTCTTTGTCGATATGAGCCAACCCAGTGAGGGTTCGAACCATACTGCCCAATTTGGATATGATGGAATGATCTTCTTCAGAAAGTTCATTTACTGCACTACCAATACCCTCCAGCAAACTTACTGCATGGGAAAGGCGATCAAAATCCTGATTGACCTGTTCCCACTCCCCTACTTGTGGTTGCACCTTTTCAAATTCACCGATTTGCCATTCTAGACGCCCATATTCTTCCTGTAACCGTTCTGTATTGGTTCTCGCTTCTACAACTTTCTGTTCCAGTACATGCCATTCCCTGAACCTTTCTTCTAGTTCAGCTACTTTTTGCTCGAGTCCAGCATGGCGATCCAGCAATGACCGCTGTTCCCCTGCTTTCATCAGCAGTTGATGGGCATGTTGTCCATGGATATCTACCAGCAAGGCTCCCAAATTACGTAACTGTATAACTGTAACAGCAATGCCATTTATGAAACACCGAGAACGCCCGGAGGAGGCATCAATAATCCGATGGAGCAACAGCATATCATCTTCACTATCGATCGCATGGGAAGAAAGCCATGCAATAACTGACTTATTCAGGGAAAATTCTGCTGTAATATCTGCTCTTTTAGCTCCTTCCCGTACCATCGTCGCATCTCCCCTGCCTCCCAATACCAGCTGGATGGCATCAATCAGGATGGATTTACCAGCACCCGTCTCACCCGTCATGACAGAAAATCCTGATGTAAAATCAAGGGTAAGTGCATCCACAATAGCAAAGTCCCGGACTGTCAAGGATCGCAGCATTTTCCTTTACCTTTTCATAAGGAATAAAGACAGATCTTTCAACCTAATGATTCCGTTAAATAAAAAATCAATCGAGTTTTCTGGAAACCTCATTCCAGTGTAGCTTATTGCGCAGGGTATCGTAATAACTCCAACCAGCCGGATGTAGGAATGTCACAACATGTGGAGCACGACAAACTGTGACTTGATCGCCACTTTGCAGGTTAGCAAAGGACTGGGAATCAAAACTGATGCTGGGCTGGCGCGCATTGACGACGTCTACCACAATCTTACTGGTATCAGGAATAACAATCGGACGGTTCGAAAGGGTATGGGGAGCAATGGAAACCAATACTATTCCTCCCAAATTCGGATGGAGCATCGGACCGCCAGCTGAAAGCGAATAGGCCGTTGAACCGGTTGGCGTGGAAATAATCATGCCATCAGAATGTTGCTGGTACATGAAATGTCCATCCACGTACACCCGCAGGTCAATCATCCCTGCGCCTGCTCCTCGTGAAATCACCACTTCATTAAATGCCATTGCTTTGCTGATGACCTCTCCTTCACGGGTAATGGTTCCTTCCACCAGAAAACGCTGCTCAGAAACATACCTACCTTTGATCATTTTATCGAGCACCAGAAGCATACGATTCAATGGAATATCGGTGATGAAACCCAGATGACCATGATTGATCCCAATCAGTGGAACACTGTATGGTGCTAGCTGACGTGCAATCCCCAACATCGTCCCATCACCACCTAATACAATCGCTGCGGCAGCTTTGGCACCAATTTCTTCCAACCTCATCGTCTTGATTTCAGAAAAAGGCACATTTGCTCCCGTCTGAGCCTCATAAACGACTTCATGACCAGCATCCTTCAGAAAATTGGCGACTTTGTCCAAAGACTGGATGATATTCGGCGCATAGACTCTGGCAACAAGTGCAAAAATTTTCCTAGTAGTCGGCATCTCAAATCCAACAAGTCTGTCAATGCTTGCAGATTACACCAAAAATGTCCCTTTTCACACTATTCTCTACAGATAATAGCGAAATCACCTACACACAGAACATCTTCACCACAAATCTATTCTATCAGAACCAAGCATTCCATTTTTGGTTTAAAAGGCCGAAACTACCTTGATTTGCTCAAGTCTCTGTAAAAATTGATTTAAAATAGCTTATCTGTAAACGTGACACCCCCATAACCAGCCATGAAAATTGAACCTCGTGCACTGGCTTTACTGAAAACATTGATCGATCAGTATATTACCAAAGGCCAGCCCGTTGGATCCCGTGTTCTTTCCAAACTATCAAACCTTGACCTGTCTCCCGCCACGATTCGGAACATCATGGCAGATCTTGAAAAGATGGGGTTTGTTGTCAGCCCGCATACATCAGCGGGGCGTATTCCAACTCCACGTGGATTTCGAATGTTTGCTGACACCCTACTGACAGCAACCTCAACTGGTAAAAGCACCTCCATCGAATCAGGGCTTACATTACAGTCTCAGATCGGGCAACCTCAAAAAACCCTTTCTGATGCTGCCCAGATGCTTTCATCATTAACGCAATTTGCTGGGATTGTCCTAGCTCCTCAACACGAGTCTGCATTTTCACAGATCGAATTTCTGCGCCTGTCCGAAAAACGCATCTTGCTTGTCATTGTCACGCCGAACGGTGATGTCCAGAACCGTTTACTGCTTACCGACATGGACTACACAGCATCACAACTGACCGAAGCCGCAAACTATATCAATACTAATTACACAGGACTTAGCTTCAGCGAAATCCGTAAAAAACTGCAGAACGAACTCAGGGAAATTCATTCTGACCTGTCTGAACTGATGAAAACCGCAATTGATGTTGGTGATAAAACTCTTTCAGAAAATGCACAGGAAGTTGTGATTGCAGGGGAAAATAATCTATTAAATGTCACCTATGACATCAGTTCCCTACGGCAACTTTTCACGATGTTTGAGCAAAAAACAGAACTGATGCGACTTCTAGACATTTCTAGCCGTGCCAAAGGCATCCAAATTTATATCGGCGGAGATTCTCAACTTGTTCCTTCGCCTGACATCAGCGTGGTGACAGCCCCTTATCAGGTCAATGGACAATTTGTCGGTACATTAGGTGTAATTGGTCCAACCCGAATGGCTTACAAAAAAGTTATCCATATTGTGGACATCACTTCTCGCTTGCTGTCGAATGCATTGAGCCATGTCACTATTTCAGAAAATTGACTGTCTGACAAAAGCTTACAACCACAACATAAATTCTGTGACTATCCCTTTAATCCTTTAAGTATCAACGGTACTGATTAATAGTATCCCGTATCTTGATGGCCGCCTCACGGGAAAAGAAAGCATAATTTTCTCCTTCTCTTCCTCCTGCGTAGAGAATCGTGCGGGAAGAATTGATCATCATACCAGCACCTGATGCTGTTTTACCTGCGGTCACGGTTGCTTGGATATCGCCACCCTGGGCACCAATTCCAGGCACCAGCAATGGCATGTCACCAATAATCCTTCGTACTGTCGCAATTTCCACTGGAAAAGTCGCGCCGACAACCAAAGCACATTGCCCATGGACATTCCACTTTTCCGCAACCAACCGAGCAACATACTGATACAATGGCATAGTCTTACCATCAACCAGGACATCTAGAGACTGTATGTCTGCTCCTCCGAGATTCGATGTTCTCGCCAGCAAGATTGTCCCGCGATCAGCATATTCAAGATAAGGTTCAATGGAATCGAATCCCATATAGGGGCTCAACGTCACTGCATCCGCATCAAACCGTTCGAATGCTTCACGAGCATACTGTTTCGCTGTTGTGCCGATATCCCCCCGTTTCCCATCCAAGAGAACTGGAATCTCTGGATACTGTTCATGAATATACGCACAAATAGCCTCCAACTGATCCTCCGCTTTCTCTGCCGCAAAATAGGCTATTTGGGGTTTGAATGCACAAACCAAGTCAGCAGTAGCTTCTACAATATCTTTGCAAAAGGTATAGATAGCATCAGACTTGCCCTGTAAATGGGAAGGAAAACGATCAATTGCCGGATCAAGTCCAACACATAATAATGAATTGTTTTTCTGCCATGCGGCAGTCAGTTTTTCAATAAAAGTCACCACTGTTTCTCCTCTTGAAATGCGATAAGATAACTTATAGCCTAGTTGCATAGCATAGCTGTTGGTTATGTTTCACCCCGTCTGAAGATGAGAACTGGATAACATTTCTTTTCCTAGAATAAAAAAGAGAAGTTTCCGTATAACAGGCATTCTTCAGAATGGAAAGCTATCCTAAACTCTCCCTCAATACAGGTTGATAAAACAGCTCCTCCGGAGGCTGTCATTACCTTCTGCCATCAAATAGTAAAGATTATAGGTGAATAGACATACTATCAATCAGTAAATACCTTGACCGACTAAACAGTTTTATTAGATATTCTGAAAAACTTTTCTGAAACTCCTAGATGACTTTTTCCTATTCGAGCCAGGCACCATATCGAAACGGAATAGCCTGCATTCAATGGCTCCGTTGAATAATAGTGTGCGTTGGGATTCCTTTAACCGCATCATTTTCGGTACAGACAAATCTGCCGTAAACAGATAGACAGACCAACCCGCAAAACGTTGTTTTAATGTCGTACCAAACAATTGGTAAAAATACTGTGCACCGTTATCTTTTTCCAAACGACGATTACCTCGGACATTGATACGTTCACCATATGGGGGATTAGTCAGAATAATCCCTGGCCGATCAACTGGTATCCTAATTTCCTGAGCTTCAATTTGCTGGAGAGGAATGCTAAAAGGAATTCTCGCATTAACTATATTTTTCTGTGCTTTCATCAGCGATACGATTGAAATATCACTACCAAACAATACTGGTAACACAGTCGCTGCATCACATTCCGCTCGCCTTTTCATCGACTGCCAGCGTTCCCTGTCAAATCCCCTGAATTGTTCAAATGCAAAATGACGGCTGATGCCTGGTGGAATTCCTGCCATCATCTGGGCGGCTTCAATCAGGATTGTCCCTGAACCACACATCGGATCAAGTAATGGCGTGCCAGGTTTCCATCCTGTCATCCGAATTAGTCCTGCAGCAAGGTTTTCCCGCAAAGGAGCCTCACCAGCTTCAGTACGCCAACCCCGTTTGAACAGCGCTTCACCAGAAGTGTCCAGATACAGTGTCACATTATGGGCATCCAAAAATGCAGAAATACGGATGTTGGGCTTACGGGTATCAACCGTCGGACGTTCATGTAAGCGATTGCGGAAGCGGTCAACAATCGCATCTTTAATCCGTAGAGTTGCAAAATTAAGACTTTTGAGTGGCGACTTGATGGCGGCAATATCAATACGGATAGTATTGCCCACATCAAACCACTGTTCCCAGGGCTGTTTAATTGCCAATTTATAGATATCATCTTCATTCCGATAACTGGACTGGGCAAACCGAAGCAAGATGCGGGAAGCAATTCGAGTATGCAAATTCAGCAACCATCCATCTTCAAGACTACCCGAACAATGCACGCCTCCAGGCACCACCCTATGGATGTTTAATGTCACACTTTTAGCTGCAATTTCGTGTAACTCCTGGGACAAAACATCTTCAAGCCCCTGAGGACATGGGCAGAAATAAGAATATGTCCCTGGCATAAACACTCCTTTAAAATAAAAGTCAATGATTATCGACGGACTTCTCCATGACCGAACACAACATATTTCAAGGATGTTAGGCCTTCCAAACCAACTGGTCCCCTTGCATGCAACTTGTCGTTAGAAATCCCGATTTCTGCGCCAAGCCCATATTCAAAACCATCTGCAAAACGGGTGGAAGCATTCACCATGACTGAAGAGGAGTCCACTTCCCGAAGAAATTGCAGAGACTTGCTATAATTCTCTGTGATAATAGATTCCGTATGTTTGGACGAATAATGGTTGATATGGGCAATCGCTTCATCAATACCACTGACAACCCGAATGGACAATACGGGAGCCAAATATTCTGTTGACCAGTCTTCTTCAACTGCTTTTGCCAAATAGGGATAATTTTTCAGGATGACATAAGATCTGCTATCACAACGCAATTCAACCTTTTCCGTTTCATAACGCTTTGCCAATTCTGGTAGGATAATATCAGCCACATCATCTGCCACTAGCAAAGTTTCCATTGTATTACAAGTCCCATAACGTTGGCATTTCGCATTAAAACAGATATTCAAGGTTTTCTGTGGATCAGCCTCATTGTCGATATATACATGACAAATTCCATCTAAATGCTTGATCATTGGAATGCGTGATTCGCATGTCAAACGTTCAATCAGTCCTTTACCGCCACGAGGAACAATAATATCCACGTATTCCGTCATCGTAATAAGCTCGCCCACGGCAGCACGATCTGTCATTTCAACAACTTGGACTGCGCTTTCCGGCAAACCTGCTTTCCGCAGCCCTTCCTTCACCAGACCAGCAAGTACTTGGTTACAGGTGATCGCTTCTGATCCACCACGCAAGATTGCCGCATTACCACTCTTAATACACAACCCGGCGGCATCAACAGTCACATTTGGACGAGCTTCGTAGATAATCCCGATAACTCCTAAGGGAACCCGCATCTGTCCTACCTGGATGCCGGACGGCTGTAACCGAAGATTGGTAACAGCACCGATTGGATCCGCCAAAGTAGCAACCTGCTCCAGTCCAACAGCCATGGTCTCAATAGCCTTGTCAGATAATGCCAAGCGATCCAGCAAAGCTACTTCTAGCCCTTTTTCACGGGCAACCGTCAAATCTTTCTGGTTGGCTTCACGCAATAAGCCATTCTCTCGGCGAACAGCTTCTGCAATAAATCGCAATGCTCTATTCTTTGCTACTGTATCAGCCTTCGCCATGATACCTGCAGCATGACGTGCCTGTTGCCCGATATGGATCATATAATCTTTGATTTTCATAGCCTTTTCTAATCAAATAGGAAGATAGGTATCTTTCCCCAATATCTATTCAAGTATGGGAAAATGAAATACCAAGTTGCGTCAGTGCATCCCAAGCATCATTGAGTCCCCGTTTTGAACTGAGTCCTTTTACTAAACGGTCAACATCTGAGATCTGTTGCAATGAATGCATCAATTTTCTTCGATTCAAATAACGCAATGCATTCATCACTAGACGCTCACGATGACCCCGAAGGCGGTTGATTCGAGCAACTTCTGAAGGAGATATTCCCGCATCCAATGCCTGCCTGCAGTAGAGCAACATCCGGATTTCATCAGCAAATACCCAAAGTAACAATGGCAATGGAGTCCCTTCCCCCTTAAGTCCTTCCATCATACGGATAAAACGAGCTGTATTCCGCTCAAGCATAGCCTCACTGATTTGGAAAACATTATAACGGGCTACATCAAGAACTGCATTCCGAACCTGTTCTTCAGTCAATACTCCTTCTGGGTACAACAATCCCAACTTCTGGATTTCCTGCCATGCTGCCAACAAATTTCCTTCAACTCGTTCAACCAGAAAACGGATTGCATCCCGATCCGTCTGTTGATGTTGTCTACTGAGGCGAGAAATAATCCACCCACCCAACTGGGCAACATTCACAGGATTCGCTTCAACATAGACTGCTTGTTTTTGTAATGTTGAAACCCATAAAGACTTTCGGGTACTCCAATCCAATTGGGGAAGTGTAATCAATGTGACATTATCAGGAGAAAGTCCCGATACATACTGCTGTATAGCTTGTGTTCCCTCTCTGCCTAATTTGCTAGACGGAATCCGTAATTCGATCAGTTTACGATCACCAAACAAAGACCGTGCATTATCTGCAATATGCAGATCCTCCCATTTGAACCCACGTTCAACAGTAAAAACCTGGCGTTCAGTAACACCTCGTTCATGTGCAGCCAAACGGATCAGATCAACTGCTTCCTGTATAAGCAGGTATTCATCACCTACCAACACATACAGCGGAGCAAGTTTTTCTTTCAGATGCGTTTCAAGAACTTCATATCGGAGCAACATATCAACAATGCCGAACTATCATCGACTACTTGGCTCAATCTGAAACATGCCTTCCGGCGTTTCTGCATTTTGATTCTGGATTACTTTATCTTCCCCGTTTGTCTGCTGAGGTAAGGCATCTTCTTGAGAGAAAACATCCTCTTCTTTTTCTATAGAGACTTTACTCAAACGGTGCAGGATCTGTTGGACAACCTCCTGTTGCATTTCCGCATACAACACATCTATTTCTCGCTCTTTCGCCAAATCTTCTGTATTACTATAAGTCATCGTCCGACGAAGGGTGATAGTCGTCGGTTTAATCAACTCTTGACCCTCCTGTGTGCGCAGGGAAAATGTTACCCGATAATACAGTGCATATTCACGAGCAAGTCCATAGTTGTCATAAGACAGTATTTTTTGTTTCCGTTTTGCAGGAGAGACTGTAAGGATGACTTCTGCCTCTTTGGGGTTTCTTACAATCTCTGTCATCTGTATCCCTCGATTCAAGCGATTAATCAGATAAGTTATGTAAGAACCTGAAGGGATCTCCAGGTACATCGACCTGAATGCAAGCTTGAAATCCTTTCTCAAATGGAATCCGCACGCTACCAGCATGAACACTAGCCCGATAGTTGCCAACCAGCGGAAAATGGAACGCAAACAGGGATAAGTGACAATTTCCATGAACAGTTCCTGTCAAACTACGATATTGACCAGTTTATTCGGCACGACAATTATGCGTTTCGGTGCACCCACAACAAATTTCGCCACATTTTTATTTGCCAGTGCAGCAACTTCAATAAAGGCTTTATCGGAGCCTTTTGGAACACTAATCTTCCCTCGGAGTTTACCGTTAACCTGTACGACTAGGGGAATCTCATTCTGCTCCAACGCAACTGCATCAACCTGAGGCCAAGGTGCATCTAGCAGATTACCAATGCTTTTATCATACCCCAGCTCCTGCCATAGGGCATAAGTGATATGAGGAACAACAGGATAGAGCACCCTCAGGAAAATCGACAGTGTTTCCCATAGTACCGCATCGGATTCCGCCGAACCATCCAATCCTGCAGCCTCCAGAATATTCAGCATTTTCATACATGCAGAAACCACCGTGTTGTATTGCATGCGGGCATAATCTTGGTTTGCCTGTTGCAAAACCTGATGAATTTCACGACGAAGAGTCTTCAAGTCATCATTCAAGTCGTCAGGAATCTCATGACTGGCACTTCTGGCTACTTCCTGATGCCTGTAAGAAAACACCCAGACACGGCGAAGAAAACGACTTGCACCTTCAACACCGGAACTTGACCATTCTAGTGTCTGTTCCGGAGGAGCAGCAAACATGGTAAACAATCGGGCGGTATCTGCACCATACTGGTCTATCTGTGCCTGAGGATCGACCCCATTGTTTTTTGATTTTGACATCTTTTCGATACCCCCAACGGTAACAGGACTGCCATCCGCTTTCAGGATGGCAGAAATCGGACGACCTTTTTCATCCAATTCCAACTCAACCTCATCAGGATTGAACCAACGCTTCTTGCCAGTACTATCCTCACGAAAATAAGTTTCATTCAATACCATGCCTTGGGTCAGCAGGTTCTTCACAGGTTCATCGAAATGAACCAAACCTAGGTCACGCATCACCTTTGCCCAAAAACGGGCATACAGCAGATGCATGACAGCATGCTCAATACCACCGATATACTGATCCATTGGCATCCAGTAATTGACACGTTCATCCACCATTACCTTATCAGTTCCTGGAGAGCAATAACGCATAAAGTACCAGCAAGAATCTACAAAAGTATCCATTGTATCGGTCTCACGCAAGGCAGACCTGCCACAATATGGACAAACAGTATTCAGGAATTCAGCAGACTTGCATAATGGATTGCCTGTTCCATCTGGGATACAATTTTCAGGCAGAAGTACCGGCAAATCTTTTTCCGGGACAGGGACGGAACCACAATCCGGACAATGAATAATGGGAATCGGTGTTCCCCAATAGCGTTGACGAGAAATTCCCCAGTCACGTAAACGGAAAGTTTCCTTTTTTCCTCCAAGATCTTTTGCAGCCAATGCCATCGCGACGGTCTCGACGGCTTCCTGATATCTCATACCATCCAACATTCCCGAATTAACACAATGACCGTTTTCTTTATCAGCATACCAATCCTGCCATTCCTTATCGGAAAATTTCTTTCCAGTAATGCTGATAACCTGTTTGATCGGCAAGTTAAATCGTAATGCAAATGCAAAATCACGCTCATCATGTGCAGGAACCCCCATCACAGCACCATCACCATAGCTCATCAGCACATAGTTGCCAATCCAAACCTCCACCTTTTCGCCAGTTAGTGGATGCGTGACAAACAATCCTGTTGGCATTCCTTTCTTTTCCATCGTCGCAATGTCGGCTTCGATGACACTACCTAGGCGACATTCCTCAATAAATGTTGCCAAATCCGGACGATTCTCTGCGGCAATGCGTGCTAGTTCATGCTCTGGAGCAACGGCACAGAAAGTCACTCCCATAATGGTATCCGCACGGGTTGTAAACACCCACAGCTTACCATCACCGATCAGTTTGCCCTGACCGTCATGGATATCATGTTCAAATGCAAAACGAACCCCTTCAGAACGACCAATCCAATTAATCTGCATGGCTCGGACACGTTCAGGCCAACCAGGCATCTTGTTAGTGATGAAATCCAACAATTCTTCCGCATACAATGTGATGCGGATGTAATACATGGGAATCTCACGTTTTTCAATCAATGCACCGGAACGCCAACCACGACCATCAATAACCTGCTCATTGGCCAATACTGTCTGATCAACAGGATCCCAATTCACCATCCCTGTCTTTTGATAGATGATGCCTTTTTCCAGCATTTTTAGAAACATCCACTGGTTCCAACGGTAATAATCAGGACGGCATGCCGCCATTTCACGAGACCAATCAATTGCCAATCCCATGGACATCATCTGCCTTTTCATATGAGTAATGTTGGAATAAGTCCATTCGGCAGGAGGAATGCCATGAGCCATTGCAGCATTTTCCGCAGGCATGCCAAATGCGTCCCACCCCATCGGCATCAGCACGTTATAACCGTTCATCCTCATATAACGGTAAAGGACATCATTGATAGTGTAATTACGAACATGTCCCATATGCAGCCTACCGGATGGATAAGGTAGCATCGAACAGGCATAAAATTTCCCATTTGGAAAACGAGAATCATTTTCAACAGTTTTATAGACCTGCCCTGTTTCCCATTCAGACTGAACTGCTTTCTCAACTTTAGCGTGATTGTATCTGTCTTGCATGATTACTGTATTGATAAAAAAACACCCAATATCCGAAAAGCATCTATCAAAGATAATAGCTACCTAGCTAGCCACCAGGATAATATTCACTTCAAATTCAGAACATCCTGCATATCATAAAGACCCTGTGTTTTATCCGCCAGGAAACGGCAGCCAATCAGACTACCCAAGGCGTAAGATGCACGACTTGCTGATTTATGAGAAATCTCAATCCGCTCCCCTGTCCCTGCGAATAGGACGGTATGATCTCCCACGATATCTCCACCGCGGATTGTTGAAAACCCAATCGAAGAGGGATTGCGTTCACCGGTAATCCCTTGTCGAGTAAATACACTACATTCTTTCAAGTCACGTCCAATGGCTTCTGCAATGACCTCTCCCATTCTCAATGCGGTACCAGATGGTGCATCCATCTTATGACGATGATGTGCTTCAACAATTTCAATATCATAGCCTTCGGCAAAATGTCTAGCTGCAACTGCCAGCAGTTTCATCGTGACATTCACACCAACACTCATATTCGGTGCAAAAACAATAGGAATCTTTCTGGCGGCTTCGGTAATCACCTGTTTACCAGTGTCATCAAAACCCGTTGTGCCAATGACCATCTTCACGTTGTGTTCCACACACCAAGCCAGATGTTCCAAAGTTCCTGCTGGGCAAGTGAAATCAATCACATATTCCGCATCAGCAAAGGCTTTTTCTATTTTAAATTCGACTTGAATTCCCGTTTGCTGTCCCAAAAACATACCAGCATCCTTGCCAATGGCAGGAGAATCCGAAGTATCCAGTGCACCAACAAGGTCTGCATCAACGGCATTAAGGGTTGCCTCAATTAACATATGCCCCATTCGACCATTTGCACCAGCAATAGCAATTTTCATATTATTCATAACTTATTGAATGTTTCCAATCTGTTTAAGGTTTGGCGACTCAGGAACCATCTTATCTGTCCGCCTTGGGATACTGATGGACTCGAACTTTCTGATACTGTCATAAGTCAAGTTTTTGACTCCATCACCATCTTCTACATTATCGTAAGCATGCAATGCCCGTAGCATCGCGTCGCGGTTTGCCATCCATTCAGAACGTTTCTCTTCAGAAACAGTCCCTTCGACAGGTTCTTGAACTATCGAAGGTCTGAATGCGCTGATAGGACGCAATGAATCAGACTGTCGTTCGTTACTATATGTTCCTGTACGGTAAGAAGGTAGGCTTTGATAATCCACAACCTGTTCAGCACCATCATCTCCTTTGATTTCCGGCACAGCAATAGATATATCCTTAGGTGACCATACTTGATGGGCAATGGGCTTCACGCCCGGTAATGGACGAGAAGGCTTACCAGATTTCGAAACTCGTCCTGGTACATAGTCTGGTTTATGAACATCTGGAGTTCCTCCTGTCGTCCTGATAGACGAAATTTTCGGCAATTGACGTTCAAGCTCTTCTGGCGAAGACGCTCCTTCTGCACCGGCCTCAAGTGGTGTCGGGGAATGTCCTGGCAGGAAATCTCCTGTCATATGATGACCTGTCACCGCTCCTCCATCTTTCTTGGGTTTGTCCATAGACTCATCATCGGAAGCAATCTGATTAAGATATTCAATCTCATCTGGCAGGCTATCATGCTTCACGCTTTCAACAACACCTTCTCGATTGAAGAAAATAGCAACTCTGTAGGTTGTCAACGCCCCATTCCGTTTCAACAGACGAAAAGGATAATCCCAACGGTTTGCATGAAAGATATCCATCAGTAAAGGCGTTCCCAAAACAAATCGAACCTGTTCCTTTGTCATGCCTGGTTGTAGCCTGCCTAGCATTTCTGCAGAAATAAAATTACCTTGTTGTTGATTCACCCGATAAGGAGTAAAGAAAATCATCCATTTTTTAACTGGTCTTGGCGGTGAATTTAGTAAGGTATCCTCTTTTTCTCCACGATCCACATTACCATAGTAGGCACTGTAAACAATTGGACGACGTTCTGATGCATGGAATTCAGGAACAATTTCTAGATGCTTCTTTTCTTCCTGATGTTTCCTTTCCTCCTGTCCAGAAGCACTTACCTCTTTTACTTCCGGGATCTCTGTATTGATTCGCTCAGGTTCCTTCGATTTCCTAACAGACTCTGCATGTTCTGCCTGCCCTGCTATCGGTGCAGATGCAGTAGTGACAACCGATTGGATAGTTTTTCCTGCCGTTTTCCCATCAACCGTTTCAACAGACGATTTTCCCGAAACGGTATTTGCTTTTGGTAACGTTTTTTCTATACGCTGTTTTTCTACTTTCATCCTTTCTGACACACGCCTATTGGATTCTTCCAATACCTTTTCTTTTTCCTGGCGTTCCCTCAATGCCTGTTCTTCACGCAGTTTCTGTTCATCCGCTTCAATAGTTGCGATCACCGTTTTGTCATCTTCGACTGGTGTTTCCTCATCAATCAGAGGATTCCTTGACACACATCCGAACAGCACTGCTATTGCTGGCGTCAACAGTAAAAACGTTCGGATAAAGCGCCACAGATTATCTCGTCTTTCACGCATGTCAAAAATGAACCTTAACAGCAATTTATTGAGTAGACTTTACAAAAGCTATATGATAAAGCAGGTAATCATAAAGAACCAATTTTGAAAAAGAAAGGTCCTTCAAAATAATGAGTGTCAAACCCCGTGATTTGAAAACAACCGGGCTGAAAGCAACCCTACCACGCATGAAAATCCTTGATATTTTCCAAAAAAACTCCTCAAGCCACCTCAGCGCAGAAGATGTTTACCGTCGGTTACTGGCAGAAAATCAGGATATTGGACTTGCTACAGTCTACCGTGTCCTCACACAATTTGAACAGGCTGGCATATTATCACGTAATTACTTTGAAATAGGCAAAGCTGTTTATGAATTGAATGAAGGTACCCATCATGATCATATTGTCTGTGTCAGCTGTGGCCGTGTCGAAGAATTCCAAGATGCAGACATCGAACGCCATCAACAGGAAATTGCTACACGTATGAACTATGAACTCATTGACCATAATCTCGCCCTATACGGTCGATGCAGTGCGTGTCGGCAGAAATAAATACTATTTTTCTTGAAAAATTCGTGATATGGGCATAGCAGATCTTCTTATGTTATTGTTCCAACTCTTACTGCGATGAACAATCTGATGAGGAAGTTTTTTGAGTTCCTTCCAGAGAATTGGCCACCCCATCTTGGCTATAAGCAGAAATATTTTTTCTGAAACAGTTTTTGGAGAAACCTTCTGATGATTGAACTATATAGGAGGCTTTCTCATATTTGAAGTTTTCTTGCCTTTCTCTATTTTTTGCTTATTAACAACAGGCTTTTCAAACCGCAAGGCCAATTTATGATAGAACGATGTTGGACATATTATCATCGAAACAAAATTTGCGATTAGGGATACTGCTATCATTGGTAACAGCATCTCATAACTGCCCGTGATTTCCGTTGAAATCACAAAAGCCGTTAACGGAGACCGCGTCAAACCAGAAAGGTATGCCACCATTACCAAGATAATCAGTGCACGATGTGGTGCAATATCTGGTAGCACATAGGAAACCATATCCCCCAATCCGCCACCAACAGCCAAGGTTGGAGCAAACAATCCTCCCGGAAGACCGCATAACGCTGACAGCAAAGTACCTACAAATTTAGCTGGCCCATAAAACCAGACATATGTTGTAGCATCACCCTCCAACGTCATTTTAGTTGGTACATAACCTGTGCCATTGATTAGTCCATCCGTTGCTATGCTCAGACATGCCATTACCAAACCACATATTGCTGCAAAAGCCATCGGATGATGTGTCAGCATTCGCCTCAACCTATTGGGCAATCCATCCGGCATTTTCTGTGTCAGCAGGCTAAAAACGCCACCGAACAACCCTCCAACAATGCCACAGACCAAGATTGCGGGAATATGTGTGATAAAGTCCAGTTCAACATGATATTTACCGAAATAAGTGTAACTGCCCATAATGACCAGCGACACTAGTCCCGACAACAAAACTGTAAAAATCGTTTGGCTATGTCCTCGGTAAACATATTTCTTCGCCATTTCTTCCATGGCAAACATAATCCCACCAATAGGGGTATTAAATGTCGCAGCAACGCCTGCTGCCCCTCCTGCCAATACAAGCATCTGGCGGTGTTCTGCCCTTTTCAAGGTCCCATAGCCGAAAAACATATGCATGATTGATCCGCCAATCTGCACCATCGGTCCCTCATGTCCAATTGAAGCTCCTATAATCAATCCCCCAATCAATAGCAATATGCGACCAACAATAATACGAATGGACAGCAGATTCGACTTTTTCGTACCATCATGATCTTCAAGTACCGCAATCGCCTGCGGGATACCACTGCCCTGCGTCCCCGGGAAAAAACGACGGCTTACAAAAATCAACAACGCATAGCCAATCGGCATATAGACAATCGCTCCCCAGCCAAGATGACCAACAATCCATTGATTGATTCCATAACAGATATTGCTGATGTTTGCCATGCTGACACCAGCGATGCCAATCAACAATGGTGCTA
>CAZWTQ010000025.1:16149-19726 GCA_964636975.1 uncultured Oxalobacter sp. | reverse complement strand
TATATCATTAATTGATTTATCAAAAGTTTTTTGTGATGATAAATTATGTTATGCTATCAAGAATGGTAAAATTCTATATAGGGATATAGGTCATCTTAGCAGAGAAGGCTCTCTCTATGTTGCACCATATCTAATGGAAAAAATCAGGGAAATCTCAAAGTGATTATTCTGATTTTGAGATCTTTTGTGTATCAGCTCCAGTTTGATTAAGATCAAACTGTTATCTGTTTGTGAAGGTGTGGGATTGGTTATTTTGACTGCAGTAATCCATTGTTTCGGCTAGGCAGTCTAGACAATGGGTTGGTGAAGAGATGGCTTGATTATCAAAGGTAGTTCCAGAAGAATTTGAAGGCAGGAATGAATAGCGGAAATGATTGTCTGTCCTTCAGGTATAGTCATTTGCAAGCAATTAGAGTGAAAAGATTCCCAGATCTATCTTATGAGTAATTATCTTGTTCTTGCTAGAAAATATCGTCCAAGGCATTTCCAGGATCTTGTTGGACAGACGCATGTAGTCCGTGCATTGAGCAATGCATTGGAAAGTGGACGAATTCACCACGCCTATCTTTTTACTGGCACTCGCGGTGTTGGTAAAACAACCTTGTCAAGAATTTTTGCCAAGTGCTTAAATTGTGAACGGGGTGTTTCAGCGACTCCTTGTGGTCAGTGTGATGCTTGCCAGGCGATCGATGCGGATCGATTTGTGGATTATATCGAGCTGGATGCTGCATCCAATCGCGGCGTGGACGATATGCAACAGCTGCTTGAACAGGCTGTCTATGCGCCGACGGCAGCTCGTTACAAAGTCTATATGGTCGATGAAGTGCATATGCTGTCAAATCAGGCATTCAATGCCATGCTCAAAACATTGGAAGAACCGCCTGACTATGTCAAGTTCATTCTTGCGACAACTGATCCACAGAAAATTCCCGTTACAGTGCTTTCCAGGTGTTTGCAGTTCAACTTGAAACAGATGCCAGAGGATGTTATTTCATCACATCTGTCTGATATCTTGGATAAAGAGTCCATTCATTATGAATTACCTGCTTTGCACCAGTTAGCACGTGGGGCAAAGGGATCCATGCGTGACGCATTGTCACTGACTGACCAGGCAATTGCTTATACAGCCGGCAATATTACAGCGGAGGCAGTTCAGGATATGCTTGGTTCTCTGGATCAGACATATCTACTTCGCCTGTTGGAATGCCTGTCATTGCAGGATGGTACAGGTATACTTGCTGTTGCCGATGAGATGGCAATTAGTGGAGTGTCATACCAAGTGGCGTTGCAGGAGCTCTCGACTTTATTCAATCGTATTGCCATTATTCAGTGTGTTCCTACCTATCCGTTTGATGACGACGGACAGGGGGAGGTGTTGCGATCATTTGCACATAAATTTACTCCGGAAGAAGTGCAGCTTTATTATGAAATCGCCATTCATGGCTTACAGAAAATCGGATTTGCTCCAGACGAGTATGCTGGTTTTACCATGGCGCTTCTACGGATGTTAGCGTTTGCTCCTGTAACAGGGAACGATAATGAAGATAATAATCGCCCTTTGTCGCACCAACAGGTTGTCAGACAACCAATTTCTTCTAAAGGGAAATCTGCTCAGGTAGCCATCCAGAAACAGCAGACGTCCATTTCGGATGGTCAGGACGATCATAGGCAGCTATCTAGAAAGCGGATGGTTTCTTTATCTGGTGACGTATTACAACCTGATGCAGTTATGGAGAAAAATCCGTCACAGATAGCGATTCAATGGGATGGCAACTGGCCTGGATTGGTCAGGGATATTCCCATTCAGGGACTGGCTCGCCAGCTTGCCCAGCAGACAGAACTGGTTAGATATACCACGGAAAAAGGTGAGTTGATTTTCTTGCTGCGTTCCCCAACCCCTGCCATCTGTACGCCATCAGCTATATCGAAACTTAGTGAATGGTTAGAAAAGTATTTTAGTTGCCGTGTCAAGATCCGTACAGAAATCGGTAAGACCGAAAATACGGCGAACCATGATGCCCGTGAGGCAGAGAAAACCCTTCAGCAGCAGGCAAAAGTAGCGATCAACAGTGATCCTTATATTCAAGAATTGGTAACAGGATTTGGTGCAGGGATTGTTGAAGAATCCATTAAACCAAACTTAAATTGAAAGCAGGAATATGGTATGAAAAATCAATTAGCAGGCCTGATGAAACAAGCTCAGATGATGCAGCGTAGCATGGAGAAAATGCAGAAAGAGCTCGACAATATTTTTGTTGAGGGAGAAGCTGGAGCCGGCATTGTCAAGATCCGCATGAACTGTAAACACGCTGTCTCCATGGTCTCTATTGACCCATCCTTGATGGAAGACGACAAGGAAATGCTCGAAGACCTGTTGACCGCTGCATTCAATGATGGTTTGCGTAAAGCCGAAATGACAGCGCAGGAAAAAATGGCAAGCGTTACCGGTGGTTTTTCAATGCCGCAGGGAATGAAAATGCCATTTTGACAGTATGGTAGCGAAATCACTTTCCTCCCTTCAGCAGTTGATCCAAGCGCTCCGACATTTACCGGGTATCGGTCCTAGGTCTGCTCAGCGGATTGCTTGGCATTTGTTGCAGCATGACCGTGAGGGTGCTGTTCAGCTGAGTGATGCTCTTTCTAAAGCCGTCTCACGTGTCAGGCATTGCCTTTGTTGCAATACTTTTACTGAAGACAAAATCTGCGAAACCTGCCGTGATAGAACAAGGGATGCTTCTTTGCTCTGCGTGACGGAGACGCCGGCAGATCAGATGCTCATTGAGCAAACAATGACATTCAAAGGTTATTATTTTGTTCTGATGGGAAGTCTTTCTCCATTGGATGGGGTTGGACCGAAAGAAATCGCTTTTGATCGGCTAATTAAAAGGGCGACGGATGGTCTTGTAAAAGAAGTGGTGTTGGCGACAGGTTTCAGCAATGAAGGAGAAGCGACCGCCCATTATATCGGAGAAAAACTCAAAGCTAGGGGAATTACCGTTACCCGTCTTGCGAGGGGAGTTCCTGTTGGTGCAGAACTGGAGTATGTTGATGTCGGTACAGTTGCTAGAGCATTCTTGGATCGGCGCAAAAGCTGATGATTGTGGAAAATATGCTAGGTACGGTTGCTAGGAATGTTTTCCATGACAGACTGTCTGAAAAGCTTTTTGAAGAGACTGGTTTCAGATAGATATTGTCAGATTATGTAACATCTATTAGAATCAGATATTAGACGATTTTTATTTTTATGTTGCTGTTCAATTTCGGCAACAGCATGCAGTCAATAGATTATCTATTTAGGAAATTTAGGAAATTATATGGCAAACTCCGCACAGGCACGTAAACGTGCTCGTCAGGCAGCAAAACGGAATGTGCATAATGCTAGCCAGCGTTCCGCATTGCGTACTGCAATCAAGACCGCTAGAAAAGCGATTGCTGCCGGTGATAAAGAAATCGCAACCTCTGTATTTCAGAAAGCGGTTTCTGTTATCGATAGGATTGCAGACAAGAAACGTATCCACAAAAACAAGGCTGCTCGCCATAAAAGCCGTTTGGCTGCAGCTTTGAAAGCAATGATAGC
>CAZWTQ010000025.1:12107-16139 GCA_964636975.1 uncultured Oxalobacter sp. | reverse complement strand
GGGGGAAGAACAGATTCTTTCAATATATTGTCTTGAATGTTTTATCGGAAGCGATAACCGAAAGCTTTCTCAAAACGGTTTTCGATTTCAGTAGAAGATGGGCAATGATTTTGGGCTCCCATCTGCTCAATTTTGATACCGCCCATCAAACTACCAAGGTGGCCCGATGTTCTCCAATCAAAGCCATGGGTTAGACCATAGATTAATCCTGCACGGAAGGCGTCGCCACATCCGGTCGGATCTGCCGCCTTTGAAATAGAGATACTGGGAATATCGATGGATTCGCCGTTTTTCAGGTAAATCCTAGCGCCTTTTCCCCCGAGGGTTGTGATATAAGCTTCAACTCTAGCCGCAATTTCAGGGGAGGATAAGTTACTATTCCTGGAAAGGACTTCAGATTCATAATCATTGACAATGACATAGGTTGCTATATCAAGGAATCGGTGTAGTTCATCCTGGTTGAACATCATTAATGCTTGACCTGGATCGAAAATGAAAGGGATTCCATGCTTTGCACAATCCTCGGCATGTTGGATCATACCTTTCTTGCCATCTGGTGCAACAATTGCTAGTCTGATACACTCCTGCTCTGCTTCCAGAATATGGTTTTCATGGGAGAAGCTCATAGCACCTGGATGGAAAGATATGATCTGGTTATTGTTTCGGTCGCTGGTTGCAAAACACTGGGCTGTATAAGCTTGGTTGATTGTCCTTATATACTTGGTAGAAATACCCAGTTTCGAGAAATGTTCCAGATAGGGAGTCCCATCTAATCCAATGGTTGCCATCAGTATGGGATTATCGCCAAGGAGTTTCAGGTTATAAGCGATGTTGCCTCCAGTACCTCCAAATTCCCGTTTCATTTCAGGAATAAGAAAGCAGACATTAATTTTGTCAAGTTGGTTCGGGAGAATAGCATCAGAAAAGCTTTCAGGACTCGACATCAAGGTGTCATAAGCAATAGAGCCGCAAATAAGAGTAGTCATAATTCAGGTTCGATGAATGGAAGTCATATATTCTTGACCAACGTTTCATATGCCGATGTCGGATTTTGTTCAGCCGTGTCCGATAATGTGGCAGGATGCTCATCAACAGAACAGGAAAGTTGTTCGCAGAAAGTATCTATCGTTTCTTTCAAAACAGGGACTTCTTCAACAATTTCTTTACTATAGTAATAGATAGCTGCCAATCCTGCTACCAACAATAAGACAATGATGATGGGAAGCCAGAGCCACCTTCTGAGGAAAGAAGGTTTTTTCTGGGAAACATGGGGCAAGGAGTTTGCTGAGGAAATAGTCAGTGAGTTGTTTGTCAAAACAGAATTCGATTTTTCTAGAGGTTCTGTTCTGGGAACAAGCGACTCCACGGGCGCAGGAGTTTTTTCAATGATAGGTTCTGGTGGTGAGTCAATCTCAAGACTGAGAGATTGCAACTGCTGGTTAAAAGCTTCCTGGAGGGATTTTTCTGTATCGGTATCAGTCAGCAGGATCAAATCATTGGAATTGGAGTCAACAGATTTAGAGGTATCTGTAGCAGTCACGTCAACCATGGTTTCGACAAGTGTTGAGGATTGCACAGAATGGAATTTTTTCTGGATTTCAGATGGCGACTCAATAAATTGGTTGGTTTGCGGGACAACAGCTGAAACTTCAACAGTAGTTGATTGTGTTCTAGTTAGTTTTTTCTGTTTAACAGGCGTAATACGTCCAAGCAAGTGCTCAATACCATTGAATGGTGCTTTGCAGACACTGCAACGTACCATGCCAGCACATTGTGTCAGCTGCTCTCCACTCGCCTGAAATATCGTACCGCACTGTGGGCAACGTGTTGCAAATGCCATTTTTGTGCTTCAGGATTTAAATTGTCCGGTCAAAGCAACCCAGCCATTGCATGTTTTCCAGACTGTTAGTTGAATATAAAGTGCATACGCTGCAATGATATCATCGACCTGGTTTTCCAAGATGCCTGACAAGACTAGATGACCATTGGTTTTGAGATGTGATGTCAGGATTGGAACAAGATTTTGTAAGGAACCAGCTAGGATATTGGCAACAACAATATCATACTTGGCATTGTGCTGTTCAACCTCAAATGTATCAGGTAGCCAGCATCGTAATGGCGTGGTATTGCGTTTAGCATTTTCTTGAGCTGTGACGATGGATTGTGGGTCAATGTCCACACCAGTAATATCAGGAATACCAAGTTTTGATGCGGCGATAGCTAGGATGCCAGAACCACAGCCATAATCAAGAATGGATTTTCCTTTTGATGCATTCTGTTCCAGCCATTCTAGACAGAGTCTCGTGGTTGAGTGGCTACCTGTACCAAAGGAAAGACCTGGATCAAGCTCAAGGATGATGCCGTCTTTTTCTTGAATTTCATGCCAACTGGGTACAATCCAAATCTTTTCCCCAATATGGATCGGGTCAAACTGAGATTGGGTTAGCTTAACCCAATCTTCATCCGGAACTTTGCGAGTAGTATAGGTAGGAACATTCTTCATACCGCAAGCATCTGCTGCCTTGCGAGTCAAGGCAGGGATATCGGTATTTGAACCAACCAGTATAATAATCCGGCTGTTTTCCCAAGCGTAACCGTTAGAATTATCGCCCGGTTCATCGAACATGGGGTTTTCTTGGGGGGTCCCTTCATCACGGTCTTCCACGGTTACAGACAAGGCACCAACATCCAACAAAGCATCTGAATACGAGATCGTATCATCGTATCCGATTTCCATGACGATCTCAGTCCAACTCACAGCCACATCCTCATGGTAAAAAATCATTTGTTGGCTTTCGGAAACATTTCGGCCAGTTTCTGCTCCAGATAATGGATATTCATTCCTCCTTGGATGAACCCAGGGTCATGCATCAATGTGCGGTGAAGGTCAAGGTTAGTTTTGATGCCTTCAACCACCATTTCCGACAGGGCAACTTGCATCCTGTGGATTGCTTGTTCACGGGTCGACCCATAGGCGATGATCTTGCCGATCATCGAATCGTAGAATGGTGGAACAACATAGTTTGTATAGACATGGGAATCTACACGGATACCGGGACCGCCAGGCGCATGCCAAGTCGTTATTTTCCCGGGAGAAGGGATAAAGGTAAAAGGGTCTTCTGCATTAATACGGCATTCCAGTGCGTGACCAACAAGGCGAATATCACGTTGTTTGTAATGGAGTCTTTCCCCTGCAGCGACACGGATCTGTTCTTGGATTAGGTCAAGGCCGGTAATCAGTTCGGAGACAGGGTGCTCAACCTGAATGCGAGTGTTCATTTCAATGAAATAGAATTCACCGTTTTCATACAGGAATTCGAAAGTGCCTGCACCTGCATAACCAATCTTGCTACAGGCTTCTGCACAACGCTCGCCGATACGATCTACCAAGCGACGAGGAATATTCGGTGCGGGAGCTTCTTCAAGCACTTTCTGATGACGGCGCTGCATCGAACAGTCACGTTCTCCAAGCCAGATGGCGTTACCATAAGTATCAGCAAGAACTTGAATTTCGATATGACGGGGAGTTTCTAGAAATTTTTCCATATAGACGTCAGGATTTCCAAAGGCTTTACCCGCTTCCAATTTTGTCGTAGAAATCGCATTTAGTAGAGATTCTTTGTCTCTAACAATGCGCATTCCTCGCCCTCCGCCACCACCAACAGCCTTGATAATGACTGGATAACCGATTTTGCGTGCAGTTGAGAGGATCTCTTCCTCATTGTCGCTCAATGCGCCGTTTGAACCAGGGACACATGGGATTCCTGCTTTGAGCATAGCCTGTTTTGCGGTAATCTTGTCGCCCATCTGGCGAATGGATGTTGGAGTTGGGCCGATAAAGGTAAATCCGGATTTTTCAACACACTCCGCGAAATCCGCATTTTCAGCTAGGAAACCATAACCGGGATGGATAGCCTGGGCATCTGTGACTTCTGCTGCACTAATGATAGCGGGCATATTCAGGTAGCTTTGAGATGAAGATGCCGGACCGATACAGACCGACTCATCAGCCAGTTTGACATACTTGGCATC
>CAZWTQ010000025.1:0-12097 GCA_964636975.1 uncultured Oxalobacter sp. | reverse complement strand
CTCAGAGTGGACAACAACCGTCTTAATGCCCATTTCACGACATGCCCGCTGGATACGCATGGCAATTTCACCGCGGTTGGCAATAAGGATTTTTTCAAACATAGTGATTAGGTCGTTCAAAAAGCCGAAAGAGCAACAAAAGACATCGTTATATAGGATAGACGTCAGACTTGTCTTTATCCGATGATGAACAGAGGTTGACCGAATTCAACGGGAGAGCCGTTCTCAACCAGAATTTTCTTGATGGTACCATCAGATTCCGCTTCAATTTCATTTAATAATTTCATTGCTTCAATGATACACAGGGTATCGCCAGCCTTAACAGAAGATCCTACTTGGACATAAGGGGGATTGCCTGGAGCAGAAGCACTATAAAAAGTGCCAACCATTGGTGATTTAACAACAGTCCCGTCAGGTTCCTCCGGCACAATAGGATTCGCTTCAGTAATGGATGTAGATGTAGCAGGTATGGCGACAGAAGCCGGTGTGGCAATAGCAGGGGAATGTACCGCCAAGGAGGGTCGTTCCTGAACAGAAGAGTTCTTGGTAATGCGAACCTTGCTATCGCCTTCAGTGACTTCCAGCTCGGCGATATTGGTTTCTGAAACTAGGTCAACCAAGGTCTTCAATTTACGTAAGTCCATAGAAATCATGAAAAATAACCCTCCTTAAATAATCAAAATCAATGCCTTAACGCATATTCCATAGCCAGACGGTAACCATCAATGCCGAAACCGCAAATGACACCCTTTGCGATGGAAGATAGGAAGGAGTGATGACGGAACGGCTCCCGCCGATGGATATTTGAAATATGTACTTCATAGAAAGGAATATCGACTCCAGAAAGGGCGTCTCTCAGCGAAATACTGGTATGCGTCAATCCTCCAGGGTTGATGATGATAGTATCAACATTTTCAAGCCGTGCCTGATGAATTCGATCAATCAGGGTGCCTTCATGGTTGCTCTGAAAACTGGCAAAACGGATACCAGCCTGTTCAGCAAGCGTGCGTACCATGGAGACAACATCATCGAGAGTTTCTCTCCCATAGATGTCTGGTTCCCGCATACCCAACAGGTTCAAGTTTGGACCATTGAGCAGAAGAATATTTTTGGCCATGATGGTGAAAAAATCGATTTTTCTATCTTTCTGTTTGATAAATTGCATTTTGCCGTTAAAGTGCTCAAAAATGCAAGAAAAAATATCAATTTTCACGTTTCACCATGTCTTTGTTCAAGGGCTTCACCATTGATGATACCGATTAAGTGTGCTAGATCGGCTCTTTTTGCATATTTTCCGAAAAATCGCAGCGACTGATGCAAGTCGTTGAGTTCATAAATAATGAGATGAATCGTTTCATTTCGCCAGATGAACTCAATTGTCTCAATAATGCGGTTATTTTTCTTGAACTTTGTCAGCTCACCGACTTCAAAAGAAATATTTTCATTTAGCAAGAACAGTTCAACATCTTTGACATTGTCTGTAAACAGTTGGATATGAATGCTACTGTATTCTCCTGCAGTGCCATTTAAGACGGCTCCTGTGATATATGGTCGGAAAGGTAGGAGTTTCTTCATCAGTTGCGCAGCGATCAGACGGAGATGTTGGAGTTTGGCTGGCTGCTTTTTTGACAGGAAAAGCCGATTATACCGACGCAACTCATTCTCGATAACGTCATTGTTGGGTAAAATTCCACAATTGATGTGGGCGTTCCCTAAAATCATGCTGGCTGCGTGCTTTTTGGCAGTTTCATAGGAAGCTCCTTCCTCTGCGATGATCCGCGCAGAGGCGGAGGCAATCTGTTGCTGGAGTGCTGCAAAATCAGTGAAAATTCGGGTAGCCATCGATCATAGTGAAATAGCAGTTCAACATAGAAAAGCATTTTAAGGGTATTTATTGGAATAGGCCATTATGCATATCCATATTCTCGGTATTTGTGGCACTTTTATGGGAGGGGTGGCAGTACTTGCCAAAGCTGCTGGTCACCAAGTGACAGGTTGCGATGCAGGGGTGTATCCACCGATGAGCACCCAGTTGCAAGAACAGGGCATCAGACTAATCCAGGGATATAATGCAGATCAGATTTCACTGAATCCTGATTTATATGTTATTGGAAACGTGGTTTCCCGGGGCAACCCCCTGATGGAAGAGATTCTTAACAGGAGACTTCCCTATGTTTCCGGTCCCCAGTGGATTGGCGAGCATGTTTTGAGCAACCATTGGATCCTGGCAGTTGCCGGAACGCATGGCAAGACAACCACAACTTCTATGCTGGCATGGATTCTTGAAGATACGGGTTTTTCTCCTGGATTCCTGATTGGAGGTATTCCGATGAATTTCGGGATTTCTGCCCGCTTGAATGGCGGTAGAGATTCTCCATTTTTTGTGATCGAGGCGGATGAATATGATACGGCGTTTTTTGACAAGCGTAGCAAGTTTATCCATTATCGACCAAGGACAGTTATCCTGAACAACCTAGAATTCGATCATGCTGATATCTTCCAGGATGTCACTGCTATCGAGACACAGTTCCATCATCTTGTCAGAACGATTGCAGGGAATGGCAAAATCATTGTCAATCGGAATAGTCAATCGCTTGCCCGGGTGATGGCTCGAGGGTGTTGGAGTAGTCAGGAGTGGTTCGGAGGTGAGTTTGGCGATGGTTGGACATTGGTAGATGCTGGTGATGACAGCTTTCATATCTATTTTCAAGGAGAACTACAAGGAACAGTCAAATGGGAACTAACTGGCGAGTATAACCGCTTGAATGCTTTGGCAGCAGTGGCTGCTGCTCGCCACGCTGGGATTGTCCCTCGTGTTGCTATCGATTCATTATCCCGTTTCAGGAATGTCAAACGTCGTATGGAATGCAGGGGCGTGGTGAGAGGCGTCCATGTCTATGATGATTTTGCCCATCATCCAACAGCCATCGCCGTTACGATTGCAGGGCTGCGCAACAAGATCCAACAGACAGGAGGACGGCTTCTTGCAGTGCTCGAGCCTCGATCAAATACGATGAAACTGGGCGTGATGAAACAAGCTCTACCCCAGAGTCTTTCAGAAGCTGATCTGGTTTTCTGTTATGGAGAGAAATTCGGTAAGAATGCATTGGGTTGGGATTTGGCTGAAGCATTGGCGCCATTGGGAAGTAAGGCATCGACCTATGATGATCTTGGACAGTTGGCTGATGCTATCGTTGTCGCTGCCCGGGATGGTGACCATATCCTGATTATGAGCAATGGCAGTTTTGGTGGTATTCATCAGAAAATCTTGGATAAATTGCAAGAGGAGAACTGAATGCCTAAAACTATTCTTTACCTACATGGTTTCATGTCAGCACCGACATCTTTTAAGGCGCAGCTATTGAAGACATCGTTGGTACAGAAAGTGGTTGACTGTCGCTACTGCTGTCCCCAGTTACCAGTTTCCCCTGTAGAAGCTGTCAGGACAGCTTTGGCGGAAATTCAGGGGATTTCTGCTGAAGAACTGACTGTCATCGGCTCATCGTTGGGCGGTTTTTATGCTAACTGGATTGCAGAACAATACGGTTGCAGAGCCGTACTCTTGAATCCGGTCATTGATCCATGGCGTATCAAGATTTTGGAGGATAGCTTGGATAGATGCGATCTCCAAGTCAAGGCATGGTTGGATTTCCGCGATACGTATGCCCAAGAACTGGTATCAGTCCGTATCGAAACCATTACTAAACCAGAGCGGTATCTGCTGGTTGCGGCAACGGGAGATGAACTACTTGATTGGCATTTGATGCAAGAACATTATCAGCATGCGCATCAGATCATCATTCAGGGCAGCAATCATGGTATTTCAGATTTTGAACGATATCTGCCCCAGGTGTTGGCTTTCTGTGGATATCCTGCTGACGGAGGGTTGTCTATTCAGGCTTTTTAGATATTTGAGTATGAATCTATTTTTTGAAGAGTCAGGGGAATTCAAAGCTGGTCAGATCATGGGGCAGACCGGAGAGTCTTTTCAGGTAGAACTACCGACCGGTAAAAGGATCAAGGTCAGGAGAAAAGATGTACTGTTTCAGTTCGATACCCAGGATCCTGCGGGGTTGATGACATCTGCCAAGCAGACAGCAGAAAGCATGGATCTCGATTTCCTTTGGGAAGTTGCCGGTGAAGATGAGTTCGACTATGTGTCCTTGGGGCAGGAGTATTTTGGACATGAACCAAAGCCTGAAGAATCAGCAGCATTGCTAATCCGCTTACACTCTGCGCCAATATATTTTTATCGGAAGGGGCGGGGTCATTATAAAGGAGCCCCTGAAAAAGCGTTGAAAGCTGCATTGGCCGGTATCGAAAAAAGAAAACGGCTGGCATTGGTTCAGCAACAATATGTAGATCAGATGCTTCAAGGAGCATTGCCAGATGCTATCAAAGACAACGCTGTTTGCTTAATATGCAAACCGGATAAAAATAGCATTGAATACAAGGCATTGACCGCTGTTTGTGAAAAACAGCATATTTCTGTAGAGAAATTGCTGTTGCGTTTTGGAGTGTTTCCTGATGCAAAAAATCTGCATTTTTCCAAATTTGTCCACAATTTTTTTCCACAAGGAACGGCTTTTCCTAATATCAAGAGAACAACTGAAGAAATTGATTTACCAGTTTCAAAAGTTCAGGCTTTCTCCATCGATGATATCACCACTACAGAAATTGATGATGCCCTGTCAGTGACTTCTCTATCCGATGGGCGGTACCAAATTGGTGTGCATATTGCAGCACCAGGATTAGGAATCTCTCCTAGAGACAGCTTGGATACCATTGCCCGGAAACGGCTTTCTACTGTCTATATGCCAGGCGATAAAATCACGATGTTGCCAGATAGCCTGGTGGATTGTTTTACTCTAGATGCGGGAAAATATCGTCCTGTATTGAGTCTTTATGTAGCAGTTGATTCATCAGACTGGTCTGTTATGAAAACTGAAAGCAGGGTTGAAAAAATCTGTGTTGCTGACAATCTTCGCCATAATGATCTTGATGACCAAGTCACTGAAGGAGCCCTTGCAACAGGGGAAGGCAATTATCCGCATAAGGAAGCCATCCGTATCCTGTGGCAGTGTGCTCAAGCGTTTGAAAAACAACGCATGCTCAAACGAGAATCCTTTGGTCTGAAACCTGAACAGATTAATCGAGTGGATTTCGGCTTCTACGTATCGAAAGATGGTATCGTCACCATTGAACGGCGTCAGCGTTCTGCTCCATTGGACAGGATTGTGGCAGAGATGATGATTTTTGCCAACAGTACATGGGGTAGGTTGATGGTCGATTGTGGTGTTCCAGGGATTTACCGATCACAGATTTATGATGGTTGGGGAAAACGCTTGCTTGTCAAGATGGTGACCCATGCAGCTCCCCATCAGGGACTTGGAGTCGATCAATATGCTTGGTGCACATCTCCTTTGCGTCGCTATACCGACCTCGTCAACCAATGGCAGGTATTGGCATGTATCCAGCATGGTAATGCGGCATCATTGGTAGCCCCTTTCCGTTCCAAAGATGATGCGGACCTATTTGCCATCATTAGTGCATTTGACGCCACGTATACTGCTTATAATGAGTTCCAAGGCAAGATGGAACGTTACTGGTGCCTGAAGTGGCTGGAACAGCATCAGGTACGTCAGGCAGATGCTGTGGTTATCAGGGATGGCGCTGTCCGTTTGGTGGATATTCCCTTGGTTATTCCTATGCCAGACATGCAGGCCTTTGCTTGGGGCACCCTAGTCAGACTAGAGCTGATTGCTTGGGATGAGGTTGAGCTGACTGTCCAAGCTCGTTTTCTGGAAGGTTTTGCAGAAAGTTCTGTAGCCAGTGACTATGCAGAGGACTCCCCCATGGAATGATTACCTGCTAGATGAGCAGATCGTTAAAGGAAAATCCATCAAGGTGATTGGTGCAGAGATGAAACCCTTGTTACAGAACCGTGTCCTAATGTTAGGGTTGGCGCTATCCTTCCTGTTGCATGGTATTCTCTTGCTCAGTATACCTGAAAGTGCCTTTATGTCTGGAAAGGTTTTGGATGCTCGACCAGATATGGAATTACGGTTTATTCTCCGCAATCGCCTCTCTGCGGTATCTCAAGAGGATGCGTCATTGAATGTAGAAGAAATAGTTTCCCTGACATCGGGACGAAAGGATGAGGTAGAACGAACAGGTAGTATGCAGGGTAATACCGAAAAGTTTCCCCCATATCGGCAGACTGAGTCAAAAGCACAGCCCGCTTTCTCGGTGGATAGTACGAGTGATAGCGTTGGTTCAGAAGTAGAAAATGACAGCCGATCTGTGGTTTTTAGGCGGAGTATGGGTAGGCAGAGTTCTTTTGTCAGCCGACCAGTGATTACGATATCTACCCGTGATCCAGTTTATGCAATGTATTACCGAACATTGCGGAGCCGAATAGAACATATTGGCGCCATCAATTTTCCACAACAAAATGGGAGCAGGTTGTATGGGGAACTGACTGTTCGGATTCCTGTTTACCGAAATGGCGCTATCGATGATCGTGAAGGAGGCGTTTCCATTGAACGGTCTTCAGGCAACCCTAGCTTGGATAATGCTGCATTAAGAATCGTTTACCGTGCGGCACCGTTTGGTTCCTTCCCAAAAAGTGCACAGACGGCAGCAGACGTTTGGGTTATTATAACCAGACTGAAATTCACCCGGGATCAGGGATCCCGTCAACAGATACAGTCAACCGTCCGATGATACCGTTGATGAAATACAATAGCCTGTCAGGAATAAGAAAATGAGTGACCGTTATGCCGTTGTAGGTAACCCCATCGCCCATAGCAAATCACCGGAAATCCAGATGCTATTTGCTCGCCAGACTGCTGAAGATATTGAATACACCAAACTGCTGGCACCATTAGATGGATTTGATGAGACAGTTCTCCAGTTTGCCATTGAAGGCGGGCGAGGATTAAATGTTACTGTACCATTCAAATTTGAGGCGTTTCGGCTTGCCACTGAACGGACACCCCGTGCGGAGGCTGCAGGAACAGTCAATACACTATGTTTTGATGGGAATCGGGTTCTGGGTGACAATACTGATGGCACTGGTCTAGTAGTGGACATTACACGGAACCTTGGTATTACATTAGCTGGTGCACGGATTTTGATGCTAGGGGCTGGAGGCGCTGCTTATGGCGTGATGTTACCTTTGCTGGAACAGAAGCCTGTTGTGCTCCATATCGCCAACCGAACGCCGGAAAAAGCAGCATTACTGGCAGCTACTTTTGCTAGTTATGGAAATACTACTTCATCCGGGTATGAGGCATTGGAGGAGCCATATGATGTCATCATCAATGCTACTTCGGCAGGGTTGCAGGATACGATGCCTACCATACCGTCAAAGGTTTTCAAGCAAGGAGCATTGGCGTTGGATATGGTCTACTCTAGTCAGCCAACCGCTTTCATGCGGTTTGCTGCTGAACAGGGTGCTTATGTCCGGGATGGGTTTGGTATGTTGGTGGAACAAGCTGCAGAATCTTTTTTTGTCTGGCGGGAAATACGCCCGAAAACAGCCCCTGTTTTTGACCATTTTGGGCGATAGAGTCTAATGAAATCCCTGTTCCCTCTGATTGTAAAGTACCGATGGTGGCTGGTCGCTACCCCGTTTGCCTTACTGATTGCCTTGCAACTTTATTATTTTTTCCAGATTGCTTGGTGGGTGAATTTTAATCCGTCTTCCACTAGTTTCATGCGTGAACAATTGTCAATTCTACGGAAGAAAAATCCCGATGTAGAAATTCAGCATACATGGATTTCATATGAACGGATTTCAAATAATCTCAAACGGGCTATTATCGCCTCAGAAGACAGTAATTTCGCAAGCCATGAAGGCGTTGAATGGAATGGCATCTTGCGAGCCTACAAGACTAACAACAGAAAAGGGAAAATCGTTTCAGGCGGTTCAACTATCACCCAGCAACTGGCAAAAAACCTATTCCTGTCCAGTAGTCGTAGCTATTTCCGAAAGCTACAGGAGCTTGCCATTACCTACATGCTCGAATTCTGGATGGAAAAAGAACGTATTTATGAGTTATACCTAAACTTGGTTGAGTTTGGAATTGGCGTGTTTGGCTGCGAAGCAGCATCTCGACATTATTATGGTATTTCTGCTGCTAACCTAAATCCATCACAAGCAGCAAGGTTAGCGGCATTATTACCCAAGCCCCGTTATTTCGATACACATCGCAATTCTGCTTATCTGGCGCATAAGACATCATTGATCCTTCAGCGGATGTCGGTGGCAAAAGTTCCTGAGTCCATCAAATCTGCTCCCAAACAGCCACTACGACGACCACGACATCGGTCTCTTTGATGGAGGGTATTCTAAAATCAGATTTTTTGCCTGTCTGGCAGGAAAGATGCCAGTACATTGTATTTATGCAAGTGTGTCGGGAAGGAATTCGCTGCGAGGAAAATATTTTTTACAAGGAACTCCCCATACCTTCAAGGGATTCTGCTGTAAGATAAGGACAGTCGGGTATAATTAATGACTTGCCGATAGTTGTGAGGAAAGAGGGGAGTATGATCAACGTCTTTATCTTACAGAATGGTCGTTTGAATCAAGTGCCGATTGATTCTCGTGAAGATCTTGATAATGTTTCTCCCATTTGGGTGGATATGACTGATCCGACTGATGAGGAACGTGATTGGATCAAGAATACCTATAACGTTACGATGCCAGACGAAGACGAAGTTCAGGATATCGAGGCATCTGCCCGTTACTATGAAGCTGAAAACGGCGACCTACACCTTCGCACTGATTTCCGTATTGATGATGATGAAGAACCTTCCCAGACGGTGACAGTTGCTTTCATCCTTTCAAGCAATATGCTGTTTTCGATGCATGCTGAAGATTTGCCAGTTTTTCGTTTGGTTCGGATGCGCGCTCGTTCCCGTCCTGGTTCTATCACTGATTACAAGGATGTTCTGCTTGATCTGTATTCCACTGATGCCGAATATTCTGCAGATGCGCTGGAAGGTATTTACCAAAACCTTGAGGAAGTTAGCATCCGTGTTCTACAGGAGGAATTTACTGACCAAGATGCTGCTACAACCCTAAGTACTATTGCAAAAGAAGAAGACCTAAATGGTCGTATTCGCCGAACCATGATGGATACTCGCCGGGCAGTTAGCTTCCTCATGCGTGGTCGTTTACTGGATGCTGAACAGTTTGAAGAAGCCCGTCAGATCCTGCGTGATATCGAGTCACTAGATGGTCATACTTCTTTTTTATTTGAAAAAATCAACTTTCTGATGGATGCCACGGTCGGCTTTATCAATATCAATCAGAATAAGATCATCAAGATCTTCTCGGTCGCTAGTGTTGCATTCTTGCCACCGACACTGATAGCCAGTGTTTACGGAATGAATTTCCGGTTGATGCCTGAACTCAGTTGGGATTTCGGTTATCCTTTTGCCATCGTGCTGATGTTGGTCAGTGCCTTGGTGCCACTTTGGTATTTCAACCGTCGGGGTTGGCTGAAATAGGTTTTTTAGGACTACTTTTTTGAATCAACCGTTATCTTGTCAGCAAAGCACGGATTTTTTAATATTTTTACTTTACAAAGGGAAGATCCTTTTAAAATTACTGCGAATAACGCTCAGAAAAAGGTTTCAAAGTGCTTTAAACTCTTGCATCTGCTGTGATTTTTATCGTCTGTGCCTGCTTACCTAAGAATTAAATCTTTCAGAAATTCCATCATCAGCAGACACAGTCATCATATTCACACGCTGAAGTGATTATTTTCTAGGTATCCGGAAAAAAACGCCAGTCCTTGCCTGGGCATAAGCCGATATTCGTTTCATGTACTCGCAACAGCTGTGGGAGGTGGTTAACATCATGGAGCATCGAGCACATAGTGAAGGGATGATGATATTTATGGGTTTCAATTTATTACGGTTGGCGACATACAGCGATAACATAGGCGTTGAAGGCGAGGATATTACAGCTGGTATGGCAGAGATAGTTCGTCTGATATCGGTAGATTGGGACGACGTTACGTGATGTACATGATCTAAATATAAATATGCCAAGAATTTCTGCTCACAATTGGTGATGAAGCTGATCGGTGGGTTGAATATGTCAGGATTGCAGAAAAGATAGATATGGAAAACGATTCTCTCTATCATCGGTTAGATTATAGGAATCGGTAATCTTGTGGTAGATTTTTCCTTCTGAAAATATCCTATGCAGTGCTTTTGATGAATGACGATCCGTATGATGAACAATGTACAGCAATCTTCTAATGATGGGAACTTAGTTTCGGGGGGGCGGTTAGTTGCTAAAGCCTTGAAGAATGAGGGGATCGACACCATTTTCACTTTGTCAGGGGGTAATATCGTCGACATCTATGAAGGATGTGTCAGGGAAAATATCAGAATTATCGATTTTCGTCATGAACAGGTGGCTGCGCATGCTGCAGATGGATATGCTCGTCAGACAGGAAAGACAGGATGCTTAGTGACAACATCAGGACCAGGTTGTTGCAATGCAATGATAGGTCTGGCAGCGGCATTGCGGGCAGAAACGCCATTGTTACATATTACTGGACAGGGGGCAACTACCCAACATCTTCAGGGAACCTTGCAGGAATTCAACCATGTGCGACTGATGGCATCGGTCACGAAATGGGCCGCCAGCGTCCAGACAACAAATCGCATTGCTGATATGGTGTCGATGGCATGCCGTGAGGCGAATGGTCCAGTACAGGGACCAGTATTGCTTGAGATTCCTCGCGACTTGTTGGATGCGCAGGTTGATGAGCGACTTTGCCGTATCCCTGCGGCAGGCAGATTCCGTGCCGTTAATAAGATTGTGCCAGATACGGAAAGTATTGAGAAGTTGGCGGACTTGTTGGTACATGCAGAAAGGCCGGTTGTCTTGTTTGGTAGCCGTGTTTGGGATAGTCGTAGTCATGTCGAAGCACGTGAATTGGCAAGATGGTTTGATATTCCTGTTTACGTTAATGGTTCTGCACGAGGAATTTTCCGTCCAGAAGATCCGTTGTTGTTTGATCGGACGAGGACATTGGCGTTTTCCCAGGCGGATGTAGTGCTGATTGCCGGGGCACCGCTGGATTTTAGGTTGGGTTTCGGTAGGATGCTGAATCCTGATGCGAAGGTGATACATATTGACCAGAATTATGCTTCTATTGGTAAGAACCACGATATTGAGTTGGGACTATTAGGCCATCATGGTGCAGTCTTTTCTGCAGTCGTTGCTGCTTCTGGCAGGATTGACCAAGGTTCCCGTTTTCAGCGCCAGGCTTGGATACAGAAGCTTCGTAAGGCCGAAAACCAAGCATTTGAAAAACTAAAACCTTTATTCTTTTCAGATAATGTTCCTATCAATCCATACAGGGTAGCATATGAATTGGATCAGTTTATTGGGGAAGATACGGTCTATATTGGGGATGGTGGTGATGTGGTGTCGATTTCGGCGTTGGGTGTGCATCCCCGTCGTCCTGGTCAATGGATGGATCCGGGGCCGTTTGGGTGTTTGGGTATTGGAACAGGCTTTGCTATCGCATCGAAACTGGCAAATCCTGCAAAAGAGGTGCTTTGCTATTATGGCGATGGTGCCTTTTCGATGACAGCATTCGATCTTGAGACGGCAAACCGGTTTGGTACACCATTCTTGGCAGTTATCGGTAATAATTCTGCTATGAATATGATCAGATATTCGCAAATGATTCGATATGGCGATAAAAATGGTACGGGTACTTTATTAAGTGACTTGTCATATGGTAAATTTGCAGAGATGCTGGGCGGATATGGGGAAGAAGTCCGCCGCCCTGAAGAAATTGCCGCTGCTCTACGGCGTGGGCGCAAGGCAGTCGCTGCAACCGGCAGATGTGCTGTTATCAATATCTGGGTAGATCCTCAGGTCTGGTCGCCGGGAACGATGGCTCGGTTGAAGGCGCGCATGGAACGTGGATGATAGGGGTGGAAAGAACGGAGGAAGGCATATGTTTTCCTGTTCTGGAAAATCTGGCAGGTTGTCAGAAAAATTAAACTAACCAATCTTATTTGGAGGAAGAGAAAGATGGGTGACAAAGCATTATCC
>CAZWTQ010000024.1:8100-20157 GCA_964636975.1 uncultured Oxalobacter sp. | reverse complement strand
AAAAGGATACATCAATGAAGCCGGGCGGAGTGACCAGATTCAGATCGGATACCATGCGCTCGGCAAGCCATGCACCACCAGAGTGGATGCCTGCGATGGCGACGTTGTCGATGTCACGGATGGCCTGGCGAATTTCTGCTGTCAGGCTCTGATACAGTTTTTCCGCATCGAGTTCAGAAACAGAGGGTTTCATGGGAATGGTTTGACTCCTGTAAACAGTTGAGAAATCCAAGGAAATCCGCATGGGATATTTCCAGGTGAACCGCCGTATGGAATGACCATGGCATCCTTGATTGCAAGTTTACCTTTCCCACGCATATGGCATAGATTTTATCAGACCTGCCCTGTGTGATGCAGAAAACGCCGATCGGTTGATGTCTTTTCATCAAAGTACTGTTGCAGGATTAGCGTCGCAGCATGGGCATCATCTTCTTCGCCCTGCCTGAAATTCAGGACAGCAGAAGAATACCGTTCATCGACATGGATGGTTCTGATACCGAAACGACCTTTCAGCCGGTTGGCAAAACGGCGACAATGAACAGTCATTTCGTGTTCTGTCCCATCTGGATAGCAGGGTAGGCCAACGACTGCCAAGGAAGGTTGCCATTCTTTCAACAGTGTTTCAATGGCATCGAATTTACGGCTATTGGATTCTTCATGGATGATGGTTAGCGGACGGGCTGAACATGACAGTGTGTTGCCGATGGCAACACCAATTTTCTTGAGCCCGAAATCAAATCCGATGATGACTTCAGGCGGGCTAACTATGACGGGTTTCATTGCAGGGGTGAGTTTTCATGTGGAATCACCAAAACGGCAGGGTCAAATCCCAGTTTATGGATGGCAGCGTCATAGCGTTCCCGGATAGGCGTCTTAAACAGCATATCAGGATCAGCCTTAACGGTAAGCCAGGCATTTCGGCTAATTTCTTTTTCCAGTTGACCGGCATCCCAACCGGCATATCCGATGGCGACTAGTGAATGGCGTGGACCACAGTTATTGGTAATTGCTTCCAGAACTTCGCGGGATGATGTGAAGGCAATTTGATCCGAAATTTTCAGGGTTGTCGTATAGGTAGCCTCGGCACTATGCAGAATGAATCCGCGATCGCCTTGTACGGGGCCTCCAAACATCAAGGGAACACCCGCTTTGGTTCTGGCAAGATTTGTAATGGGTAATTTCTGTTTTTCCAACAGGGTAGCCAACTCGACTTCCATGGGTTTGTTGATGATAAAACCTAATGCGCCGAATTCGTTGTGCTCGCACAGATAAACAACAGTCCCTCCAAAAATAGGGTCAGAACTTCCCGGCATGGCGATGAGAAAATGGTCAGTAAGATTCATGGCAGTCATCCGTCAGCTGAAACTGTTCAAAGACATTGTGGCTAATATCAAATATATCACTATAGAGGGATTTTAATGTAACACACCTATTTTTTGCAGAAATAAACAGGGTCGGCAATAAGTAACCTGTTGTGTCGCCAGCAATGAAAAGCAGTATTTGCCATTTTCAGATAGGCAGGATAAGGTTGCAGTAATGGCAATCATCAGCCGGTGATATGGGATGTGATGGCAACGACTTTCTCAGCAGGTATTGTGAAAGAGAGTGTTTCTGCCCGTCGCGAGTTTAACGGGATCGTGGCTTTTGTCTATATTTATATTTGCACACCAGGGATGTAAAGCAGGTAAAATATCCAGGTCATGCTCATGCAGGCTTTTGTGCATGAGGGTTTTCTTTCACCTGACAAAAGGGCTCATCATGTCTATCAAATCAGATAAATGGATACGGCGCATGGCCATGGAATACCAGATGATCGAGCCGTTTGAGCCCGAACAGGTACGTTTCGTGGATAATCGCAAGATTGTTTCTTATGGCGTTTCTTCCTATGGTTATGACATTCGCTGTGCCGATGAATTCAAGATTTTCACCAATATCAACAATAGTATCGTTGACCCGAAAAATTTCGATGACAAGTCTTTTGTTGATTTTAAGGGAGACGTCTGTATCATTCCACCGAACTCTTTTGCTCTGGCAAGGACAGTCGAAAAGTTCCGTATTCCACGCAATGTGTTGACGGTTTGCCTTGGCAAGTCTACCTACGCAAGGTGCGGCATTATTGTGAATGTCACGCCGTTTGAACCGGAATGGGAAGGGTATGTAACCCTGGAATTTTCAAATACCACGCCGTTGCCTGCCAAGATTTATGCCTGGGAAGGTTGCGCCCAGGTGCTTTTCTTTGAGAGTGATGAGGAGTGCGAGATTTCCTATAAAGACCGTGGTGGCAAGTACCAGGGTCAGACAGGGGTGACGCTACCAAAAGCATGATACAGGCTGGAAAAGGCAGGATAAAAGCGGATATGTCCAGCCAGAAACGATGAAAAACCGGCAATGGGGGGGGGGGAATTGCCGGTTTTTCATTTGGAGATATTTGGAAGATGCTAGAAATTCTGTTTTCTCGCTTGAATCTCTGCTTGGGCTTCTTTCGCCAGTTCAATGGCGGATTCAAGGTCTGGCACCATGTATTTGCCAAGACGCTGATCCATCCGTAGCCGCTGGAGCTGTCGTAGCGGAAAATCAGTTGCTCCGGCAATGATGAACGTTTTTCCGAGGCTGACGACATTTTGCTGGAATCCCTCGATGATGTCTCCGGCACTGTTGTCAATCGACAGCAAGTCGGTGAAGTTGAAGATGACAACATCCGGTGCATCATGGGCAACCATGTATTTCGGGCTGGTTGCTTCTTCCAGTTTGGAGACAGAGCCAAAGAACAGGGCGCCCTCCATGTTCCAGATATCGATGCCTTTTGGTACGTCAGGTCTATTTTTTTCCTTGATGACCATGGTCAGGGTGTTGATACGGTACAGGAAGAAGAGTGCGGCGATACCCAGACCGACTTCAACAGCGACTGTCAGATCGAAAATGACAGTCAGGAAGAAGGTTGCCAGTAGGGTTGCCTTATACGACATGGTGAATTGGCGCAGACGGACAAATTCACGCCAGTTCCCCATGTTGAATGCCACAAACAGCAGGATGGCGGAGAGGGCGCACAGCGGAATGTTGGCGGCAAGTGGCGCAGCTGCCAGGACGATGCCCAACAGGGTGATGGCATGGATGATACCAGCAAGCGGGGAGGTTCCTCCACTCTTGATGTTGGTGACGGTACGGGCGATGGTACCAGTTGCAGGCATACCGTTTAGGAATGGCGCGATGCAGTTTGCGATGCCCTGTCCCATCAATTCTTGGTTCGGATCATGACGGTCATTAATCATGGTGTCTGCAACGCGGGCACATAGTAGCGATTCGATGGCACCAAGGACTGCCAGTGTCAGGGCAGGACGAATCAAGTTTTCAAATGCCGAAATGGAGACTTCAGGCACGGTGAAGCTGGGCAACGACTGCGGAATGCCACCAAACCGGCTACCGATGGTTTCGACAGGCAGATTGAAATAGCTGACAATCGCGGTCATGGCAATCAGTACAACAATGGTGCTCGGAATACGTGCAAGCAATCGTCTCCATCGTGGCGAATTGTTGTTCCAGGTACGGGGCCACCCAAACACCAGAATCAGGGAAATGATGCCGAGACCGATGGAATAAGGATTGAAGGTATCAATGGCATCATAGAGTGTACTAATCTGCAGGAAGAACTCTGCCGGCATTTTCGCCACTTTCAGCCCCAGGAAATCCTTGACCTGCGAGAGACCAATTAAAACGGCGATGCCGTTGGTGAACCCGATGACAGTGGATACGGGAATGAATCGGATGAAACTCCCTATCTTGAATAGCCCCATCAGGAACAGAACGATGCCTGAAAGGAAAGTGGCCAGAAGCAAGTTGAAAACACCATATTGGTCGATGATGCCGTAAACAATGACGATGAAAGCCCCTGCAGGCCCCCCGATCTGGACACGTGACCCACCGAAAACCGCAATGAGAAAACCCGCGACGATTGCAGTGTAGATGCCTGATTCTGGGGACAGGCCAGAGGCAATGGCAAAAGCCATGGCCAAGGGCAACGCAACGATACCAACAGTTATCCCTGCAGAAATGTCGTTGGTGAGGTTGCGGGTGGAATAACCACGGAATAATGACAGGATGATGGGTTGGAAGCCTGTTATGGGCAGTCGTTTAAAAAAAGACGGTTTTGAGCTCATGTTTTTGCTTTCGAAAACGGCGCAGGTTCAGAGGCATTGTTCCTTTCCACAGTCTTCTAATTCGTAGGGAAACTGCGGAGCTGAAACAGGGCACGACCGATGTCCTGCTCGAAAATAGATGTAGTCCCTGCAAAAAGAGATTACTCCAGCATGATAAAGCAAACGGTGGTTTTCGTCAGTATTTTTCGGAAACTTTGAGGCAAATTCCGGCTCAAAACAAGAAAATGCCGTGTAGTATGGGTTGGATTGTTACAAAATATAATAAGGCTTGATTACTATTCGGCAATGGGCTAGTGTGGATATTCCATCATCAGGTTTTTAGGATTTTCAGCATGGATTCCCCCACTTTTACCTGGCCTGTCAGGGTCTATTTTGAAGATACTGATTCTGGCGGTGTTGTCTATTATGCGAATTACCTCAAGTTTTATGAACGCGCCCGCAGTGAGTGGCTACGTACACTGGATATCAGCCAGCAGTCGCTGGCACAGAAGCGCCAGATCCTGTTTGTGGTCCGGAATGTGGCTGTGGATTATCATCGTCCTGCAGTACTGGATGATATCCTGTGTGTTACGCTGGATGTTGCAAAAGTCAGGGGAGCCTCTATAGAATTCGAGCAGAAAATCATTCGAACGGCAGACGGGGTACTGTGTTCTTCTTGCCGTGTTACGGTTGTCTGTATTGATAGCAGGAAGATGAAACCGTCCGCATTTCCGGAAGATATTGTCGGAAAGTTCAGGATGGCATCAGAAAGCAGGAAATCCTAGTGACATGACAGGAAAGGATAGGAAATAGGTAAAGACTATGCAGACGGCACACAATCTTTCATTCATTACGTTGATTTCTGATGCTTCGCTGATTGCCCAGATTATCATGGCGGGGCTTTTGCTCATTTCCCTGTTGAGCTGGACATATATTTTCCAGAAATTTGCAACTTTGCGGAAAGCAAGGCGGCAGACGGTGGCTTTTGAAGAGCGTTTCTGGTCTGGCGGTTCCCTCCAGATGATTTACAGGGATGTTGACAATGGTACGCTGGACGGACCGCTTGCCCGTATTTTCCATGCCGGTATGAGGGAATACCTGAAGGGGCGTGGAACCGAAACGACTTCCCATAATGTCGCTTTTCTGCTAGACAGTTCCCGCCGTGCGATGCGTGCAGCCTATCAGCGTGAGATGGATGCGCTGGAATCCCATCTGGCGTTTCTAGCGTCGGCAGGTTCCGTTTCTCCGTATATCGGGCTGTTCGGCACGGTTTGGGGTATCATGAATGCCTTCCGTGGACTGGCAGACGTTCAACAGGCAACTTTGGCAACGGTTGCACCGGGGATTGCCGAGGCATTGATTGCGACGGCTGTCGGGCTGTTTGCGGCGATTCCCGCTGTTGTCGCTTATAACCGGTTTTCCAATGACGCGGATCGGCTGGCGATTCGTTTTGAAAATTTTGTCGAAGAATTTTCTAATATTCTTCAGAGGCAGTCATAAGGAGTTTCCATGTCTGGATCAATTTTCGGCGGTGCCCGTGGTGGGTTGCGCAAGCGTTTGCGTTCGGAAATCAATGTGGTGCCTTACATCGATGTTATGTTGGTGCTTTTGGTGATTTTCATGGTATGCGCACCAATCGCCAATATGGGGACAGTGGATGTCCCGACGGCAGAAAAGACTGCGGCGCCACCAGACAGCTTTATCCAGGTTTCCCTCAGACCAGATGTTTCAGCGGAAATCGGGGTGCACCGTCCGGACAGGCCGGATGCAGGATTTCAGAATGTGCCAGATCATGATGCATTGATGCGTCAAATGCAGGCACTCCATGCAGAGTATCCAGATCTTCCGGTGCTGATTGCCGCAGACAAGAATATCATTTACAACGAGGTTATCCAGGTGATATCTGACGCCAAAAAGATGGGGATACGCCGGGTTGGTCTGGCAACGCAATAAGGTAGCGGCCGTATGCAACAAGGTACCCTGATTCCCAAAGTTCCAAGGCTTTCGACAGGATCGCTGATTTTGGCGGTGCTGGTTCATTGCCTGTTGATTGGAGGGCTTTGGTTTGGCGTCAGCTGGCAGCCCAAGCCGGACAAGGTGGTCTCTGCCGAGGTCTGGGATGTCAAGGTTCGTGAGGCAGCACCGTTGGCGGCAGGCAAGATGGCAGCGGAATCGGGTTCTCCTGATGCAGGGGAGATGGCAGAAAGCATCAATGCCCGGGAGCCTACTGAAACGAGATCGCAACAGCCTGAACCAAAACCTGCTCCGACTCCATCCAGGAATACGGCAACACAGGAAAGGCCTGATATCGCCCTTGGACAGGAACGTCGCCGTGCAGAGTTGGAGGCGGCAGAAAATGCCCGCCGTGAGGCTCTACGCAAACAACTTGCCCAGGCACAAGCAGATTCCAGGCGCCAGTCTGAAGCAAAGAGGCTACGGGCCTTGTTGTCAGCAGAAGCAGGGCGGGTTGCTGGTGGCAGGGGCTATGGCGGAGGACGTGGCGCAGGTCTTGGCGGAGGAACAGCCGGGGGTACGGGTGGCGGAGGCAGCGCTCATGGGCGGACAGGAACGGGAGGTACAGGGACGAATGCTTATGCAACGGCTCCTGGCAGGGCTGATGGCGCCTATGTCCGTCGGGTTGCTGCCAAAATCAAGTCCAATACCATATACAATGTATCAACCATATCCGGAAATCCTGCGGTAGTTTATGATGTGGAGCTGTTTCCGGATGGCAGTGTCCGCAGTGTCCGGAAACATCGCTCGTCCGGTATTGCAGGGTTTGACGAGGCTGTGCGCCAGGCAGTTTACCGATCTGTGCCTTATCCACGGGATTCATCAGGAAGGGTACCGTCATCATTTGTTCTGACGCACCGACCGAAAGGCTGAGGAAAGGCTGAAAAATATGATTCGAACAACTTTCTGGCAACTGAAACGATATCTGCCTATTCTGGCAGGATTGCTTCTTGCCATCAGTGCCATGGCGCAGGAAACGTTAAATATTGAGGTCTCTGGCGTTGGTTCATCTGCTACGCCGGTCATGGTGGCAGATTTTACTGGTGAGGGTGCAGCCGGTGTTACAGAAATGGTTCGTGCGGACCTGGCTCGCACGGGGGCATTCATCCTGACTGGCAAGGGAGTTTCCCTGGCTGAATCGACTTCTTATGATGGTGCGAAACAACGGTCTGCAGGGGCATATGCGGTGGCAGTTGGTTCCGTGAACGGCCTGTCTGGCGGACAGGTTGAGGTTCGTTACCGCCTGTATGACCTCCGTAAATCCCAACAGGTTTCGTATCTGTCGCTGGTATCGCCTGCAGGGAAGGTTCGGTATACGGCCCATCGTATTGCTGATGACATCTACCAGAAGTTGACGGGTATCCGTGGCATCGCGGGAACACGCCTAGCCTATGTCGCAAAGGCCGGCAAGGAATACCGCCTTGAGGTGTCAGATGCAGACGGCGGTGGCCGGCAGGTGGCGTTGCGTTCAAAGGAACCGATTATTTCTCCATCATGGTCTCCGGACGGGAGCAAGGTGGCTTATGTTTCCTTTGAAGCCAAAAAACCAGTTGTCTATATCCAGGATCTGCGTACAGGAACGCGCCATGTGGTTGCCAATTACAAGGGCAACAATTCAGCGCCCTCGTGGTTTCCGGATGGTTCCCGTATCGCTGTTGCACTTTCGAGGAATGGCTATACCCAGGTTTATACGGTCAGCGCCAGTGGCGGTAACCTGAAGCAGATTACCCACTCAAACAGTATCTGTACTGAACCACAGGTCACACCTGATGGGCAATGGATTTATTTCACCAGCGACCAGAGCGGTGGACCGCAAATCTATAAGATCAGCGCTGCAGGAGGAACTCCACAACGTGTGACTTTCAGTGGAAGCTACAATATCAGTCCACGGGTTTCCCCAGATGGCCACCACCTGGCTTTTATCTCAAACAGGAATGGCGGCTTCCAGCTTTATCTCAAGGATCTTGGCAACGGACAGGAAATGAGAATGTCCAATACTTACCATGATGAATCGCCAAGTTTCTCGCCGAACGGTCAGTATATTATGTATTCAACCGATTCGGGACGCAGCGGCACATTATCAGTTGTTTCGATTGATGGATCGTTTCGTCAGAAAATTTCAATGAAAGCAACAGACGTCCGTGAACCTTCATGGAGTCCATTTTCTAAATAACCGATACGAAAGGAGCAATCATGACAGATCCCAAAAAACTTGCTGTTATTCTTTCCAGCATTCTGATGCTGACTGCCTGCGGATCTTCCGTTAAACTCGATGAGGATGCTTCCAGCAATGGCTCCAATAGCAATGCGTCGATATATGGCGTCGATGGCAACGGTGCTTCCAAGGATGATGCCGAGTTAAATGATCCGAAGAGTCCGCTCTACGAAAAAAGTGTTTATTTTGATTTTGACAAATATACGGTCAAGGAAGCGTATCGTCCGCTTGTCTCAGCCCATTCCAACTACCTGAATACCCATAAGGCAAGGAAGATTGTTATTCAGGGCAATACCGATGAACGTGGCGGGCGTGAATACAACCTGGCATTGGGACAGAAACGTGCGGAAGCCGTCCGCCGTTCGATGGCATTGCAGGGCGTTTCCGACAGCCAGATGGAAGCCGTTTCTTTCGGGAAGGAAAAACCAAAGGCAGAAGGGCACAACGAGGCGGCCTGGTCCAAGAACCGCCGTGCTGATATTGTCTATCAGTAAACCATGAGAAACCATATTGCCAGAATTGCCACCGTGCTGCTTGTCTGTTCCGCATGGTTTCCCATGCAGGGTGCCCATGCGTTTTTTGAAGATGACGAGGCACGCCGGCATATTCTCGATCTGCGGGAGAAAAAGGCAGACAAGGCTAGCCTGATAGAGCTGCAGAGCCAGAATGATTCCATGAAGCAGGAAATTGCCGACCTGCGAGGACAAATTGAGGTGTTGACCCAGAAAATCACCAAAATAGAGTCCCGCCAGGAGGATTTTTATGTCGATCTGGATGACCGCTTGAGAAGGCTGGAAGGCAAACAGCCCGCTGCCAGGACGAAACCTGGCGAAGAAGCTGGAGATGCTAATACCAAAGTCGAAGAGAGCGATTCAGCGGATTCATCAGGAACAGACAAACCGGCTGGCTCTTCTGATGATGCAGGGGCGATAGGTGAAAAGGCTGATGCCGGAGAGGGCAGTTCCAGGAATCCGGAAAAAGCAGGCAAGTCAGTGGCAGAGTCTTCTGACAGGACGGAAGCGGCAGATTATGAGGTTGCTGAAAAGCAGTTTAAGGTAGGCAACTACAAAGGGGCGATTCCCGCCTATAAGCAGTTTATCCAGAAGTACCCTGATTCACATCGGCTTGGCCATGCCTATTATCGTCTTGGCAATGCGTATTACCTTCAGAAGGATTACAAGAACGCTTACAAAAACCAGAGCATTATCCTCAAGCGTTTCCCGCGCAATGCCGTGGCACCTGATGCCATGCTGAATATGGCCACCTGCCAGATCGGCATGAACAATATTGCGGGGGCAAAGAAGACGCTGACGGATCTGACCAGGAAATATCCAGCTTCCAGCGCCGCCAAACGGGCGAAGAGTATTCTGGCACAGCTGTAGGTTTTTCAGTCATCATCACCGAATGACGACCAGTCGCTGTCAAAGCTACTGTCATCATCGGTGGATGACCAGGAGTCGTTGAAGTCATCTCTGAAGTTGTCCTCATCCGTTATCCATGCGGTGTTGCTGTCGCCGGGACTGCCCAGGCTGTCCAATGAGCTCAGTCCGCCATCAAGTACGCTAGATGACATCGGTTTGTTTTCGTCAGAACCATCGCCTGGCAGGAAATCGGGTGAGAGGTCTGTTCTGTTGCCAAAAATGCTATCCGAAGACGCAGAACCATCGGCATCCGGTGTTATCAAAAGGTCTGCCGATGTCTGATGGCTGGCATGAGCCGATCCCATCAATCCACCCAAGATGGCATGTGTCGCCATGATGGCAGCTCCGGTTTTCACGGTATCGCCAAGCATGGAACTGCCACTATCGCCACGATACGCCGCCTGTTGTGTCTGACTGCCATCGGAAAAAGTTTTCTCCTGCTGGTTTTGATGTTTGCCTGAAACGGTGTTTTCTTGCTGAGGCGGAGCGGGAAGTTTGGCACCGCAGGACTGGCAGAAAGTTTCTTTGATGCCAGCGACCCTGTCACAGTAGGAGCATCGCCGGTCGATTGCGCCAACTGGTTTTTGCTGTTGCGGATTTGGACTGTTCAAGCTGCCATTGGAATGATTCTGTTGCATGTTCTGGCGTGGCAACTGTGTCGGTGCCCGGTTAAGTGGTTTTCCGTTCTGATTGCGCTGATTGCGCTTCACCCACCAGACAATCGCGGCGATCACCAGAATGATCACAATCCAATTCATGTTAAATCTTCCAAGATTAACGAGATGGGTTAAGTGTACCAGTATTTTGCCTGTTACAGGGTGGAAAAACGGTTATTTCAGCCATTCGTCCAGCAGCCATGTCTTGCCAAGGATGCCACATGTCAGCCGGTTTTGCGCCAGTCCTGCCTGTTCCCATAGCTTGGGTAGCAGATAAAGGGGTTCGTCCAGTGGTTCATCAGACAGTTTGAAGGTTCCCCAATGCATGGCGACAAAATGTCTGGCTTCCAGCATCTGGAAGTATTTTACGGCTTCGGCAGGGTCAATATGCTGGGGACCCATAAACCAGCGTGGTGCATAAGCGCCTGTTGGCAGCATGGCAACATCGATTTTTCCCCTGAATTTTTCGGCAATCTGTTTAAAACCCTCAAACCAGCCTGAGTCTCCGCAATGGTAAAGAGTCTTTCCGTGGCGGGAAATTACGTATCCTCCCCACCAGCTGGTGTTAATGTCAGCCAATCCGCGGCGGCTCCAGTGTTCAGCAGGCAGGAAGGTTACGTCAAATCCTTCAATCTGTTTTTCCAGCCACCAGTCCATTTCAATGACTTTGGATATCCCGTTGGCAAGAAACCATTTTCCAAGACCCCTGGGGACGACGTAGACTGGTATATCGCCCAGCTGTCTCAGGGTGGCTGCGTCCATGTGGTCACGGTGGTTATGGGTGATGAACACGACATCAATCCTGGGTATGACGTTCCAGGTTAGGCCGGGCGGAGAATTGCGCTTGATGAATCCGATGGATTCTGACATTACGGGGTCAATCAGGCAATTTTTGCCGTCTAGCTGTATCAGGAATGATGCCTGTCCAATCCAGGTCAGGGTGTCTGCGGAACCTGACGCAATCAATCGGCCGTCGTTGGCCTCAAACGGAATGGGAACGCCGGTGGAAGGAGATTTGGGGCGTTTTTCGCTATGCCATCCCATCATCCATTTCAACGTGTCGTAACCGGCAGGTTTACGGAAGCCACTTTTCAAATTGGTAAAAATCATACAGATAATTCCTCCAGCAGGAATTTCTCTTTGCCTTAAGGTCAAACCTGGTGATTCCAGCTTGATTTTTTCGCCACATACACACAGGCAAACATATCTCTGCAATATTCTTCAGATATCAGAGTCTATCGCAGGGTATCAAGTAGGTATTACTGGAGAGCTTCCGGTGCAGATGCCTTCAATGCGGGGAAAGAGCAAAAAGCTTTCAGTCGACGGATATCCTGTTCTACCTCGGCGACACGTTCTTCATCAACAAATTTGGCTGCTTCGACAATTTCTACTTCACTGCTTTCAAAACTGACGAAAAAAGATTCCCCTTTCTTGGTAATGATGAAAGCACTTAATGTCTTACCGTCAGACATCCGAAAAACGGGGGGCAGATTGTACTTATCCTCAAAATCCTTGAATGCGGCTTCAATATCGGTTGTGTTCATTTGTGAATTTTTGCTAATGTGTAATCTAGTTGGTTTTCCTCAAACCATCCATCAGGGTTCAATCAAGTAGCCATC
>CAZWTQ010000024.1:0-8090 GCA_964636975.1 uncultured Oxalobacter sp. | reverse complement strand
ATAACCTGCTTTTTTCAGTAGAGCTAACTGTTCCTCAGACAGGGGAAATCGTTCTTCTTCATAAGAGACCTTGAAATTACAGTCGCTAACTTCTTCAAATACCTGAAGGTTGAATACAATATCTTGACCGTCCACGTAAAAACTGCAAACTTCATCTGGCAGTTCAAACCCCAGTTTTTCCATAAAGTTCAAAGAGACAGACTTCTCATCCGTCTTGGCAGAATCCGCCATAATTTCCCCTCTACATTTCATATTACAATACAGTATCCAGACAACCCCCTATGGGCATCGTGCAATATTGTACCGAATTAGTTGGATTCTGACAGACCATTTTTGCCATACCTTACCAGAAGACAAACTTAAACAGAGACAGAGTCACTATCAAAAAAACTGAAATTCCTTTCAATTTCCATCAGTGATTAGCCATTTTGAACAAAAATAAGCTAATATTATGGGTAAATTCAGTCAACTGGGTATCGGGGTGAAAATAGAAGCATTCTAATTTGCTGGGATATGCTGTAGAGACTTGAGCAGGAGAGCAAGAGATGGGAGCTGGCGACGAGCTGAAAAGACAAGATAACCTTGCAGAGACAACATCAGATTTACCTGATGATGCAGATACTTTCAAAACATGGTCCGATTCCTACCGCAAAGGTAACATCGTTGACTTGTATCTGAATAAGTCAGGGTACGGACGTGCCCAGCAAGAAACCAAGCCTGATGATTCCCAGTCTTCAAAAGGCTGGCAAAAATGGTTTGACTCTGATGAACAGAGTCATACAACAAAACCAGTCAGATTCAAGTCAGAAGCAGAACTCAAAAAAGAACAGACTCAGGAACGCGAAATAAAAACCCGGGTTGGCGTCCAGGAAGAGGAAGCTCTTGCTGTCAAAGCGTGGCTCGACTGGTATGAATCAGGCGATTCTGATTTACCATCAACCAGACCGATAACACCTCCCCCTGATGTCCAGGCAAATGAGCTAAAAACTCGCGTTGGTGTACGTGAAGAGGAGGCTCTTGCCGTCAAATCATGGCTTGACTGGTACGAAGCTGGGGATAATCCTGCCAATCAGATTCCAGTTGAGCAGACAACACCGAAAAGCTCAGAACTCCTTGAAAAAGAACTCAAGACTCGTATTGGTGTGCGTGAAGAAGAAGCCAAGGCTGTCAAAGCATGGACTGACTTCTACAACGCAGGTGATTTTCTGGATGCCTATCTCGAAAAATCCGGTTATTGATTAGCATGGCATCCTGTCTGCCAAAAGTATATAATGGGATACTTCCAAGCGGGCGTAGCTCAATGGTAGAGCAGAAGCTTCCCAAGCTTAAGACGAGGGTTCGATTCCCTTCGCCCGCTCCATTTTTTGTTTCGGATGATTTTGCTTGAAAGCGGTCAATTTTGAAACTGTTGGTACGGCGATATCATCAGATTTCTCTTATTTTCATTCCGAATGTACAAACAGACATTTTCCTTACTTTCTGCTTTTTATTTGCTATTATTTGGATGTGGAACGTGCTAAGAAGTAGTTAGCTGATTTTAACCAAGGGATTTCCTGTTTGACAGTAGTGCTCATATTCAATGTGGTACCAAGGAGGGGACTCGAACCCCTACACCTTTCGGCGCCAGAACCTAAATCTGGTGCGTCTACCAATTCCGCCACCTTGGTATGGGTAAAAAGCATATTCTACTGCATTTGGCAGAATTTGAGCAGAGGCATCTTAAAATAATAGGTGTCAGACTTTTCTGATGTACTGTTGTCTGTCAGATCCAATACTTGGGGTAATGCCTGCCAGGGTTTGATGAAAAACTGTTCACGATGACGGCGACAATGGTCATGATGATAGCACCAATCAGCACGGGTGAAAGGACATACAGGAAACCTAGGTTATGGATAGAATCACCACTGATGACTGCAATCAGTGCGGTTGCACCACCAGGCGGATGGGTAGTCATGGTTGCCATCATGGCGGCTATGGCGGTAGCGACAGCAATAGCACTGGCCAATGGAATGTTGTCGGGAAAAAGCATATAGGCGCCGACACCTACAATAGCGGAGATAACATGGCCACCGATGACGTTCCTTGGTTGAGAAAGAGGACCGCCTGGCACACCATAAATCAGAACAGCAGACGCACCGAACGAGCCAATAAGGTAGATATTCTCATTACTTTGGATACCCATGAAGTGATTAATCCACCAGACCCCGAAGATGCCGAAAAAACCACCTATCCAGGCAAAACACAGCTCTGATACCGGTGGTCTCGTCAAAGTGCGTGATCCACCTTTCATTCTCTTCAAATAATTTTGAATACCCATTAATCATCTTTCAAAAATAAAAACAGCGATTCCATATACAATAGATAAAAAATCCAGTTCATAACATCGTGCATCCATGATACTTTCCACGAATACCCGCTATGCGATTCGCCTGATTTATGAATTGCATCAAGTAAAAGTTCCGCTTTCCATCACTACACTGGCTGAGCGTATCAATGTTAGTAACAAAGTGATTGAAAATGTCCACGCCGAACTAAAAAGGCATGGCATCACAGACGCAATCATTGGAGCAAATGGAGGCATTCGGCTAATCCGCAACATCGAAGACATCAGCTTAGGTAAGATGATAGAGCTGTTTGACAGTGGCGTCAGGTTTGTTGTCTGTTTCGGCAACAAGTCGAACAATTGCCCAAGGCAGTCTGTCTGTGAGACCCAGTCTGTTTGGAAAACCATTTCAAGCCGAATTCAGCATGAACTGAATAGTATCTCGCTGGCTGACATTTTGGATGAATACCGTCAAGGAAATTCCAGCGAAAAAACCATCAAAATCCATTGTATCAACCATAAGGGTGAATTGACTTTCTAACTGTTCAAACGGTATTTTCCCGCACTTCTGTCAGAAAAGGGTAGTCTAGATAGCCATGCTCCATGCCACGACGATAGATAGTTTTCTTGTCCAGCTCGTTGTAAGGACCATTCTGCCTGATACGGGCAACTAGATCAGGGTTGGCAATAAAGCTTCTACCATAGGCAATCGCATCTGCATAACCTGCCTGGAGGACATATTCACCAAGTTCAGGAGAATAGCCACCTGCCAGGATGATTTTGCCTTTGAAGGCTTTGCGAATTTTTGCACGGAAGTCATCGGTGAAAGGTTCTCCGCCAACCCAGCTGGGTTCTGCAATATGCAGATAAGCAGGACTACGTTTGTTCAGTTGTTCAATCAGATAGAATGTCATGGCTTTCCATTCAGCATCCGCCATGCCATTGATATTGAAACTTGGCGAAATGCGGATGCCTGCCTTGCCTTTTCCGATGACGTTAGTAAAGATATCAAAGACTTCCAAAATCAGGCGGGCACGGTTTTCCAATGAGCCTCCATATTGATCTGTACGAATATTGGTGTTGGTGGCAAGGAATTGGTGGAGCAGGTAGCCATTGGCTGCATGAACTTCAAGCAAATCAAATCCTGCACGGACAGCTCGTTTTGCTGCTTTATAAAAATCGTTAAGAATGAGATGGATATCTTCAATGGAAACGGCTTCTGGTTGTTCTACAGGCACGAAGAGCAGGTTGCCGTTTTCGCCCCTGATGAAGCATTTGGTATTTTCGGCAATGAGTGCGGAAGGGGCTTGTGGTGGCAGTCCACCATGGAGCGCTGAATGAGAAATACGACCGGCATGGTAGATCTGGGCGGAGATGCGCCCTCCAACGGCATGGACAGCATCAACGACTTTTTTCCAGCCGGTCTCTTGAACATCAGTATAGATGCCGGGGGTGTAGGCATAACCTTGGGCACGGTTGGAAATTTGCATGGATTCAGTGATGATCATGCCAGCAGTGGCACGCTGGGCATAATAGGTTGCATTCATGTCTGTAGCTTCATCAGCGTCACCGGCTCGGTTGCGTGTCAGCGGTGCCATGAATATGCGGTTTGGCAGTTTTATGCCTCCGATTTCAACTGGACTCAAGAGTTTTTCAAACATCGTATTTTCTCCCGGGTTCTCTTTTTCTGTCAGTTTTCCGGAACCACTACAGGAGATGGCTCCGGAATTTCATTGTCGAATTTAGTCAATCAGTGACGATGCCACACATGCAACTCTCACCACCACTGAGGGAGCAAACTGCACCTTCAGTAGGTACAAAGTCATCACCTGTTTCATTTTTCAAGACAGTGCCTTCGCTGTCGGTGATGCGAACTTTGATCGGAATGCCACGGCTGACACTGCTGGCAACAGTGCAGAAATTTTCGAAACGCTCAATAGGCTGGGAAAGGTCACCGAGTTCTGCAACGGTTTTGCCGAGTTTAATGGAGACTTCGATAGTCTGGATACGCAGACGGTTTTCTTCGTTTCGTCCGATGATAGCTCTTGCCGTAGTAGTCAGTGGAGCTGGATTCGGATTCTTGCGACTGATAGCGCCAAAGAGAGCATCAGACATGCAGTTGGCAACAGCTGCGCAGAGAAGCTGGTCTGGACTTGGGCCTGTATTCCTGCCATGAGGAGTGGGTTCATCTAGGATCATGGAAGTATTACTGCCACTGAAGTTGGCTTTGAACTGGAATCTTTCAATTTGGGTCAGGGTGACCAGGTCGGTATGATTTTCGCTCATGATGTTCTCCTAACAGGGTCATTAAGTATGGGATATTCATACCGTCAGGTTATCAGGGGACGTCCTAGAGAAATACCCCCATCAAACAGGGTGCTTATTGTTGTTCAAGGTAATGCTGGACGTCCAAAGCTGCCATACAACCGGTGCCTGCACTGGTAATGGCCTGGCGGTAGGTATAATCTTGCACATCACCTGCGGCAAATACCCCGGGTACACTGGTGGCAGTTGCCATAATTCCCTGACCTTTTGCAGTCTTGATATAGCCGTTTTCCATCTCGAGCTGACCTTCGAAAATATCAGTATTTGGTTTATGACCAATGGCGACAAAAAAACCATGAATGCTAATAACTTTCATGCTTCCGTCTTTTTGGGATTTGATCTTCAGCCCTGTAACGCCACTGTCATTCCCTAGGACTTCTTCAACCTGACTATTGAGACAGAGCTCGATCTTGCCTTCTTCAACTTTTTCCATTAGACGTTTAACGAGGATTGGTTCAGCCCGGAATGTGTCCCGCCGATGGATGAGGATAACCTTTGAAGTAATATTAGCTAGGTACAAGGCTTCATCAACAGCAGTGTTGCCTCCGCCGACGACAGCAACGGGCTTTCCGCGATAAAAGAAGCCATCGCAGGTGGCGCAGCCGGAAACACCACGACCCAGGAATTTCTCTTCGGATTCAAGTCCAAGATATTGGGCAGAAGCTCCTGTTGCGATGATTAGGGCGTCACAGGTGTATTCAGCAATATCACCAGTTAGACGAAAGGGTCTGTTTTTGAGATCTGCCGTATGAATGTGGTCAAATTCGATGTGGGTATCAAATTTTTCAGCATGATCGAATAATTTCTGCATCAGATCAGGACCTTGGATACCCATGACTTCCCCCGGCCAGTTCTCGACTTCTGAAGCGGTCATAAGCTGGCCACCTTGCTGTATTCCAGTAATCAGCAGGGGATTTAGATTGGCACGAGCGGCATAGATAGCAGCAGTGTAACCTGCTGGTCCTGATCCCAGGATAATGACTTTTGAATGGATTATTGTTCCAGTCATGGCGTTTCCTCTTTGTTGGGTTAGTTGTTTTGAATATGCTTTAAAGGCATTGTATCAGTTAGATGGTAACCGTTGCAGAAAGGCAGAAACACCCTTATCAAACATGGGAGTTCATAGGGTTTCGGTTGAGCCGGCATTGTTGAAGTTTAAAGTTGGTTGCTTGGTATTTTACTTTCTTTGTTAGCGTTATTCGGATGATGATTTTGGCTATCTGTCTGGTTGGTCTTCTTATGAAAGAAGTATCATATATAGCTTTCTTGAAAGCTATCTGGCACATTTCATGCATGTAAAACTTGTGAGTTGATTGAAGGAGCAAACTATGGCGATTTTGATTATTGAAATGGGAGTTCCTCCAGGAAAAATTCCAGATAAATGCGGGGAGACCGCCCAATGGTTTGTCAACCAGTTAGTTGGTTTTGGGAAGAAGGCCGAAATTGTGCGTCCTTACCAGGGGGATACTTTGCCAGTTCCTGAGGTTGTCAAAGGAGCCATTATAACTGGTTCATGGGCTATGGTAACAGACAGGGCAGACTGGAGTGAAAAGACAGCCGAATGGATTAGACATGCGATTGCGATCGATACGCCTTTATTGGGAGTTTGTTATGGTCATCAGTTGATGGCAGATGCTTTGGGAGGGAAAGTTGGAACCAATCCGTTTGGTGGTGAAAAAGGAACTTTCAAGGTCACGTTGACAGATACGGGAAAAAGCAATCCGTTGTTAGATGGTTTTCCTGTTACATTTGAAGCTAATCTTTTTCATGAGCAGAGTGTCTTGATACCGCCAGGACAAGCGGAGATTCTGGCTTTTTCGGAAAAAGACTACTGTCAGATGCTTCGTTATGGAACAAGTACCTTCTCAGTGCAGTTTCATCCAGAATTCACAAAAGATATCCTAAAAGCCGCTTGGGAGGATTTTGTTGGAGAAAGCAGCTCAAAAAACTGTCCAATCACTGATATCACGCCATGGCCACAAAAAATTCTCCAGAATTTCTGCATTATGGCAGAAGATATCGGCTGACGAACTTGCCCTGTTTTTCATCGAAGGTTTTTAGAGCAATCCCTGTACAATGCCTTCATGGCTAAAATAAAACGGAGGTGACCATGGGGAAAATCGTTGTACTGACGGGAAGTCCACGAAGAAAGGGTAATACCTTTGCGATGGTAAACCGCTTCAAGGCGATAGTCTTATCGAAAGGGCATACTGTTACCCAGTTTGACGCAGCATTCATGAAAGTGGCAGGTTGCAGGGGGTGTGAAAAATGCTATTCTAAAGAAAGAGCTTGTATCTATCGCCATGAGTTCAATCAAATTGTTGAATCGATTCTTGATTCTGATTTCATCCTAATTGCTGCTCCGGTTTATTGGTATACGTTCCCAGCGCAAATCAAGGCAGTCATCGATCATTTCTATGCACTTTGTATCGGTGGAAAGAATTTCAAAGGCAAGCAATGTGCACTGATTTCTTGCTGTGCAGAAGAGACAATGGAAACGTTTGATGGTATCCGTTTTGCTTTTGAAAAGACGATGCAGTATCTACAGTGCCGTATTGTTGACGAAATATTGATTTCCTGTGTCACTAACCCGGGGGATATCCAATGGACTAATGGCGGAAAACGTGCGGAAGAATTGGCAATTTCTTTGAAACTGTGAGCCTAGAAAATTGTAGCATCTAGAGGCATTCTGTTAGAATGCGAGAATGCAATCCTATTAGCCTGGGTGGTGAAATTGGTAGACACAAGAGACTTAAAATCTCTCGCCAGAAATGGCGTACCGGTTCGATTCCGGTCCCAGGCACCACTAAATATACATCGTACAATCTTGTACAATCCAATGCTATCCAGCAAAAACAAGCAGTTAACAGATTCCATTTGCTTTTTATATTTCGTACGATTACTGTCAATTCAGTACATTTGTTGTTGTGTTTTACAACAGAATTACGACGGAGATTACAACATGGCTTCTTTTACGAAGGTAAACGGAAAATGAAAAGTGTATGCAGCACGGAAGGGAGATGGTTGGTTGGACAACAAAGACAGAGGCACTGATTCTTCCCAACGGCAATAGGACGTCTGTTTCCAACATTTCGTTTACAGCACCAGCAGCAACCACAGCCAGTACAGAAACCTGGAGATTCGTCAAATGATGTAATTAAGCAGGTGTTTGGTGAGCCTGTTAATACGATTCCGGATAATTGGCGGGAAGGTTTGCCACCACTTGATGAACAGGTACAGCAACCAAAGCAGGAAGCGCAACAGCAGAAAGGGCAGGTTGATGATAATACCCGTCTTGTTGAAGATGTTGTGAACGCAGTCAATGGAGTGCGGCAGACACAGCCAGTTATACCGACTACACCAGCACGGCAACAGCAGCAGGAACAGGATGCAGGGCAAACCGTTGAGCAAGGAACAGCTGGCGAAGTTGCACGCACTGAAC
>CAZWTQ010000023.1:0-20497 GCA_964636975.1 uncultured Oxalobacter sp. | reverse complement strand
GGATGCGACCTTATGGCAGTCTTTGGCTGGGCAAGGGGGAAATCGGCAAGACGTTGGAATGGATTATTTGGGATATCCTGGATAAGGTGAAACTGGAGCAGTCGGGTTTTGGAAGATTGGTTCATTTTCTCAAGGCTGCTGAGAACCAACCTTCACAAGTCTATGAACTTGCGATTCGAATTGCAGCGGTTTTTACGAAATATATCAATTACCGTTTTGACTGGGTTTTGGAATGGCTCGGTGAAAAGGCAGTGACAAATAGCCCAACTACAACCAGACTGGAAGCTCAACGGGCATTACGCGACAGACATCCTGATGCGTTATGGCAGAAAGTGTTATGGAAAAAGGTCAAGGATCGACTTGATGGATTGGATCTTGGAAAGTCGGGCTCTGTACAAGTCATGGAAGATGCTAAAGGATACAACTTGATTGATCTAATCAGGAAGATCCCTGACAGCCTGGAAAATCTGGTAGTTGAGCCTTTGCTTAACGACCAGGCATTACATTTTTTCATGCCTTATGTATTACCGCCTCTGGCCTTGCCTTTTTTAGCCAAGGAAGCTAGTCAGCGAGATGTCTGGCTGTATTTAATGAATCCCTGCCAGGAATATTGGTTTGGGGCAGATGGCCATTGGTTTGGCTCACGATCTGAAGAATGGTTTTCCAGCAATGATTTTCTGCATCGAAATGCAGCCAGTACTCGGGCATTGATTGACCGTATCTGGCGTTTTGCTCCGGAGGAGACCGATCAACCAATTCCGCTTCATGAAGAAGCTGTTGCAGAAAAACATCTGTCTATCCATAAAAGGATTCACAACATTCCTTGGAATGATCTGACAGAAACTAGGGTGTCTTCAGTTTGCCAACAGGATCAGGCAGAAACGCCATCTGTCAATTCACATTTGATCTGTGTCAGAAGGAAAGGATTGACGCTACTTGATAGGATAGCTGACAGCATTCTTTCTGATGAACCGCTGACAGTGAAAGATGTCGATTTCAAAGATGATAAGAGTCTTCTTGTTCTGAAAGTATCCGGGTTTGTCCGGCAAGTGGAAGCAGTTGTTGACTGGATTTATGCCTGCAAACGAGATGATCCAACCTTGAGGCCTGAAGATGTTCTTGTGGTAACTCCCCAGATTGATGAGAAGGCTCCGTTGATCAGAGGGGTAATGGCATCACAGTCCAAAGATCAACAACTGGCTTACCAGATTGTGGGTAGAACAGAGTTGACCGTGAATACTGTTGCATCTGCTATTCTAAAAGCTGGCAGGATGATCCATTCGATACTGTCTGCTGAAACTTTCTCTGAGATGCTGGCGTTACCCTTGATGACAGTCAGTTGGGCGATTTCGTTGGATGATGTCCAGATTATACAACGGTGGCTTGAGACGGCAGGTTTCCGTTATGGTATAGATGGAGAGCATCTCGGACTTCTTGCGGAATTGGGACTAGTTGCGGGAGAGACAGAGACATCCGATGGAACTCTGGAGCGTGCCATGGAACGTCTGGTCTTGGGTCGATTAACGGAGGATGGGCATTACCAGCCTTATGGTGATGTATTGCCGGTTTACGGAACAGAGAATTCAGGATTTGATAAGGTATCGGATTCTGAAGGTTTGGTACGCCTGAATGTGCTGACCAATATTTATATGGCTTTAAAGGGGCTTTATACCCGTACTTTTGGAAACCAGACGTCTGATGGCTGGAACCAATGGACGATTGATCTTCTGGAAACGTTGTTTCCTGTTGGGGTTGACCAGAAAGCTTTCTTGGAGGATATCGGGGCTTTCCGGAAAACGTTGTCTATGGAAACAGAAATTATGTCCATCACCCTTGAACAAAAGGAAGTTCCCTTTGAGGTTTTCTGGATGGCATTGGAAAAGGGATTTATGGAAAACAAGGGGCGTCAACACGCAGATGGTTGCATTATTTTTGCAGGCATGCAGGATTTCAGGGGATTGCCGTTCAAGGCGATTGCGATGATTGGCATGGATGATGGACCGATTTTTCCTGGAGTAAACCGAACGGAAGAATTTGACCTGACGCAGCCTTTAAATGTCATGGATAACGAGCAGAAAGGACTGATTCGACGGAAAGGGGATCGGGATTCCCGGGAGGATAATAGAAATGTATTTCTTGACCTGTTGTTGGCAACCCAGGACAGACTTTTGATTACTTATGATGCGGGATCTGAACCAGCAGTTGCATCAAAAGCATTGAATCCTTCGATAGTGGTGCAGGATCTATTATTTTGGCTCCAAGAATCGGGACTCGATCTGAATCAAGTAGTATCGGTTCTGCCACTTACCTATTATTCGGCAGATAATCTTTGGCGTATCAATAAAGATGGTGAGCCTGGAAAAACGGATGCCCGCTATTTTCGGACTTGTGATAAACGGGTTCTAAAAGCGGTTGAGGAGGCTGAGTCCCGATGCCATGAAACTGGCAAAAAGAAATTGAAGACTGAAATTGGCTTTATCGACAGTGATTCAAAACCGCTTGATTCGGTATGGTCGACTACATCATCGGGGGAGCATATACTCCCTTTCCCTCAGTTGGTTGCGATTTGGAATAGCCCGGATACTGTAGTCAGAAAAGCTATTGGTATGGCAGAAGTTGAATGGTTTGATGCGAATGGGACTCCTCAGATACAGATGCCAGAGGATAGGCGTTTCCAAACCAAGCTGGAACGACGAATTTTGGCTTGTCTCAGGAAAGGGGAATCTGTGGATTTCCTGGCATATGACCCCAGGATTGGCTGTCAGGATATCCGGCAGGATTTATTGGCACCTATTAAAAAACGGATGATAGCAGTTAATTCGCTTATACAAACGCTTATGCCGGATGGATTTGAAAAGCAGATTCCACCTGTGCATCTTGAGGTTGATGGCACAGCGGTTCAAATACCGATACCTGAGATTGAGTATTGTCAAGGAGGCAAGCACGGAGATGCGGGTTATCTGCAGGTGGTGTTTAGTTCACGGGACAGAATTTCTACATGGTTGTTACATCTGCTGATCAGTGCTTCTGAAAAACCTTTGCCGATGTATTTTATTGGCAAGAAGAAGGATGATGCCGATGCTATCGAGCTTAAACGGTTGGCTGTTTTACCTGAAACGGAGGCAAAGCAAGTGCTTAAGGCCATCTGTCAGCTTTGTATGCGAGTCATGCGGAATAAAGCGGTTTTTCCAAACTATTATTCAGAAGGATTTGGTGGCGTGAAAAGACCTCGTTTCAACCCGTTCTGGCGACATGATGAAGCTTGGCAGGATGAGAAAAACCAGCAGAAAAAGAAAGTTAACAATACTTTGGAAAGTTTCCTGCCCATTGAAACGATTGAATTGGATAGCGATAGTGGTACAAAGAAAAAAAGAAGCAGTAAGGCATCAGCAACTGCATCAGAACTGTGTCACGAGATACAAGTTTTGATGGAGACAAAAAATTGGGAGGAGGAAGATTATTATGCATGAAGCCAGAGACTGCCATTTTTCTTCCAAAGGAGCTGATAGCAAACGGTTTGATGTGGTTAATGAAACTCTTGTCAAACAGGCGATGCTGATTGAGGCTAGCGCAGGGACAGGAAAGACATATTCTCTGGAACGGCTGGTTGCCCGTCTTATTATCGAAAAAGCTATACCAGTCAAATCGCTACTGATCATGACATTCTCCCGAGCTGCGACAGCAGAGCTGTCTGCCCGTATCCGGAAGATATTGATGAAATACAGGGATGGTTTGCGGAAAACCAGTGCCACTGAAACTGAAAAAAAACGGTTTGAAACGGGAGATTACGATGAAATTGACAAGATGCTATTAGAAAAGTGGTCGCAGCTACCAGAAAAGGAACATTCAAAGTGTATTGAGCACTTGTCAGAAGCGATGAACCATTTTGACGATGCAGCAATTTTCACTATCCATTCTTTCTGCCAGAGAATGTTGGCGGATTATGTTTTTTCCCGGGGAGGTTCGTTCGAGATGACGTTGGGCAATGATGATGTTCAAGTTGCCCAAGCGTTGGATGAAGCGCTTCGCAGTACTTACGCTAGTCAAAAGGAAAAAAGAGTTTTCATTCAGGAACTGCAACGATGGAAGGAATGGGATAAGAAACTGGCAAAACTGAAATCCCAATCCATGGAGGATGTTGACCTGGATGTATTTTCTACGGAAGCAGAAAAACCCATCAGTAATGATATGAAGGATTGGATTCAGGAGACATTCAAGGCAGTTCCTGACCGCATTCGGGCGTTGAAGCGGACTTCCAAGACCCTAGTATTTGATGACTTGCTACTGGAATTCTGGCTGGCACTTAAAGATGAGAAAAATCGCCCATTGGTGGACAATATTCGCCAGCGGTTCAAGGCCGTTTTTGTGGATGAATTCCAAGATACGGATCCAATACAGTTCAATATCCTGAAAAAGCTTTTTCTGGATGATACATCAGCGTCTTCAGAAATTGGCAAACCATATGTTTTTTTCGTGGGAGATCCAAAGCAAGCGATTTATGGGTTCCGTTCGGCAGAGTTGGAAACCTATCTGCAAGCAAAACAGGGAATCAATCATATCAGAATGCTGGATACAAATTTTCGTTCAACACCAGCGTTGGTTCATGCGGTCAACACATTTTTCAGCCAGAAAGATGGTCAGTCCCGTTTCCTGAATGATGCTATTCAGTATGAAACTGTGGGCGTCAATCCTAAAAAACTGCCATTGATGCGGAAAACGGAAGAAAATGCCTGGTTGCCTGTTCCTGCTTTTGAACTGTGGACGAATACGTTTGATGAGGATGCCAAGTTTACAGGAAAGGAGATTAATCAATGGTTGGCGAAAGCTATCGCCACTGATATTGTTTCCTTGTTGGATGGAACTGTCTATTACAGAGGAAAACCTCTTGAGGCAAAAGATATCGCCATTTTGGTCAAGCGGCGTGCTAGTGCGGATGCCGTCATCATGGAACTGGCGGTACGGGGTATCCGTACCCGACTGAATGGCAATGAGAGTGTTTTTCAGAGCACAGAAGCAATTGAGATTTTGGCAGTTTTGAATGCCATGGTTGCTCCTGAGCGGTTGGATGTTTTGACAGCTGCGAGAGCAACCAGACTAGTCGGACACTCTCTGAAGGTGATCCAAGAAGATGAGTTTGGATTGCAGGTGTTCAGGAACTTTGTTAGAACTGCTTCTCAACGGGTAATGAAAGAAGGAATTTATCCGGTATTTGTGGAACTGATGCACCAGTATGATACAGATAAACGGCTGTTGCCCTTGTTGAAAGGGGCAAGAATGCTGACCAACTATCACCATGTGCTGGAATTGATGCAGGTTGCCCAACAGGCATATGGCGACCTAATGGGTATCACGCATTGGTTGAGAAAGAACATAACAGATGGTCTGCATCTGCAGACATCTGATGAAGATGCGTCAAAGCTTAGGGTTGAAAGTGATGATAACTTGGTCAATATTGTGACCATCCATGCCAGTAAAGGATTGGAATATTCGGTGGTCTATTTATGTGATGCAGTTGCGACCCGCATCAATATCCACCAGAAAAGTTCGATTTTTAGGGAAGACCGTCATGGGCAGAAGTGTTATGTCTTGGCTGATGAACCGATCCCTGTCAGCAAGCATCTACAGACCCGTGAGCGGGAAGAACAGGAACTCATCCGTCTGGCATATGTCGCTATGACCAGGGCTTCCGCAAGGGTGGTTTTACCATTGGTGTTGGGCGTTGAACCCCGAGCGAAGAGCTTTTCAAAATTCTCGAAAGACAGTATCGCAAGCGCCTATATTCGCACCATGTATGCGCAACCGATGGTATACGATAAAAAAGCTAAAAAAGACCCTTCAGATGAAGAGCGGAGCAGAAAATGGTTGGATATGGCAGTGAGGGCATGGTGGGAATGCATGGAAAGAGCGGAGGATTCTTCCGTGCATCAAGAAATCCCGAAAATTCAGACGATTATCAAAACATTCAAAGAAAGTTTTGCAAAGGATAGGGATTATCAGGCTAACGGACATCAAGGAACCCATTTGACTGATAGAGAGCTGGGTTTCGATGATTTCTATCGTTGGCGACATGTCAGTAGCCAGGATGACAATCGGGAAATTCCTGTCAATGAAAAGCCTCTGACACAGCAGATAAACCAGTACCAGGCAGACATCGGTCATGGAATGCCAAAGACATGGGGAAGAACCAGTTTTTCCGGTATTAACCGGAAACTTAGTGCGGATAGGACATCTGCTTACAAACACAGCGGTTATACTGCTTTTCCGAAAGGGGTTATAGCTGGGGACTTTCTGCATAAACTGATAGAAAAAGCAATCAATCAACGTATCACTGCGTCAAAGATATCAACTGATGAGCTTCAAGCGTTCATTGTCAGCCAGATGAAAGGAAAAACTTTCTTCGCAACGAAAAACACGGAAAGATATCAGAAAGCTTGTCTGGAGAGATTGGGGTACAGGAATCATGAAGAACCTGCTTCTTTCTCAGAATATTGCGCCAAATGGATAGAGAACTGTCTGCGGATTCTGTTGACAAGACCGATGACAGTCGAAGGAGCTCAGATCGATCTTGGCGCACTTATCCGTGACAGGCAGGTGATCCCTGAAATAGATTTCATGCTGAAGGCACAGGGAAAGGCAGGTCAAGTGTTGGATATCGAAAACTTGGTCAATGGATTGGATGACCTGTCATTAAAAGCAGATCCTTCTATGGCAAAAGACTCCATCAAGGGATATCTGACCGGACAGATCGACCTGTTGCTGAAAAATACCGATGGCAAGTATTGGGTGATTGACTGGAAAAGTAATGCTATTGAGACGGAAACGGCTTCCTGTGACTATCCGGGAAACTATACTCAGGATGCGATGGGATTGGTGATGGATGAACATCATTACCGTCTACAAGTTCTTTGTTATACAGTGGCATTGCTTCGTTATTTGCAACAGCGTCATCCCAAGCGGTCTCCTGAAGAGGTTATGGATATGATTGGTGGGGCTGTCTATGTCTTCTTGAGAGGAGTTGACGCATCTGGCAACAGTGGGATTTATAGTATGCCGATGGAAACGATTCGGAGGCAGGTTGAAAATTTGAATAGTATTCTGTTGGATTGATTGAAATGAATCCTGAAAGAGCAGATGATGGAGACAGATATCAAGAATGTAGAGCTATCAGAAGAAACCGGTGATCAGAGAGCCTCGGATGAGAGGCTGGTTGACAATACCAAGCTTGCAGTTGATAGCTATGCCACCATCCATCTGGCGATGGTGAAACGTCAACCCGATTGGAGACATCGATGGTTATCCCAAGAGACGGCTATCAGGCGGGCACTTGGATATGTCTATCGTGCATTGTCAAAAGTTAGCGTAGCTGGCAGCCTTTGTGTGACGCTACAAAAAGTGGCAGATACTGCGTCAGTCAAGGAAACAACGATCCAAATAGAAACTATCAAAAATGCTGTTAATTTGCTGTTGGTATCTGGTTTGATGGTAGAACAGGCATCGGCGGAAATGGGTAATATTCCACTAGTTTATGATCCTGAACCAGTCGAAGCCACATCACGGATTTATTTCCGGCGGTATTGGTGGATGGAAAAGCGGTTAGCAAAGCTGTTGGTGTCTTTTTGTAGGACAGAAAAGGCGGGGGATGCATCGTTTGCGAAGCTGGAACAGTTGGAGCCTGTTCCAAGTGAACGCAGGAAAGCGATTGAAAGAGCATTGAATAACAGGCTTGCCATTATTTCAGGCGGTCCCGGTACAGGCAAAACAACAGCAGTCGCTAGAATTTTGGAATGTCTGCTGGCGTCAAACCCTACGCTAAAAATTGCACTAGCAGCACCAACTGGCAAGGCAGCGGGGCGGATGTTGGAATCTGTTAAGCATTCGGTTTCCGATAGAAAAGATTTTAAATACCTTGCAGAAAGGGAACAGAAACTGGTTGCCTATACAATGCATAAGTGGTTGGTTGAGCCACAAGACAATGGTATGCGTCCTTCAGCAGAAAAGCCACTGGATTGTGATGTACTGGTTATCGATGAATCGTCAATGATTGACATTGAACTGGCTGTGCGTTTTCTATCGGTGCTTGATGCTGAACGGACACGGGTTATCTTGCTGGGCGATCCCTATCAGCTGGAGGCTGTAGGACCTGGTTCTATTTTGGCAGACATCTGTGATGAGGATTGTCCTCTTAAAAAGGATTATGTCTCTGAATTGACTGTCAGCCATCGGTTTCCGGAAAGCAGTCCTTTGGGACGGTTGGCTAGAAATATCAAGGATGTTATTCAGGATAAGGATATTACCATTCCTTCTGATTCAAGAATTTTCAACCATCTTTCACATGGTGGACCACAGAAGGGATTATTGCCATTTTCTGCACAGAAATGGTTGGATAGACATATTGGAATATATGCTGATGCAATCAAGGCTTATCTCCATCACCAGAATCCCTCAGATCAAGATAATTCAGATCGGAATGCCTCAGTATTATGGAATTCAGCCAAACAGTTTCAGGCATTGGCTGCCACACGGCATGGAAAGATGAGTGTGGATGCTATCAATGATTATGCCCAGAAGCGTTTAAGCGAGGCATTGGAAGATATGGCATTGGATAATTTGTCAGGTCAGATGATAATTGTCCGCAAGAATAACAATGCACTAGATATCTACAATGGTGATGTCGGGATTGTCTTGCCACAGAAAAGATCCGATGCGTCAAATACCATAGTCTATTTTGGTGATCGTCAGAAAAGGCTGGGGCTGGGTAGGCTACCGCAATATGAATTAGCTTTTGCCATCACCATCCATCAATCGCAGGGTTCAGAGTATGAGGATGTTGCTGTTTTTTTGCCAACTGGTGAAGATAGCTCATTAGCGACAAAAGAATTGCTTTATACCGCTGTTACCCGTGTAAAAATGGACAAGGAACAAAAATATGGAACATTAGCTCTCTTTGGAGAGCAGTCTGTATATTATAGCGCTGTGAAAAGAGCGACTGAGCGGACAAGTGGTCTGAAAGCAAGATTGAAAGAGGCTTTCCTGTGCGATAGAAAATCGACAGACACAGTTACAGTGCAGGTTTAGCAGTATACTGATAGAAATCAAGCCACAAGATTTTTGAAAAGGAATTTTGATGCTTTCATCCTTCAAAGTCCGTAATTTCCGTTCCATCCAACATTTGGAACTCAATCTTTCATTTGCTGAAAAACGCGCGCCGGCTGGATATCAGGATTCGGATTCCCTGTTTTTCATTGAGCCTAAAAAAAAGACTCGGATTGTACCAACACTGGCTATCTATGGTTCTAATGCTTCCGGCAAATCCAATATCTTGGTGGCGTTACGGGTATTTGCTGATTGTGTGTTGACTGGTATACAAGGGCAGTTCTTTCCAGATAAGCTGAATAGGCGCAATTGGTCCACCCGTTTCTTGGTGTCATTTGTCATCGCCGGTCAAGATTATCAATTTGATTTGGAATACAACAGAGAGACGATCCTCAAAGAGCAGCTTCAAATTAATGGAAAGATCATCTACCAGATAGAGGCAGATAACAAGAATTTCAAAGAATTGTCTTCTATGGCATATCCTGAAAATCGCCTGTTGGAAATTTACCGAGTTGAGTGCTGTACTCCCCAGAAAAGGCAGACAGTGACTTTTCTGTCCATCGTTGGAAAGCGTTATCAGGGACTTCATGCAGGGATTACAGCACTCCGCCAGTATCTGAGTGAAAGGTTTGTGGTTCTCAGTGATAACAGTATCCATCTATCACGGGGGGTTAACGCATTGGCGGAGGTTTTGGCAAATGCGCATGAACCGGAACCGCTGAAAAGTGCTTTTGACCAAATCACGTCATTGCTTGAAAACTTGGATATTCATATCTGCCGGATGGCAATGGATCGAACTCGGGTCATGCTGGAGCATGATAAGAATCATACCCAAGAATATCTTGACGCACCGGCAGAGTTTTATAACCGGATTACCAGTGTTGAGAAAGAAGGGCAGAATATTATCCTGAATGCGGACAGTATCCGCTCTTTTCATCAGGACATCGATGGCAATGAAGTTGAGTTTGATTTTACGACGGAAGAATCGAGTGGTACCCGGATTGTGGCAGGGTTGCTGGGAATTTTTCTGTCTGTTTTGAAGACGGGAGGAACGGTGGTGGTTGATGAACTAGATCGTTCATTGCATCCATTGCTATTGATTGAGCTGGTTAGGCTCTTCAAAGAGAAACGGTATAATGAGCATAATGCGCAACTAATTTTTACTGTCCACAATACAGAGATTTTGGATGTTGGTCTGTTAAGGGTTTCTGAGGTTGGCATCGTCAAGAAAACTTTGCAGGATGGTACTGAACTAGTTCGGTTGTCTGATTTTGAAGGATTCAATAATCTGGCGAGCTTCAGACAGCAGTATTTGAATGGACAGTTTGCTGGAATTCCTTTTCCTTACATATGAATAGACGGATATGGTCATGGTTGGTGTGCGGGCAATTCCCTCATTGTCCCAGACGGTAACGGTCGTCTGTGAGGGCCAGTCTGAGAATATGTATCTCCAGGAATTGAATCGTTTTTTTCGGGAATATCGGATTCCATTGGCTTTTATTCCCCGGATTGTCGGCAATGGTGCTTGCAAGGCAGTTATTGGTCATTATCGAAGTATTCGGAAATTTTTGCGACACGAAGAAATCATCATCTGGGTGGATTTGGATATTTATATGGGCAGTGAAGCCAATAACTATACCGTGAAGCCCGCTTCTATTCCAGATTTCCTTTTTTCAGAAATGAATTTCGAGGATTTTCTGATGCTACATATGAATCCTCAACAAGTTCTCAGATGGCAGACAATAGCAGATGCCCATGATCATTTCCGGCATCCGATGCCAGCTTCCGTCTATCTGCCGGTTTATAAGACGGTCTGTTTTCATCATTACCGCAAAGGCAGGATGCCTTTCAAGTTGAACGCCCAGACATTGAAACAACTGTTTATTAATCTCCATAATAGGAAAATCCACTTCAAGAATGGTTTTGGTTCTTTCCTTGAAAGACGTTTGATGGAGATAGGCTGGCTTGTTGATGAAGAGACTGCTGATTTTAATGCCGATGTTGCCTGATAAATGATGAAATGCCGATAATGGAGAGAAAACCAATATCGGCATATTTTGTATTTCCAGGCAGAAAAATACTTTTACTTGCCCATCTTTGTTTTCAGAGCTGTTTCCAGCTGTTTCAATGCTTTAACTAGGGTTGATGCGGGGCAAGCAATATTGATACGCTCAAAAGTTTCGCCACCAAGGCCAAAGATTTCCCCATGATCAAGCCATAGACGGGCATCATTTACGATGAAATCATCCAAATCCTTACCGGAAAGACCTGTGCCGGAGAAGTCCAGCCAGATCAAGTAAGTTCCTTCAGGTTCAATCAGCCTGACGCCAGGTAATCGTTCAGCGACGAATTTACGAAGGATGCCGAGATTTACTGTCAGGTAAGCTAGCAGAGCGTCCAGCCAGGCTTCACCACCTTCATAGGCTGCCTGTGTGGCAATAAGCCCCATAGTATTCATCTGGTCATAACCAGTGGCGTTAAATGCTTGCTGGAAACGATTCCTGATGCTTGCATTGGGAATGAAAATGTTCGAAATCTGTAGCCCTGCCATGTTGAATGTCTTGCTGGGAGCTGTACAGATGACGACACTATCTTGATAAGCATCCCCTAGCGTACCATAAGGTGTGTAAGCATAGCCTGGAAATGCAAAGTCTGAATGGATTTCATCTGAAATTACTAGGACATGATGCTTCAGGCAAATATTTGCCATGGATTTTAATTCGTCTTGTGTCCAGATGCGCCCGACAGGATTATGGGGGTTACAGAGGATGAACAGTCTGACATTGTTTTCAACAATTTTCTGTTCAAAGTCTGCCAGATTAATTTCATAATGCCTATCCATGAGAACCAAAGGATTGTTGACCAGTCTGCGGTTGTTGTCATGGATGGACAGGGAAAATGGATAATAGACTGGTTGCTGGATCAATATGGCATCACCCGGTTCTGTCAATGCACGAATCGCCGTACAGATAGCGTAAACAACTCCCGGAGTCTTGATCAGCCATTCTGCTTTGGGTGCCCAGTTATGTCGCCGGACAAACCAATCTCGTATGGCTTCAAAGTAACCATCCTTAGGTTCCGTATATCCGTAGATGCCAGGGGAAACAACATCTTGCAATGCCGCTGTCACAGAAGGGGGAACTTTAAAATCCATATCAGCTACCCACAAAGGGAGGACATCGGAAGGTTTGCCTCGTTGAACAGCGTAATCGTATTTCAGGGAACCCGTTCCTTTGCGGTCAATAACCGTATCAAAATCGAAAGCATCATTCACAGGAGGTTCAATGTCCATCGCTTGGGCGAGGTCGGCAATCAGGTCATCTGGATGTTCCAGACCGACTGATAGTCGTAAGAGGTTGTTGGTAATGCCACGTGCGATGCGTTCTGCTTCAGGGATAGCGCCATGTGTTTGGGTGGCCGGATAAGTGATCAGTGATTCGGTTCCCCCCAAGCTTTCGGCAAACTGGATTAATCTGACACTTTCCAAAATTTGCCTGACCAGGATTTCTCCACCGGCATCTTCAGCGATTTCAAAGGAAATCATACCCCCGAAGCCAAGAGATTGTTTGATGGAAGTTTGATAACCAGGATGGGTCTTCAGCCCCGGATAGAAAACTTTTGAGATTTTAGGGTTGTTTTCAAGCCAACCAGCGATTTTCAATGCTGTTTCTTGCTGTCTTTTGACCCTGATGGACAGAGTCTGGATGCCCCGCAAGACAAGCCAGCTGTCAAATGCTCCCAGGGAAGCTCCCACAGCATTTTGGATATAGTGCAGCCGTTCAGAGAGTTCCTCGGAATCGCAAACAAGGATGCCTGCCAATGTATCATTGTGTCCTGACAGATATTTTGTTGCGCTGTGTAACACGATGTTTGCACCTAGTTTGATCGGTTGCTGGTTGATTGGTGTCAGGAAAGTGTTATCTACCATCAGCAGGATACCGTGCTGCCGCGCAATCCCTGCAATTGCAGAGATATCATTGACATGCATCAATGGATTTGTTGGTGTTTCGATGAAAATAGCCTTTGTTTCTGTGCGGATAGCCGCTTCAACATTGGCGGGGATAGAAGCGTCGACCCAGTCAAATGCCAGCCCATTTTTCATCGAGAAGTTTTGGAAGAGACGCCATGATCCACCATATAAGTCATCTGAAGAAATGATATGGTCGCCTGGTTTGAACAGTTCCATCATTGCGGAGGCTGCCGCCAGTCCGGAAGAGAATGCATAGGCAGCTACTCCACCTTCCAGCCTTGCCATTGTTTCCTGCAGAACCCCCCGGGTTGGATTCATGCCACGGCTATAGTCAAAACCAGTGCTTTTACCGAGGCCGGGATGTGCATAAGTAGCAGTCTGATAGATTGGAGTGGAAATGGCACCGCTTGAATCGGTGCCAATCTTTCCACCATGAATACAGAGAGATTCGATATTCATGAAGCATTTCTTTTAAAAACCAAAAATGCTATCTTATCCTAATTAATCAGCTGGGAACAGGGCGGTAGACAGATAACGTTCACCATTGTCTGGTAGCAATGCAACGATGACCTTGCCTTTATTTTCAGGACGCTTGGCCAGCTGGGTGGCTGCCCAAAGGGAAGCACCGGAAGAAATGCCGACCAAGACCCCTTGGGAATGTGCCAAAGCCTGCGCCGTTTCGAAAGCAACTTCGTTTGGAACAGGAATACTCTCATCATAAATTTTGGTATCCAAGACAGCGGGGACAAAGCCTGCTCCAATACCCTGAATCTTGTGAGGACCTGGTTTTCCGCCGGACAGAACAGGAGAAGTAGCTGGTTCAACAGCAACCACCTTGATATTCGGGTTCTGTTCTTTTAGATAAGTTCCCACACCAGTCAAAGTCCCGCCTGTACCAACACCGGCAACGAAGATATCAACCTTGCCATCTGTATCTTTCCAAATTTCTGGACCAGTGGTTGTTTTGTGGATAGCAGGATTTGCCGGGTTGTCAAACTGAAGGGGGATAAAGCTGTCTTGAATGGAAGCGGCCAATTCCTGAGCCTTGGCGATTGCGCCTTTCATGCCTTTTGCGCCTTCAGTCAAAACTAATTCTGCACCATAGCCTTTAATCAGTTTACGGCGTTCGATGCTCATGGTTTCTGGCATGGTGATAATGAGGCGGTAGCCACGTGCTGCTGCAACTGCTGCCAAACCAACGCCGGTGTTACCAGAAGTTGGTTCGATAATAGTGGATTTTCCGGGAATCAGTTTACCCTCTGCTTCCGCAACATCAATCATCGCCTTTGCAATACGATCTTTGAGACTGCCAGCAGGGTTGAAATATTCCAGTTTTGCCAGAATGGTTGCTTCAAGACCATTGTTTGCAGCGTAACGGGATATTTCCAGCAAAGGGGTATTACCAATCAGGTCAGTTGCGTTTTTTGCGATATTAGCCATTTTAATCTCCTTGAGATAGTAGTAAATATTAATAATAAAATCAAATAGTTACTTAATAGAATTTAAAATTTTTATAAAAATTTTCGACATAAAGCACCCATCCTGTTTATTAATATCAGGAAAACGAAAAACGGTTTTTAAATGGGGATCAGATTACATAAAAGCCACCGCTTTCTGTCCCTCTTTCTAAAAGGTCACCCAATGTGGTTCCATCCAGATAATCGGTGATGACTTTGCTCAGTCCTTCCCAAAAATGGACTGTCGGACAGATTTCATAGCGTTCGCAGGCATTCGGGGATGATTCCAGACAGGCAACACAGGCGAAATCACCTTCAATTGGGCGAAGGATATCGCCAATAGTGTAATCATGTGGGGCACGCGTCAGGCGGTAGCCTCCCTGTGAACCACGGATACTTTGGATCAGATCGGCTTTACTAAGGGTTGATGCAATCTGCTCGAGGTATTTCAAGGAAATATCCTGACGGATCGAAGCATCTTTCAGGGAGATATACCGTCCTTTACCATTTTTTGCCAAGTCAATCATGAATCTGAGGGCATAACGACCTTTGGTTGATATTTTCACGTGTCAGTTCCTTAACAGTTTGCAAGGGTTTATCAATGATGTCGGAGATGATTATAACATGAAAAAAAGTTTATTCCCTATAAATCCACTAGGAATGTAAGAAAATGTTGTTTTTTATCATATCCCAGGAAATTTAGGAGTCATCAGGGACAGGAAAGCTAAAACGTTTTCCTTGATATCCAAGGGAAGGGAAGTTATTGATTAATGGTTGGCAAAGGTTCGACAATGGCAAATTTGTCCCGTTTGCGCTCCGTTGCTAGAGCTTTTTCCTGCCAGCTGTCTGCCAATTTGGCGTTTTTCCGTTGTCCCAATTTGCCGTCACGGTAAACGTCAGAGAGATATTCCATAGCAGCGGTATTGCCGTTTTCGGCACTCTTTTTCAGCCATTGCATCGCTTGTGCCTGCGATGCATGAATGCCACTTTTGAGAAGGGCTTCAGGCTGCTGGATATAAAGGATTGCCAAGTTGTATTGGGCAGAAATGTTGCCTTTTTGTGCTGCCATCTGAAAGTAATGGGCGGCTTTTACTGGATCCATCTCAACGCCCATGCCATCTAGGTAGGCCATTCCCAAGCTGTTGGTCGCTTTGACTGATCCATTTTCTGATGCGACGCGAAACCATTTGACTGCCATTCCATAGTTCTGGGAAATGCCATGTCCTGTCTGGTAAAGCTGCCCAAGATTGTACATGGCCTGGACATTGCCTTGTGCTGCGGCTGCCTCATACCATTTCCGGGCTGTTACGTAGTCTTGGATAACCCCATTGCCTTGATCATAGAGGTAGCCCAAGTTGTTCTGGGCAGGAGAATAACCCTGTTTCGCCGCTTTTGTATACCAACTAGCAGCACGTGCCTCATCCCGTTGAACACCTTCTCCCATCTCATACAGTTGGGCAAGGGCAGCTTGTGCGGGAGCATAGCCTTGGTCGGCGGCCCGGTAAAACCACTTTGCTGCTTCTGCCATATCTTTTTTACCCCGGTGTCCCTCACTATAGCGTTGCCCCATAGTCAACTGGGCTTTTGCGCTGCCGTTTTCTGCTGCCTTTCGGTACCAGTCGCTGGCTAGGGAATGATTGGCAGCAACGCCTAGTCCCTTTTCATAACAGTAACCTATTTTATATTGGGCATCGGGTATGCCTGCATTGGCGGCACGGCTATACCAAGAAAAAGCTTCCTTGACATTTTTAGGGATACCCAGACCTTTTTCATAGTAATAACCGATGTAAAGCTGCGCATAGGTATGATGTAGCTTCGCCGCTTTCAAATACCATGTGAAGGCTTTCTGCTGGTTGGATGCCACTCCCAAGCCCATACTGTACATATTGCCTAATGCCATCTGTGCGTTGGCATCGTTTTTTTCTGCATCGACCGTCAGCAGGGGCAGGGCTTCTGCATATTTCTTTTCCTGGTAAAGACGAATACCCTCACTACTGGCTTGTACATTTTTCCGGGCGGCCTGCGATGTGACATCCTGCTTTTCATCTGGAGTAGCCGCATGAGCGGGAAATTGAATGGCTACCACCATCAATCCGATGGCGCAGCAGTTCAATAATGAATCGTTAAAAGACCACATAAAGTAACCAAGCGCTGAACAGTTTCAATACTACTATCATATCAGGCAATTCCTTAACCATTTATAAAACTTGTTTCCCTGTCAAGGATGGGGCGGTTTTTTCTGCATTCCAACTTAGAACAGGCAACCAAAATGAAAAAGAGATGGGCTTTCTTATTTGAAAGTGACCTTGTTCGATGTTTGTGGCTTCAGACAATCTTTTTGTCTGCCTGGATAGGTGGGGTGATTCGTAAGGTATTTGCAGACTTTTGCAAGACGGCACTCATCAGTATGAGGATACAAGAGAATTAGAGATTAAGGCTCTCCCAGACCCTGCCATGCCTGATATCACCTGAAGTGGCTGTTAAGATATCCATCAACGGACAGCCCTTGCTCAATATAGTCGAGCAGCTTGAACTTGAGTTTGTTAAGAAAGGCGCTTACCGCACAGACCAAGTCGGCGGGTATAGGTATGCCCATCAGTTTGCAGAAGTCTTATACGAAGAGATCACCAATGTATACTGCAGACCAGATACGGATGAAATAGAGCTATTGATCTGTGATGGATGTATGGAGGAGGGATGCTGTCATCTGGAAGGACTTTTATAATTCTTGTTATCCTAAGATTGACGGCAAAAGACAAAAGTTTGGGCGCTATCGCTTTGACGGGAAAGCCTTCTGGAAAGAGGTCATGCGCTTGAGAGGGTTCTATGGCGAAAATGAATGACATATGTAAAAAATGGACCGAAAAGGCTTCCAATTTCAAAAAGTCTGCGCAGCAGCAGTACAGGCGCGACAGGATCCGCGGTTCCCTGATCGGTGGGGCCGCAGGTGACGCGCTGGGCTATGCTGTCGAATTCTCCAGTCTGGATAACATCCGTAAGAGATATGGCACGAAGGGCATCACTGCCTATGAACTGGATGCCAATGGCAAAGCCATCATCTCGGATGATACCCAGATGACCCTGTTTACGGCGAATGGGTTGCTTAATGGACAGACCGAGGCGTTGATGCAGGGAATTGCGGTGCGGCCATTGCTCCATGTCCTCCGTGCCTATGATGACTGGTATGCAACCCAGGTAAGGCTTGAGAAGCGTCTGGATGCCAAAGATTCGGCTATCCGCCAGACCACATGGCTGTTCAACATTCCTGAACTTCATGAAAGCCGGGCGCCAGGTACGACCTGCTTGAGGGCTTTGAAGAACGCCCATGGTCAAGATGGTTATGAAAGAGCCATCAATGACAGCAAGGGTTGTGGTTGTGTGATGCGAATTGCTCCCATAGGGCTCTTCATCGGATTTGGTCAAGAAAAGAACAAGGCCATAGAAGAAGGTGGAGCGATAGCTGCTATTACGCATGGCCATCCGTTGGGATGGCTGTCTGCCTGCATCCTGGCAGAACTTCTCCGCCACATTGTCTATGATGAGCTGGAACCTGGATACACACTTGAGGAAGCCATCCTGAAATGCACCCGGCAAGTCGGGAAGAAATATGAAGGAGAACCTTTCTGGCAGGATCTGGTATGGCTGATTAACAAGGCCATTGACCTTGCAGGAAACAGGAAGCCAGATGAAAGGAACATCAGGGAGCTGGGCGAAGGCTGGGTGGCGGAAGAGACCCTTGCTATTGCCGTCTACTGCGCTGTCCGTCATTCGGGTGATTTTTCTGACGGCATCATTGCGGCGGTCAACCATGATGGAGACAGCGATTCGACGGGATCCATCACGGGCAATATCCTGGGAGCCTGGCTTGGCATCAGCAGGATAGACAGGAAGTGGCAGGACAACCTGGAACTGAAAGATGTCATCCTTGAGATTGCCGATGACCTTTGTGACGGGTGCCCGATGTCTGGAACAATCAAATACAAGGATCATATCTGGTGCCGCAAGTATGTGGATTGCACTTATCCACATCGGTGACCGGCTTCAGAAAATCCCCTATATTGGGAAGACGAGAAGTCCATACTCGAATATTACGGACGGGAGTTTCCGCAACTGTCTGCCAGAGCAGCTCAGATTCCTTGGCAGTCGGATAATGGCGGGCGGGAATCCCTTCCGATCATGCAGTCAGATACCATGTTGGATTATCAAGGAAAGACGCTGATAGCTGACGCAAAATATTATACGAATGCCATGCAGACGCAGTTCAACAAGGTAACTATTCATTCTGCAAACCTCTGTCAGATTTTTGCGTATGTAAAAAACTAAAAAAGCAAGCAGTCGGAATCCGGCGCTGACTCAGAAGCTATCGGCATGCCGCCCTATACAAGGAGCGATGAAAAGAGGCGGCCAGATAATGGATACCGGATGAGTGGAAACAAAATCTGTGTCCGTACATTGGATCTTAATGCGCGATTTCCTCTTATTGCCCGGCAGCTTGACTTGATTGCCAAACGGTACTTGAATGTGGATAAAACAGGTTCTTGTCTACAGTATGGCGGACGAGAATGGCGACATCAGCCCCTTGTCGGCCCCTGTAGGTATGCAACTCATCCAATACGAGAAACCGGAGACTCTGTGCCGCATCAATGACGGCTTTGTCATCCTGACGCATCAAGAGCAGTTCAAGCATCATGTAGTTTGTCAGAAGGATGTCTGGCGGATTACGCTTGAGAAGGTCACGCTGACTCTGGTTTTCTTGGCTGGTATATCGCCCTACGGTGATACCACAATCAGGCGCATTGGAGAGGAATTTTTCGATTTCTTCAAGCTGCGAGTTTGCCAAGGCGTTCATCGGGTAGATGATGATGGCACGTATACGCGGCGTTGGATTGGCTTTTTTCTTTTTGATGATGTAGTCAACAACAGGGATGAAAAATGACAGGGATTTGCCTGATCCGGTACCTGTGGTCACAACATAAGATTCATTGTTCTGAGCCAATGCAATAGCTTCTGCTTGATGGGTATACAAACACAGTGGCTTGCCATCTTTGTTTTTGAAAATGTCTCCACATTTCGAATCGAGGGTGCCGTTGCCAACCAACTCACTGATGTTTCCTGCGGTTCGGTAGTTGGGATTTATCTGAAGCAAGGGGTCGGGCCAGTATTTGCTTTCTTTGTCATACTTGTTTTCCACCAGTTGCCGTATGTCGTTGGCCTTGATTTGAGCAAAACTGCGACTGAATGACTTGAAATTTTCGATTAGGTTGTTTCTGAACTCGAAAATGTCCATGCTTTCTCCTGATGTTGCAGACACAGCAAAAGGCTATGATACCGTATGCAGGATTGATGACCAAAGACATCAGAAGTCTTCCAATCAATCTCTATAGGTTCTTGTATCATCTCAGACAACCACATCCAGAACACGGTTGAGATACTCGTTGCCGGCATCCTGTGTATATCATAGGTCGGATATTGGTGGCCATATGCCTGGACGTGTTCCTGAAGGACGGGTTTTTGGGGCACAGGCAAGATCCATAAGATTGATCCGTTTGACGATGAATCCAGCCGCCTTCAAGTAATCGCCGCACTATCCGGATAAATGGCTGCAACAACGGCTTCTATGGTATCTGACAATGCAGATTCCTTGGAGAAGCGGTATGTGTCTGAATCAATGATCCGGAGATGTTTCCCAAGGTTGATTTCCCTGGCGACAGTCAGGAGTGCTACGTGGATGACAGAGTGTTGTTTTTTATGAAGTGTAGAACCGTAATTTTCAATTTCAGGATATTGGATACTTTCATGATGTAGTGGAAAGTATACATCATGAGGGAAAGTCTTTCCCCCATGGAAAAGTATTCTGATCTTGGAAAAAGAAAACGCCCACTTAAAAAGGTGAGCGTTTTCAATATGCTGGGTGGCTCCCCGACCTGGGCTCGAACCAGGGACCTGCGGATTAACAGTCCGTCGCTCTACCAACTGA
>CAZWTQ010000022.1:8864-20706 GCA_964636975.1 uncultured Oxalobacter sp. | reverse complement strand
GTCAGACCATAGGAACCGATTCTCTCACGGATGGCATCCGCAATTTCCTGACGGGCTGCCTTGCGGTTTTCCTTTTCACGGATACGGACGATAGTGTCCCGCCCGATCATGGTTACTGGTTACTACTGAAGTCCTGAAGATGTGATATGCTGAAATCCGACTTTCGATGTTCTCCTACCCAGCCAACTGGTGACGTATTTGATTACCGAAAAAGGATTTGTTGATAATCAAATGCTTACCAATGGAAAGCCAATAGATTTCGTCAAAAAACGGAAGAAGACAAGTATTAGATAAAGACTGGTTCAACCTGTAGCAGAATACCAAACCGAGCTTGGACATCAACTTGAATTGCTTTTGCCAATTCAGCAACATCCCGACCTTTAGCACCACCACAGTTCACTAGTATCAACGCTTGGGTTATGCAGACGCCAACCCGTCCGATCTGACGACCTTTCCAACCACACCGCTCAATCATCCAACCGGCCGCAATACGAAATCTACCATCCGGTTGAGGATACGATAGTATCTCTGGATATTTGGCTTTCAATACAGCCATCTTCTCTGCGGTTACTGTCGGATTTTGAAAGAAACTACCTGCATTGCCTTGTACTTTAGGATCGGGTAATTTACGTCGACGTATGGCAATAATTGCTTGGCTGATCTGTTCTGCAGTGGGTTCGAGGATTCCTTTTTTCCTTAAAGTTTCTGCGACATCGCCATAACCAATATTGGCTCTCCACGCCTTTGACAATACGAAGGTCAAGTCTGTGATGACTAAACGGTCTTTCATAGCATGTTTGAAAATACTGTCACGGTAAGAAAAGGCACAGTCTTCTTTGCTCAGTTCAACTATCTGTCCTGTCTTGAAATCAAATGCCCGCAAAGAATAAAAACAATCTTTCAGTTCCATACCATAAGCACCGATGTTCTGGACAGGTGCAGCACCAACCGACCCAGGAATCAATGACATATTCTCCAATCCGGGGTAACCATTCGCCAAAGTCCAAATTACGAAATCATGCCATTTTTCACCTGCGGAGGCGCGAATATAAACAGCATTGTCATCTTCCTGTTCAATAGCAATTCCCTTATTGACCATCCGCAAGACAAGCCCTTCAAAACGTTCTGATATCAATAAGAGATTGCTACCACCGCCAAGAATTAAGCGTGGCATATTCCGCAAACCCTCGTCCTGATATACCCGATCCAGATCATAAATACTCTGGATTTCCAAATAATTGGCAGCAATTGCGTCAATGCCAAATGTATTGAGAGCTTTCAGGGAAACTTCCTTCTGAAGTGCCATGTAGCTATTCATGATGGTTTGATGCAATAAAAAGATGAAGCTTTTATACTTTCAAAATCAAAATATCATCTTAACGACTATCCAAGGAATCTGTCGAGTTTTTGCAAAAAGAGAACAGCCGCTTACATTACAAACGTGGAATTCTTCAGCACATCGGATTATATGATAACTGGTACAAGCTAAAGTTCGTTTTCCAGAACCTATCAAAAGCTTTGTCAAAATTTCAGTCATTGCCACGGGCATCTCTTCCAAACGCTGTTCGATGCAGTCTTGTGAACCGAACTTATATTGGTGTTCGTTTCTATTCTGAAGCACAAAACAATCTTTATAGATTGATGAATGTAGCTAAGAAAATCTCGTTCCATAAGGTGGATAAAAAACCGTTTATCGCAGATCATTTCAATGGACGATACTATGCTCTTCATTCCTACTTTGTCAGCTCGACCTCTGAATAATAGTAATTCTTATATCGCCAGAAAAATTTTTCTTTTTATCCAAATGAGAACTATATCAACCTGTATATCCGTTTTAGAGGATAAGTTCTTCCCATTCTGCAAAACTGTAACTTGGGAAAAGATAAAGAAATAGCATCATTGAATAAGAAAACTTCTCCTCCTAGACATAACAAATCTGCTAAATATTCTGTAAAATGCCTGCAGATTCTGATAAATTTGACTACCTCTACCAGAGGTTTTTAAAGAAAGGTTTTCCATGCCATCCTTTGATGTTGTTTCCGAAGCGAATATGGTTGAAGTGCGCAATGCCGTTGACCAAGCAAACAAGGAGATTGGTACCCGTTTTGACTTCCGTGGCAGCGATGCCCGCGTGGAGCAGAAAGAAGCTGAACTAACCGTTTTCGCCGACTCTGAATTCCAATTAGGTCAAATTCGTGATGTATTGACCAGCAAAATGGTGAAACGCAAGGTTGATATCCGCTTTCTGGAAGAATCCAAAATCGAGAAAATCAGCGGAGACAAAGTGAAACAGGTTATCACTGTCAAGAATGGTATCCAGTCAGATAAAGCAAAGAAAATTGTCAAGCTGGTCAGGGACAATAAATTAAAAGTTCAGGCAAACATCCAAGGCGAAACTGTCCGTGTTGCTGGCAACAAAAAAGACGACCTTCAGGCAACCATGCAGATGCTACGCGAAAAAATCAAAGACATCCCTTTGGAATTCAACAATTTTCGCAATTAAACTCAACCATAGAAATTTCTCTGGTAGGAAAATATCTCTGTCAGAGAAATCTCTATTTTTGGAAAGAATCACTGCTTCACAACATCACGACGGCGACGGACAGATTCTGCCAGTTTACCAAGCAACATGCTACTATCTTGCCATCCAAGGCATGCATCAGTAATAGACTGGCCATACATTAGGTTTTTACCTTCCCCTAGCTCCTGACGACCTGCAACCAGATTGGATTCGATCATGACACCGATGATATGCTGGTTACCTCTCGCAATATTCCCAGCAATATTCTCACAGACAGGTACTTGATTTTCTGCTTTCTTAGAACTGTTGCCATGAGAAGCGTCGATCATGATATTAGGCGTGAGACCATTGCTTTCCAAATCCTGGATTGCTACATCAACGCTAGCAACATCATAATTTGGCTTGAATCCCCCTCGCAAAATGATATGGCAATCCTGATTACCTTGAGTTTGAAAAATCGCAGTGTGTCCACTCTTAGTAACTGACAAGAAATGGTGAGGATGGGATGCCGCCTTGATAGCATCAATAGCAATCTTCACATTACCATCTGTACCATTTTTGAATCCCACCGGACAAGACAATCCGGAAGACAGCTCACGATGAACTTGAGATTCTGTGGTACGCGCTCCGATAGCTCCCCAGCTGATCATATCTGCAATATATTGCGGACTAATCATATCAAGGAATTCGGTTGCTGCAGGTAACCCCATCATATTGACTTTCTGCAACAGTTCACGAGCAATCTGCAATCCCTCATTGATACGGTAGCTTTGGTCAAGGAATGGATCATTAATCAATCCTTTCCAACCAATGGTCGTTCGGGGTTTTTCAAAATAAACACGCATCAGGATAATCAGGTCATTTTTATAGCGTTCCCGTTCTGCCCTCAAGCGTCCAGCATATTCCTCTGCCGCTTTCGGATCATGGATAGAACATGGTCCGATAATAGTAATCAGGCGGTCATCTTCCCCTTGTAGAACTTTATGAATTTCATCACGACACTCTAAAACTGTTCTTGCTGCTTCTGCCCTGCATGGAAAAGCACTGATTAGATGGGATGGTGGTGTCAGTTCTTTCATTGCGACAATACGTAAATCATCAATTGGTTTTTGCATAATTGCCTTCCCTCAAGTATCCCTATATAGATTAAAAAACCGCCAGTCTTTCTGGCGGTTTTTGGTATTCTTACTATTTCGTTTTGTATAGCTATGACCTGCCCTTCACCGCCTTTTAAGTAAACGGTTTTTAAACCAGAATAAATAAAATCGGGAAAAATCCAACACCTTACAAAACTCCTCCCCTATCAGGGATTTTTATTCTAAACCAATTTTGGCAATCGACAAAGTTTTTCATTAACCAACTGTCCCACCAACTGTCACTTTATCCAAACGGACGGTTGGCATGCCAACGCCAACAGGCACACTCTGCCCTTCCTTACCACAGACCCCAATGCCAGCATCTAACTTCAAGTCATTGCCAATCATTGAGATCCGTTTGAGAATATCCGGACCATTACCAATTAAGGTCGCCCCTTTCACGGGACAAGTAATCCTACCGCCTTCGATGAGATAGGCTTCACTTGCCGAAAAAACAAACTTGCCGCTGGTAATATCGACCTGACCACCCCCAAAATTGACAGCGTACAAACCTTTCTTTACGGAAGCGATAATTTCCTCAGGCTCTTTATCTCCTTTCAGCATGAAAGTATTCGTCATGCGTGGAATTGGTAGATGCGCATAAGATTGGCGACGACCATTACCTGTAAGAGGCATCTTCATCAGACGAGCATTCAGAGAATCCTGCAAATATCCCCTACGCACTCCGTTTTCAATCAGGACATTACACTGTGTCTGGTTGCCTTCATCATCCATGTTCAATGAACCGCGACGACCAGCAATAGTGCCATCATCAATAACGGTTATATTGTCATTGGCAACCTTCTGCCCCAGTAATCCAGCAAAGGCACTGGATCCCTTTCGGTTGAAATCTCCTTCAAGACCATGTCCTACGGCTTCATGTAACAGGATGCCAGGCCAACCAGATTTCAGCACTACAGTCATCGATCCTGCTGGAGCAGGGCGAGCATCAAGCATCGTCAGCGCAGAATGCACTGCTTGGCTAACATATTCTCCGATCAATGTATCAGTGAAATAACCATAGCTAAAACGTCCTCCTCCCCCACTACTACCAATTTCCCTACGACCATTCTCTTCAGCAATCACTGTCACTGACAGACGAACCAAAGGTCGTATATCCGCTACCAGTTTGCCATCACTGCGAACAACTAGTACAATATCATATTCCCCTGCCAGCCCAGCCATAACTTGGATAATACGGGAATCCATTGCTTTGGCAGTTTTTTCCACTTTTTCAAGCAATGCCACTTTCTCTGATGCTGATAATGTTTGAGAAGGATCTTCTGGCAGATACAATGTACGGGTATCTAATCGGGTCATACCAGATATCAGCGCTGTTGCCCCATCCCCTTGTCGACCGATAGTTCGCACAGCCGTCGCTGCATCACGCAACGATGCCAGGGAAATTTCATCAGAATAGGAAAAGGCTGTTTTGTCGCCAGAAATCGCCCGAACACCAACCCCTTTGTCAATGAAAAAACTGCCTGATTTAACTTGACCATCTTCCAAACTCCAGCCTTCATTTTTCGTAAACTGGAAATACAGATCAGCATAATCAACCTGATGGGTGAATATATCGCCCATTATATTCATCAGCATAACTTCATCTAGTCCAAAAGGATCCAGAAGAACCTTTTTAGCCTGTGCCAGATTATCTAGGGAAAGATGCTGTGAAGACATAGAACCGCCTATTTTGAGATTTCATCGAAAAGCCAATTCTAATGCATCTTGCAAAGCGACTGTCAGAAAAATTAGAGCCTACGATGCTTCAATGCGGGCAGTTTTTCCCGAATGGAAAACAGTAATTTGGTATCAATATCACCGATAGCAAGTCCTTCTCCCTCAACACAGACTGATCGTATCTGCCCCCATGGATCAATCAGCATGGAATGCCCCCAAGTACGGCGGCCTGCTGGATGGCGTCCACCTTGAGCAGCAGCAAGGATATAGGTCTGATTCTCAATAGCACGAGCACAGAGCAAGATTTCCCAGTGCGCCTGCCCAGTTGTGTAGGTAAATGCTGCTGGAACCACCATCAAACAACAGTCTCCCAATGCACGATAAAGTTCTGGAAAGCGCAGGTCATAACAAACAGACAAGCCAACCCTGCCAAATGGCGCTTCAAATGTAACAACTGAATCTCCCCCGCTGATGACAACAGATTCATCATAAACTTCACGTTCTGTAGAAAACCCGAACAAATGAATTTTATCGTACCGGGCAATATTAATGCCTTCAGGATTGTAAACCAAGGTCGTGTTCAATACTTTACCAGGTTCCGAAGAAACCAGCGAAAGTGTGCCACCAATCAACCAAATTCTATATTTCCGTGCAGTTTCTGCCATAAAGTCCTGTATAGGCCCTTTACCATAAGGCTCTGCATCATCCAGCTTCTCAATATCCTTTCGCCCGATGCCTGACCAATATTCTGGTAGCAACACCAATTTAGCCCCCTTTTCTGTAGCTTCCGCGATCAACCGTGCAGCCGTATCTTTGTTTTCTTTGGCGACCGATGTGGACACCATCTGAACTGCGGCAACTTTTATCATCTCTGCCCTCCTTACTCCGTCCAATCAGCAGAATTATTTCTTTCTGATCCAACTTTTTCCTTATCTATTATCTCAACAACAGGATTTTCCCAATCACCTGTAATATGGTAGTGATACGTAAATCCCTGCTTCAACGATTCTCTTGCCAAAGTATGCGCAAAGAATGTGCCAACACCGACAAGTGGATTGAGCAATCCCATAGCAATCGATACACCACCGACATCGATTTCCGGTTTGACATTAACTGTCAAATCTTGTGTCATCTCGACAATATTGATACTACCTTTCAAACCCACTTCTGCCGGTAATCCAACGATCTGGAGGTTATCGGTTTTTATAACGCCATCGGAGACAATGTAATCTCCAGCAATACTGTCATAGAAAAAACCTTCTGCCACAATATCCCTGAAATCCATATTGATACGACGGGGCAAAGATTGTAGACTGAGGATACCTAACAGTTTGGCCGCACCCGATTTGATTTTCAGGAACTCTCCATTGGTATGATTGGATGATATCCTGCCTGACATCGAGCTGAAATCTGGCACGAATGGTAACCCCTTCCAGCAAATATTGCCCTTATACATAGCAACGCCTCCTTTCAGTAATCCATCGAACAGGAGCCGTTTCAGCAAATTACCTTCATTAGAAACGCTCAATTGGAAATCAAGTTGCGTCTTTGAAGCTTCCCCAGGTAAAGCAGTCCATTTACCAGTCGCTTCGATAAATGCGTCTTCATTACTGATGCGTAACTGATTGATCTGCCATTCGCTACCGTGTAACTGTCCGATGATACTTTCCGCTTTCAACACAGCATCACCTAAATCATGGCGGTCAAGCAATCCCAGGTTTTCTGTTTCTATGTCCATTGAGGGCAATGCACCACTGTATGTCGCCGTCTTACCTGAAGCATCGTTATGTGACTTGATGGATTTCCAAGGAACATCAAAGTTTTTCAATTTTGCCTGCAGGTAACCATGCGGATAGGCGGCATTATTTTCAATATAGACAATATGCCCATCCAATACATCTGCAGATGCATCAATTTCCCAACGTCCATGATGCCGGGAACCATCTACCATAACCTGCTTTGCACGAATACCGAAAGCATCAAATGTATCGGCTTTTATGTTAAACCAATGAGGCTCAAGATATTGAATCAAACCAATCCCAGATGATTTTTTACCTGATGCCGACGAACCTGCACTAGTATAGAAGCCAGCAATGAAGTCAATCCATTCATTCAGATCAAAATAATGGATATCCGCATTCACCATCAGACCTTCTTCGGCAATAATTGGGCGGTTGATGCCAAAACCACCCTGCGTCACTCGCCAATAATGGTCATGCCCTATTTTGGTGCGGAAATATTTGGCTATTTTGCCTTCACCATAACTGACTGACAGTTCATCATACTTGGTCTTTCCTTTTGAAGGTATATCCTTCAAGCGCACCCGTAATGGTACTGCTGTACCAGCATATTTTCCCAGAGGCGCCGGCAAATTGAGTCCAATCCCCTTCAAATTTGTTGAAACTAGAATATTGCCCTTTTTAATATCGACTGTAAATGGAGCATATCCTGTCATCAGCCCCGCCAGATGTTTCATGACACCAGATGTATAGGTTTTATGGACTCCTCTGCTGCTCAGAATACCTTTTACCTTGACATGGAAAGTGTCCCCCTTGACTGTTCCACCATTAATGGAGACTGGTTCATGCAGAAAATAGCCGTTAACATCCGACAGCATGAATCCTTGGTGGGTGAAATGCAATTTTCCTCGAATACCTGTTACGACAGGCAAGTCTTCTAACAAGATGATATCATTACCCTGAAACTTGAGATGGCCATCCACAATAGTCTTTTTCAGGTTTTTCAGGGGAAGATGGATTTTGATATCGACGCTGCCGTCACCCGATGCAATAGTATTTTCTGTCAAATGTCCAATCATTTCATAAACTGGTGATGCATTGACGAAATCAAGCTGTTTTTTCATAGGACCATCAGCATACCCCTTGATTTCCAATGTTGGAGGACCATTAAGTGTATCTGGAATTACCACATCCACATTACGGAGGTTTGCTCCTTTAGTAGTTGCTGAATCGGCATGGATGGTAATAGCTTTACCCTCCATACGGAATTCTCCATGAATATGCTCAAGGTCTGGCCAGAGAGGTCGTTTTCCATCTAATGAGCGGCTGAATGGGGTATAGTTCATCGATACATCAACCAATTTTGCTTTAATATCAAAAATGCCTTCCCCATCAGGGTAAGGAATTCCATCGATTTTTCCCTTGATGTGTGCTACAGCCTTACTGATCGTTCCGGTTTTCAAGGCAGTAGCCAACCACTTCGCCAAGGCTTTTGGTGTCTGTAACGGGATATAATGTTTCACATCGGCAATCGCCAGATTATTCACTTCTGCAATCAGGTCTAATGATCCTGTGTCACCACTATCTGCTATTGTGTGACGGGTATATTGTCCGGAAACTTTGCCTGTGACAGCTTTTTGCCGAAAAGTCGCTTCATGGATATCCAGTACAAAACCATCTTTTTCCGACTGGCTCCAGTCAAGGTCTGCTTTTAATTCATCGAATATCTGAGGAGATTTTGCGGGATAAACCGGCAACAATACAGCCGTCTTGGTTGAATCTAAAGACAAAGAACCTCCCTGAGAACTGGCGGTTACTTTACCCGTCAATCCAGCAACCCCCAATCCTGATGGTAGCAAATGGTCGATCTCTAGCCGTTTTGCATCCGTTTTTTCTTTCAGCGTCAAATTGTTGAAGGATCCTTTAATGGACCACGCAGGTAATTTCTGACGATGCCATTGTATGGCGACGTCAGAAAGCTTTCCTGAAAATTGATACCTCTGCAACTGATTACATAGGTTGTCATCGACTGGTAAGAACGGTATCAATGCAGATAATGTGTCCATATCCAAGCGATCTATTTCGACCGATATGGCATCAGGTTCTTTCTGACCAGACAGCATGGAGAAAGAACCTTTCATTTCTAGAGTTTCTGTCTCGGGCAGATTTGGTTTTGCACGGATGACAAAATCATGATCTGTGCCATGGTTTTCCAACGATCCTGCAATACCCTGGATATCTAGTACAATTCCCTTTTGAACATCATCTCGCCAATGTAAACGACCATCACTTATGGTAATTTCCGGCAACTTCATCAACCATTCACTGAAGCCACTGTTCTTTCTATCATTTGGATCAATAAAAATCCCAGCTACATAAAAACGTCCCTGCGCATCACGGTAAATATTCAGATCTGGATGATTGACCTGTAGACAGGCAAGACGAATTTCCATTGCCAAGAGTGATTGCCAAGATACAACTACATCAACGCTTTTCAATTTCAGCTGAGGCTTACCAGACTCATCAGTGATAGTAAGATGTTCAAGGGAAACGGCAGGATTCAAACCATACCAATAAGACTGGATATGATCAAAGCGGACAGGACGCCTAATGGCTTTGCTTGCCACTTCTTCGATATTCTGATGATAATGCCCGATGTTCGACATCAGGATGCAGGCTATCGCTACCAATCCAAGACAAAGAACTAATAGCGTGCCAATAATACCGCATCCAAACCACGCCAGCTTTCTGTGCTTACGAAAAAAAATATCCCTACCTCCTTCATCCGAAGGCGTCATAGACACTTCCCATTCATCAAATTACTGCTTTTCTCGCAGCGAATTTTGCTATGCCACTAAATTTCAAGTAGTTTGCAGAGCATAAAATACTATGATGCCGGCTAATTTTAACCGACTGAAAAGAATAGCATCTGCTATGCTTGTAAAAAAACAACCGTTACGCTTTCTTACACATGAATAGACCATCACTAATTTCTGCGAAGCAGGCTTCCCGTTTTTATCAAAACTGGTTGAATGGAGACCATGAAAAACGCCAACAGCAACTTGATAACATTATCCCAAAAGACTTGACAAAAATGGATTTTTCTATCCTACTCAAGCAAGAAATGTCTTCTGGTTATCCACTACAACAAGCGATGCGCAGACTGCGTAATCTGATTATCTGTGCCATCATCAGCAGAGATCTCTCCGGAAAGGCTGATTTGACAGAAGTTGTTGAAACCATGACCCAATTTGCAGAATTCACTATTCAGACATTGCTCGATGCATTATATGGGGAAATAATGGACTCCCATGGCATGCCAGTTGGAGCACAGTCAGGCAAACAGCAAAAATTGATTGTATTAGGAATGGGTAAACTTGGGGGACGCGAGCTTAACGTATCATCCGATATCGACCTTATCTTTGCTTACCCAGAAAACGGGGAGACAGTCCCTACCCGTGAAGGCCGTCAACGCCTACTATCAAACCAGGAATTTTTCATCCGCCTGGGTAGACGTCTTATTGCCGCCATTTCTGAAATTGCAGAAGACGGTTTCATTTTCCGTGTTGATATGGCTTTACGACCAAACGGAAACTCTGGTCCACTTGCAACTAGCTTTAGCATGATTGAACAATATTTCATTGTTCAGGGGCGTGAATGGGAACGCTATGCATGGATTAAAGCTCGTGCCATCACGGGAAATCCTGAAGATATCGCTGTCTTGCGAACTATTGTTTTCCCTTTCATTTATAGAAAATACCTTGATTTCAGTGTCATTGAATCCATCCGCAATCTACACCAGCAGATCCGTGCCGATGTTATCCGCAGGGAAAGGATACATCCTGAACGTAGCGATGACGTAAAACTTGGCAGAGGAGGTATCCGTGAGATTGAATTTCTGGCACAAATGTTCCAACTTATCCGGGGAGGAAGAGAACCTGCTCTTCAAGATAGATCCACCCGAAATATTCTACGCACCCTTGCTGAAAAACGGTTGATGGAAGAGAAAATAGCCAACCGCCTATTGGTATCCTATACTTTTCTGCGGGACATCGAACACCGTATCCAATACCTTGAAGATGCCCAGACTCATTCCATACCAAACAACGATGACCGCTTGATCATTGCCCAAGCTGCCGGCATGACCTCTGTGGATGAATTGATGGATACCGTCAAGAAACATCGTGACTTTGTCTCAGAACAATTTGATACCATCTTTGGGGAAAAGCCAGAACCCCAGGATCCAGACAAAATCGTCATTCCTTCGCTGATTTCCACTCAAAACGACGAAGATCTGTTGAATATTCTGTGCACAAAATTTGAATCCATGAAATTCCCTGAAGCAGAAACTGCTGCCAAGCGCCTTCAGGCTTTCTGGAGATCCCATCGCATCCAAGCACTGTCTGAGACCAACAGCGAAAAAATGACCGCACTGATCAACTCGGTGCTGGCCGGTATTCTTGAATATGCACATCGGCCTCTAGTAACGCTGGGGAGGTTGCTTGATTTCCTTGAAAGTATCGCAAGAAGAACTTCCTATCTGTCCCTACTGATAGAATACCCTGTTGCAACCTCCCGATTGATGCATATGCTTGATACCAGTGATTGGGCGGCACAATACTTAACCCGCCATCCTATCCTGTTGGATGAACTGCTGGATGCTCGTACATTGATGGAACGTCCTGACTGGAATGTATTCACCAAAGATCTCAACACCCAGCTTGAATCCCAACGTGGTGATACGGAACAGTTGATGGATACCTTGC
>CAZWTQ010000022.1:2293-8854 GCA_964636975.1 uncultured Oxalobacter sp. | reverse complement strand
CTTGCGGGAAACCCACCATGCTCAACAGTTCCGGCTATTGGCGCAGGATCTTGGAGGGGAGTTAACAGTGGAAGAACTGGCGGATGACCTCTCCCGACTTGCCGACATCATAGCAGAGGCTACATTACGTGAAGTCTGGCTTTCCATGCCAAAGCGTCATCGAGAAGATCCCAAATTTGCCATCATCGCTTATGGCAAACTCGGGGGAAAAGAATTGGGCTATGCATCTGACCTCGACATCATCTTTCTTTACGATGATGATGACCAGGAAGCTCCTATACTGTATGTACGCTTGGCTCAGCGTTTCATCACATGGATGACCAGTTCGACATCTGCAGGAACCTTGTTCGACATCGACATCGCCTTACGCCCAGACGGTGCAAGTGGATTACTCGTTTCCAGCTTCGATTCCTTTGAGCATTATCAGAAAAAATCAGCATGGTCATGGGAACACCAAGCGCTGACTCGCGCCCGCTTCTGCTGTGGAGATACTACTATCGGCAAACGATTTGAAGCATTACGCAATCGGATCTTGAGGCAGAAACGCGATCCCAAAAAACTGAAGACCGAAGTCATCAAAATGCGCAAACGCATTTTTGATGCCCATCCAAACCATTCATCCCTTTTTGATATCAAACATGATGTCGGTGGCATGATGGACATCGAATTCATTGTGCAGTATCTGGTTCTTGAACATTCACTTAAATATCCAGAACTCACCGGCAATTTGGGTAATATTGCCCTGTTGAAGATGTGTGAAAAACTGGGACTGTTCTCCCAAGTCTCTGGAGAAACTGTCGCAGCCATTTACCGTCATTTCAGACGGCTGCAACATGAAATTCGGATGCAAGGTGCCAATGAGGCAAAAATCGCATTGGATTCTATTGAAGGTGAGACAGAAGAAATCAAAAAGCTGTGGAAAGAGGTCTTTGGAGAAGAATACACCCATTGAACGGAAAATATCTGACATGGCATGTAAACATCTTTTCAATCCCGTCAGCCCCTAACGGAACTGACGGTAAAGCACATCATTCTCATCACGAACATGACGTGACATCAGCTGCGTAACGGCTTCCTTGACAGAGACCCCATCAAACAACACGCTGGCAACAGCATAGGTTAATGGCATTTCAACATCCATTTTCCGGGCAAGTTCGCGCACCGTATGTGCACAATTAACTCCTTCAGCAACATGTCCCAATTCTGCTACCACTTCCGCCAATGTTTTACCTTTTGCCAACCCAAGACCAACCCTTCGGTTGCGGGACAAGTCCCCTGTGCAAGTCAGAATTAAATCTCCGACACCCGTCAGCCCCATGAATGTTTCCAGCCTGCCACCCAGAGCAATCCCCATCCGGGTAATTTCTGCCAATCCCCTAGTTATCAATGCTGCACGTGCATTTAACCCCATTGACAGACCATCAGCAATACCTGTTGCCACAGCAAGGATATTCTTCAATGCGCCACCAACTTCTACACCAATGATATCATCGCTGGAATAGATACGCATCATACCGACATTCATTGCATCAACGACAATATCTTGCAAGACTTCAGATTGGGATGCGATAGTCAATGCACAAGGCAATCCTGCCGCCACTTCCTGGGCAAAAGAAGGGCCTGACAGCACACCGACATGAATTCCTTCACTATTAATAACTTCTTTGGCAACCTGACTTGGTAACAGACCTGTATCCCGTTCGAACCCTTTACAGAGCCAGATGACATTCCTGACAGGATATTCTCTGAGCTGAGTCAGCACGGAACGTAGTCCGGCAATAGAAGTTGCTACAATCACCAACCCTGTGAAACCGGCACCATGATTGACCGCTTTGCCAAAATGCTCTGTTAGATGCAAAGCATCCGGCAACTGCACGCCGGGCAGTCCCATATTGTTCATACGGTTTCTTTCTGCTTCGATAACTTGTTCGGTTTCTCGTCCCCAGAGTAATACCTGATGACGACCTGCCAAGCTGACTGCCATAGCAGTTCCCCAAGCTCCCGCACCAAGAATAGCAATATTCATTTTATGAAAAAACTTTGGTTACTGAGTAGTAGCAGGAGCATCCGCCTGAACAGCATTTTTCCGAGCACGTTCATGATAATGAGCTTCGAAATTAATTTCCGCCAGATGAATTGGTGGGAAACCTGCTCTGATGATGGTATCGGCAATATTCGCTCGCAGATAGGGGTAAATAATAGTTGGACAGTTAACGCCAAGGACAGAATCCATGGCTTCAGCAGGAATACCCTGGATATTGAAGATACCACTCTGTTTACCCTCAACGAGATAAGCCACCTTTTCGCCAATCTTTGCTGTCACTGTTGCCGTCACTGCCACTTCATAGAAATTGTTGCCCAGTTCGTTATAGCCGACATTGATGGAAACATCAAAGCCTGGCGCTTCTTTTTCCAAAAAAATTTGAGGGGAATTCGGCTGTTCAAGAGACATGTCTTTCAGATAAACGCTTTGAATCTGGAAAACAGGCTGTTTTGTTTCTTCGGCCATAATTACAATTACTCCATAAAATTCAAAAATCAGACTGACCGCAACAGCGGTATCAGACCTCCTGCTTTGTCCAAAGCAGAAAGGTCTTCAAAACCACCGACATGTGTTTCTCCAATAAAAATTTGAGGAACCGTACGTCGGCTAGTTTTTTCAATCATTTCCATGCGCAAAGCTTCATCACCATCAATCAGAATTTTCTTGATATTTTCCGCTCCACGAGCTACAAGCAACCGCTCTGCCATTTTGCAATAAGGGCATATCGTAGTGCTGTACATAGTAACTTTTGCAGTCATCCCAATCTCTTGACGGTTATTTAGTTGTTGGCAAGCCCTCTTTGTTCCAAGATGCCATACCACCTTTTAGGATATTGATTTTGGTAAATCCGTTTTCTTTCAGAATTTTTGCGGCTGCGACAGAATCTTTACCTTCATGGTCAATCAGTAGAACCGGCTGTTTCTTGAAAGATTCTTCAAGTTGTCCTAATTGTTCCTTCAGACTAAAAAATGGCATAGACACAGCATTCAATAAATGCCCAGACTGATATTCTTTTCTGGTGCGGATATCAAGGATAGTCGTTTTTCCTTTATTGATAAGGGTTGTCGCTTCAGAATTGTTCACTTTCGCAGTTGTACGGATATAAGGCCAAGCCAACGCACCGATACAATAAGCCACGACACCGATAAGAAAAATGTTGTCTCTGATGAAATTCACGGAATTATCCTGCTTAAAGTTCAAGATTAAAAACGAAATACATTATAAAATAGAAAACCGCAAAATATTGGGATAACTCATCTCGTCTTCCGATTATGCATAAAATTGTTTTCATGCGTCATGGGCAGTCCACCTGGAATTTTGAAAACCGCTTTACTGGCTGGACTGATGTAGACTTGACCGAAAAAGGGCGGCAGGAAGCCGCGATGGCGGGCAACATTCTGCGTGAAGCTGGCTTTCGGTTTGATATCGCCTATACTTCCGTGCTAAAAAGAGCTATCCGTACCTTGTGGATTGTCTTGGACGAGATGGATGCCATGTGGACTCCTACCGTCTGTGACTGGCGTCTGAATGAACGCCATTATGGCGCCCTGCAAGGGCTGAACAAAGCTGAAACTGCAAAAAAGCTAGGGGAACACCAAGTCCATCTGTTGCGTAGGAGCTACGAAACAGCAGCTGAACCTCTTCCCGAAAATGACTCACGAACATCGTACAGGAATCCTGCCTATGCAGGTCTGAAAAAAGGCCAGATTCCACTGACGGAAAGTCTTAAAGATACTGTTGCAAGAGTAAAGGGGTTCTGGGATGAAGTCATCGTACCTAAACTGCATAAAGGCAAGACTATCCTGATCGCAGCCCATGGCAACAGCCTGCGAGCTCTTATCAAGGAACTAGATGGCATCAGTGATAAAGACATCGCCTTGCTCAACATTCCGACAGGGCAACCATTAGTCTACGAACTGGATAGCAACCTAATACCAATCCGCCACTACTATCTTGGTGATCCTGAAAAAATTGCAGCCGCTACCAAAGCAGTCATCCTGCAAGGTAGTTTTAGAAACTGATAAGTTGAATTGACAGCAGACTTTTCCAAGACCTATCAAGCTCCTGAAAGACAAGGGTATAATCTTCCCTCGCTACATCCCTGACAGAACTATCCATTCCAGATTTAAATAGGTGACTCAAACATGGGAAACAAATTACGAAATTTCCTGATTTTCGCTGTTGGTATCATTGTTGGCGCCTTTAGCACTGCTATGGCACAGAAACAGCAATCCAACCTGCCCGTTGAAGAACTTCGTCAACTTTCTGATATTTTCGGTATCATCAAATCAGACTATGTTGAACCCATTGATGATCGTAAATTACTGAAAGAAGCCATTGCAGGTATGGTTTCTTCGCTTGATCCACATTCTTCCTACCTGGATAAGGAAGAACTCAAAGAGCTCAAAGAGGGAACTTCTGGAAAATTTGGCGGTCTTGGCATGGAAGTCGGCATGGAAGACGGTTTTGTCAAAGTCATTTCTCCAATTGAAGACACTCCAGCCTACAAAGCCGGCATCCGACCCGGAGATCTCATCACAAAACTTGACAGTACTTCTGTTAAAGGCATGACCCTAACCCAAGCAGTCAAAAAAATGCGTGGTGACCCCGGCACAAAAATCACCATTACAATCGCCCGTAAAGGTGTTCTGCGTCCTATTGTTCTGACATTGACCCGAGACATGATTACGATCAGAAGCGTCAAGTCCAAAATGATTGAACCCGGATATATCTGGTTGCGTATCGTCCAATTCCAAGATCCGACCGTTGAAGATATGGCTGAACATATCAAGAAACTTTATACCAAGAATTCCCATATTAAAGGTATCGTACTCGATTTAAGGAATGACCCTGGCGGTCTTCTGCCTGGGGCAATTGGTGTTGCAGCAGCATTTTTGCCTCCAGAGGCTCTCGTCGTTTCCACCAACGGACAATTGCCAGAATCTAAAATGGAATTCTATGCACGCCCTGAATACTACACACCAAGAATCTCCCTAGATCCATTGGCAAAACTACCTGCCGCCATCAAGAAAGTGCCTATGGTCGTTCTTGTCAATACTGGTTCCGCTTCTGCTTCTGAAATCGTTGCAGGTGCCCTGCAAGACCATAAACGTGCAATTATCATGGGCTCCCAAACATTCGGTAAAGGTTCCGTTCAGACGATCCATCAGCTGACCGAAGAAACTGCCTTGAAATTGACCACTGCCCGTTACTACACGCCTAACGGTCGTTCTATCCAAGCAAAAGGTATTGTCCCTGATCTGCTGATTGATGAAACTGCAACTGGAAATGGTATCAATGACCTGCGCATCCGTGAAGCAGACCTAGACAAACACTTGAGCAATGAAGGTGAAGTGAAAAGTAAGGAACTGGATGCGGAAGAAGAAAGCAAACTGCTTAAGACCGTGAAGAATTACAAACCAATTGAGTATGGCACTGCCAAAGACTTCCAACTCAGGCAGGCACTTAACTACCTGAAGGGCAAACCCATCAAGCTGTCAAAAACCCAGAAAAAATTGAAAACTGATAAGTCTGTTACTGAAGAGGTTAAAAAATAAACCTATCAGGAAAAATTCATGAATGAAGAACAAAAAAAACGCTATTCTCGCCATATCCTACTGAAGGATCTTGGTGAAGCGGGACAGGAAAGAATTGTCCAATCATCTGCACTGGTAATTGGTGCAGGAGGTTTGGGTTCTGCTGCGCTTGTCTATCTAGCATCCAGTGGTATGGGTAAAATTACCATCGTTGATGATGACGAAGTAGAGCTGCACAATCTTCAACGTCAAGTCATTCATTCCATGGAACGCATCGGCATGTCCAAAGCAGAGTCTGCCAAACAAACGCTTAATGGCATCAATCCCACCATTGATATCAGAACTATCATTACTCACTTAACTGAAGAAACCTTGCCAGGACTAGTTAAAAATGTAGATGTAGTGCTTGATTGTACAGATAACTTTTCCATCCGTATGGCAATCAACCGAACCTGCGTGACTCTTGGCAAACCGCTAGTTTATGGCGCTGTAGTCGCTTTTGATGGACAGATTTCTGTTTATGACCCTCGCCAGGAAAACAGTCCGTGTTATGCCTGTCTTTATCCGGAAGATATGACTTTTGAAGACATTAAAGCAGCACAGGTCGGCGTTTTCGCTCCCGCCGTTGGTCTGATTGGCGTTGTTCAAGCGGCGGAGGCTCTTAAAACTGTTGTCGGCATCGGACAGACACTGACCGGCACACTCCTGCTACTTGATGCACTTAAAATGGAATGGACAAAATTGAAAATCGACCGAAATCCAGACTGTCCCATCTGTTCTAGACGGTGAATTCTAAAAACAGACCAAACCAATACAATAACAAGTCTCGTCCTCAAAAGAATGGTACGCCAAATTGAAAGAAGAATTATTTTGCACCATATCTATCACGGTAGGCCTTGACTGCCTGCCGGTATTCAAATAGTTCACCGCCCGATCCAACCTTGCCAAGATAATCCATCAAATCAATCAGATTAGCAATCG
>CAZWTQ010000022.1:1327-2283 GCA_964636975.1 uncultured Oxalobacter sp. | reverse complement strand
CTGGCATTCCATATTTTTTCCGGATTGTCTGAACGGCAGAAAGTTCCAAACACTCCCCCTCCTTGCCCGCACGTTCCATACGATCCAAAGCGATTAGAACAATACTTGGTGCCGCTCCAGCACGAGTAATGATATCGACAGATTCATTAATAGATGTGCCGGCTGTAATCACATCATCAATGATGACAACCCTGCCTTTAAGGGGAGCACCGACCATGATGCCTCCTTCCCCATGATCTTTGGCTTCTTTGCGATTATAGGCAAAAGGCACATTATGACCTCTCTTTGCCAGTGCAACAGCAACCGAAGCAACCAATGGAATACCTTTATAGGCAGGACCGAACAACATGTCAAATTCCAAACCAGACTGCAACAGGGTTTCAGCATAATAGTCTGCCAGCACCATTAAAGAACGCCCATCATTGAAAAGCCCTGCATCGAAGAAATAAGGAGACTTACGTCCTGCCTTGGTAATAAACTCACCAAAACGTAAGACGTTGCAGTCAAGGGAAAAACGAATGAACTCTTCACTTAATGCATTCATGTTGATATCTTAAATGCCAATAATCAATAACAGTCTTATTCTAGCCCTTTACTATCCAGAACAGTATTTTATTTCCCATTCCAAGGAGCTATCTTCGGCAAAAGCAACATACCGGGAGTCGCCAACAGAAAACAAAGATTGAAAAACATAAACCAACCAGTGCAGTCAATAATATAGCCTGCAGAGGCATTGATAAATGTTCTCGGAACTGCTGCCAGACTGGTAAAAAGCGCAAACTGGGTTGCCGTGTAGCGTGGATCCGTTGTCTTGGCAATATAAGCAACAAAAGCTGCTGTTCCAAGCCCTGTCCCAAACGCCTCTGCACCAATGACAAATGCCAGAAGAATAGAATCTGCAGTACTTTTAGCAAGCCATGAAAACCCCAAAATTGCCATTGCCTGCAAAGCACCAA
>CAZWTQ010000022.1:0-1317 GCA_964636975.1 uncultured Oxalobacter sp. | reverse complement strand
AATATCCAAAGTCCTCTGTTAATGCCCAATCCAATAATCCAGACACCACCAAGCAATGCTCCGGCAATACTCGCCCAAAAACCGGTTGTTTTGGCAATAACCCCTATCTGGGTCATTGAAAACCCCATGTCAAGGTAAAACTTGATAGACAAAGCCGTCGCTAAGCTATCTCCGAGTTTATAGAGAAAAATGAACAGTAAGATGAATATGGCTTTTTTCCAGCCATCCCGTTTGATGAATTCCGTGAACGGCAGAACAACAGCATCACGAATAGTGCGTGGAGTGCCGCCCTGTACTTTCGATTCATTGACAAAAAGTGTACAGGCAAGCCCTGGTAACATAAATGCTGCCGTAATCCAGAAAACAATCTGCCAGCTCATCATATCGGCCAAAATCAAAGAGAGGGCACCGGGTACCATCCCTGCTACACGGTAAGCATTGACATGGATAGCACTGCCCAATCCCTGCTCTTCATCAGGCAAGGACTCCCGACGGAAAGCATCAATAACGATATCTTGGCTAGCAGAAAGAAAAGCAATAACAGCAGCCAATACCCATATCCAGACCATCTGTTCTTTGGGATTCAGCATACCCAACAATCCTACTGCAACAAAAAGTGCAGACTGTGTCACCGCCATCCAACCACGTCGTCTGCCCAAGCGGGTAATGGAATAACGATCCATCAAAGGTGCCCACAAAAATTTCCAGGTATAAGGGAACATGACAAGGGCAAAAAGCCCAAGAGCCTTAACGTTCAGACCGGAATCAGTCAGCCATGCCTGAACCAATGTCAATAGGATAAAAAGTGGTAGACCGGAAGAAAAACCCAGAAAGACACATGCCAACAGGCATGGATCAAGTAATGCTTTCCATTTGCTAGAATCCGTCATTATCCAGGGAAAGCTGCAGTTTTTTCTGCAACCTATAAACAGCAAGACTACCATTTCGGTAAGGATTATCAACAATGACCTCACCTTCATGCAGTACAACACGGTCAAGTATTTCAAAACCGACTCGGTCGATCAGGTCTTCAAAATCATGCATCGTTGCAAACCGCAGATTCGGCGAGTTGTACCATTCGTAAGGCAACTCTTCTGAAATCGGCATATGGCAGTTTTTGGTCAACGTTTCAAGATTACGCCAATAGGCGAAATTCGGGAAACTAACAACGGCCTCTTTACCAACACGAGCGATTTCTTTCATCAAAGGCTCGACATTTTTTAACATCTGCAACGCAAGCAGGCAGAAAACTGTATCAAACATATTGTTCTGGAAATATGGCAGTCCATGTTCAAGGTCATGTTGGATAACATTGAC
>CAZWTQ010000021.1:8902-21237 GCA_964636975.1 uncultured Oxalobacter sp. | reverse complement strand
TTTTAATGTTTTTTGCAAATCCCCCACAAAAACAACAGAGGCTTCCGTTCATGTTCACCTTACCGATATCGGACTTGACTTTTGTTTTTTGTTTTCCGGTAACTGTCATAAGCATTCAAAATGGCCTGCCCTAATAGCTCTCCCTGAAGGGTATAAGCTTTTTTCGTATAGTGGACATCATCTTTTGCCATGAGTCCCCCCTCCTTCCAATTGGTACAAGCACTTGTCTGCCCTCCTACTATATCGTAGAGATTCCAAACTGCAATATTGTTTCCTGCACCATACCTTGCTTGAAAAACAGCGACATCAGCTGTGACCGAATTAGGCTCTTTTATCTTGACACTATCAATCTGAACTTTACCTTCATCGTCAACATATTCCACCGTTTCCGTTCTGGAAATATAACTGCATGGCGGTGTTGTCAGCAGGAAAGCAACATCCCTTCCATCTGCTACAAGCCGTGACCGCATCCCTGCAATAAACATATCCAGTTTTTCACGGTATGTCACTGGATCAAATTTGGCATAACTTTTGGCATGGCTTTCGTTAGTCCCAACTGATATAATGATCAGGTCTGGTTGAAGCCGGGCAATTTCGTCCATTTTACTTTCATTCAGATAATAAGCGATTGTGCAACCATTTTTGCCCATGGCATGAAAAATAAAACCATTCTCACCGGTTTCTTCTGCTATGGCTGTTGTGTAGTAATTGATGGTTTTGTCCACCATCGCACGACTTCCCCATCTGTCCGTCAATTTCTGACGTAACGCTGCAGGGAACCTATGCCCTCTCACATGGGAATCGCCAATCTGGACAATACGAACCTGTCTATTTGCACGATCATCAATCTTTTGGAAAAAACCATTCAGACTTTTGGCATTGTAAATCCTGTTCTTGCGAGTATTCCTGAACCCCATTCTGACCAGCAGTCGTTCAGGCGTCGTATCTCTAGGTAGTTGTAATTGGGGTAGTGATTTCGGTGGATTAGTTGATACAGGTTTGGTGGGCATGCATCCTATTAGGAATACTCCCACCGATATCAAAATCCCTGACAGTCTCAATAACTTGAATACCATCATTTATTTTTCCTTTTCCTTTCATCATAACCATACATCAAGGCATCAAAGAGTCGTCGCGCAATAAATTGTCCTCCTCTTGAATTGATATGGGTGTAATCCTTGTTCGCCATCGCTGGTTTAGCATCTGCCATCTTTACAATACTGCCTAGGCCGCCCATCCCTTGATAAAGATTCCAGAAAGCACATCCTGTCTTGAATGCCATCTGTTGCTGATAACGACCTAATGTCTTGATACCTTCCATCGTGATGATATTGCCGTTTTTCCGTTCACCGCGGTCACTGACTCCGACAATCAGGATAGATGCTTTCTGAAACACTTTCGCCAGTTTTCGAATAACCGCCTCCATTTCCTTTTCGTACCCTGAATAATCGTTTTGCCTGTTATCAGCAACATTTAACCCGAACTGCAAAACAATCAAATCATAAGGTCGAATACCAGCAAACTGCGCCAACGTATTTGTCGGAACTTTCGCTAAAGTCATCCCGTTATTGCCGCGCATCGAAAAATTATCCACTGTGATACCCTGATGGGATTCTAGAGCAACCCCGAAGAAATCCCCTGCACTATCAGGCACTGACCAAGATGCTTTTCCTGCTCTCCCTATCATCTGAATCTGTTGAACTGCTGAAGACCCACTAACGGAAAATGTCTGAAATATTCCATTATCCAGTTGACCTGTCACGACGACTCTGTTCGGTACACGAAAATACAATGTTGTGACATCCCAAGCATCCTGATGCATCGCTTTCATCGCACCATTACCTTCCAATATCACCTGCCCATTGCCATGCGGAACAAAATAACGCTCATTGATTCCTTGGCGGCTCGTATCAAATCTTGCTTTATCCGCCACAGCAAATGATACCCAACCCCTAGATATTGTTCGAACAGAAACCCTGAACTCTGCTGTCGGAGAAGCAATATCTACAAAGCCTACTCCCGACCCACCGAACCGGGACTGGAGCATCGCTCTTAAATCCTGTGTGATGATGTCACCCTCGATAAATGAATCCCCAAAATAAGCCACGCGGACAGGGCGATTCAAATAAAGTATCTTATCTAATGCCTCATAGAAATATGCCATACCATGACCAACATAAAGATCCGGCCTGCTTTTGTTCCATGAATAATCTTCAATCGGCATCAAATTACCCTGGATCGGCAGATCATAATTTCGAATAGCATATGTATCCCTCTGAGCAACTACTATCGGTGTTTCTCCAGTGTCGGCAACTGTGTCATCAGCATTATTTCCAAAGCGGATATCCGCCAGTAGGTCCACTGGTCTCGTCTTCACGCCCCCGATTTTCATTTCAGGTAGCCAACTTAATCCATACAGCATGGCAATCACCATTACCGTCAGCAGGAAAGCACGGAAGTCTTTATTTTCCATATTCCTCTTCCTCCTGTTAAAACTGGAAATAAATGAATGGCTGAATATCACTGCTCTTTACCTGGATAATCAGGTAAATCACCATCGTAATCAAAACCGCCTTCAAAACCAGTGGCAACTTGATCACTGCTTTCTGACAAAGCTCCGTGACACAATCTGGTAAGAAATGCAGAACAAATCCCGTGATAATCATACACATCACCAATGTATAGCCATTCCAAATTTGAGGAAGGAGTCCCACATTGAATTCCGTGCCGATCTTCATAATCATCTGCCAAGCATGTTCAAAAGACGTATTGCGGAAGAAAATCCAACAGAACACTACAAAATGAAAAGTTACCAGCCGTGCAATGACACCGGCAAAACCTTTTGTCTGTTGCCCGGGAGCCTTGTCGCGGAGGCTGCGGAAAGCTTTATGAACTCCCAACGCTACTCCATGCAAAGCACCCCACACAACGAAATTCCAGCTGGCACCATGCCAAAATCCCCCTAACAACATCGTTATGAACAGATTGAAGTACGTTCTGACCTTGCCATGCCGATTGCCTCCCAACGAAATATAAAGATGATCTCTAAGCCAGTGCGACAGACTGATATGCCAGCGTCGCCAAAAATCCGTCACCGACGTACTTTTATAGGGGGAATTGAAATTGTCAGGAAACCTGAAGCCCAACAGCAACGCAATTCCAATTGCCATATCGGAATAACCGGAAAAATCACAGTAAATTTGGAGGGCATATCCATACAGTCCAAGCAGATTCTCAATACCGGAATACAACGTTGGTTCATCAAAAATACGCTCGACAAAATTGACGCTGATGTAATCGCTGATTACCGCCTTTTTGAAAAGCCCCGCAACAATCAGGAGTACTCCCTTTCCGAACATTTCATCCGTGACCGTGAGTGGCTTATGAATCTGGGGCACAAAATCCCGAGCATCTACAATCGGCCCTGCCACCAATTGCGGAAAAAAACTGACATAAAACGCATAGTCCAGCAGACTATCTAGCGGCTTCAATTGCCCCCGATAGATATTAACCACATAACTAATAGACTGAAATGTAAAGAAGCTGATACCGACCGGCAGAAAAATATCAAAAGGCTCGAAATTGCTATGCCATAATGGACAGAACACTTCATAAAAGAAATTCGTATATTTGAAATAAGCCAGTAGCCCCAAATTAACTAGTAGGCAACAGCATAGCAATAACCGCTGTTGCAATTTGTTCGCGTCCTTATTCCAAACCCCTCCCACTGTCTGCTGGCGGTATATCGCCCGCCCTAACAGAAAATCAGACAGCGACACCACAAACAGTAATACGACATAAATACCGCTACTCTTGTAATAGAAATAATAGGAAAACAGCGTGACAAACAGGATACGGACTGTATCTGTCCGCCTCAAGCAGAAATAAATCAATGAGAAGATGGCAAATAGCCACAGGAACAAACCACTGCTGAAAATCATCGGGGACTTGGGATTATAGGTCAATTCCCCCAACAATAATTTCCAGTCTATATCCAAGTTGGCGCCCATCGGTCAAACATTACCCGTTTTCTGTTCCAGCTTCATATCCAAACACCTCAGAAACTGTCTATTATATCTCTGCTATTAGGATTTCCCTTACAAAATAAAGGTAAAGGCCTTTTGCCCATATTTTTCCTTCCCCATAGCTCCTCTACATAACAATGTAACAATGTTTTTTGTTGCTTTTAAGTCTTTTTACAACAAAAAATATTTCTATCTGTAATTTCTATCTGTATACAATATACATACTCCTCAGTGAGCTTTGTTTAACGGCTTTAAGGAGTAGGTAAAAAAATTCCTTACTATTTTTTAAAGGATTCACTATCATGAAAAAAACTCTCTTGGTAGCAGCACTCATGGCATTTGCTGCAACTGCTTTTGCTAAACAGCCTGCTAAAAAGGCACAAGGGAAAAAGCCAGCTGCAGCAGCTAAAGCTTCTTCAAAAGCAGAAGTAAAGGCTCCTGAACCAGCTGCTTCTCAACCTGCCAAATAATTCATGGTTTCATGAAATCAAAAAGGCATCGCTTACTTAGCGGTGCCTTTTTTCATACTATCTGTCATCTGCAAACTGTTTATGGCTGCCCAATGGGCTATTTGGCGATGGTCGTTTTCTGTCGTTTTTTGGTCTTTTCACGACAAAAGCAAATACTTTTTATAGCACACCCTGTATATACTTACTGATGAAGTCTGTTTAAAATCACTTCAGAAACAGGCAAAGAACAACGCCTAACTGATTTTGTTTAAGGAAGGAATTCACACCATGAAAAAAATACTCCTAGCAACAGCACTCATGGCATTTGCTGCAACTGCTTTCGCTAGATGGCCAGCTCCGGCTAGGCACGCCTCCAAGAAACCGCCACATGCTGCCCTCAAAGCACCACAACACCATAGATCAGGCTGGGATCGCCGCGGAAGTCCATACTCAAGAGGTCCTCAACGTCCTGGACACCTACGTCATTAAAGTCCAGACGCCGGCAGGGATAATTTCTATTTCCCCGTCTTGGTCTCACAGAAAACCACGAAAAGACATCACTAAAGTGATGTCTTTTCGTTCTTCCATATCACCTAGTGAATGTGAAAGCAAGCATCCAATTCATTACCCAAATATCAGCTCATTTCGACGACCTCATTCAGCAAACACCACCATGAAAAACAGCGCACAGACAGACGCTCGCTGTAAATCAGAATTTGGAAGAACAGGTACAAGCAATCTACGCTTCTATGTTTATTGACAGCACAGACAATAAAGCGAAACAAGAGATGCTAAGTGATATAGCAATAGCAGAAATTACTATGGAACAATCGCCAAAATGTTAGTAGTTATAATGAATGCGGAAACGGAAAGTATTCTACCAAGGCCGAGCAGAATTTAGCTTTAGGAAATGATGCATTGCCTAGCGTCCGACCCATATTGGAAATCTGAATGCGGCTTACGAAAGATGCTGTACAAAGATGGAGCTTAATACTGTCCATGGCAAAGATAGATGTAGCTCTTTTACTCTTTTATTTTGTACACAGCGCTTGCATTACGTTCCCAGTTAGATACTTTCAATGGTAATGACACAGTTTTGGCTCACTTAATCGTAAAGATCTTATCTTAAGAAATACCTATGATCATACTACTTTTTCGGGTAGCCGAAACCGATCGCTAGATTAGCTCCATACTCTTGTGGATATCTTTCGAAGCAGTATTTTTGACATCTTTTTTCCCCAGGATTATGAGAAAATAGTCGCTTCAATATCTAGACGGTTTCTTTTCCCCTTTAGTTTTGCGTACCATTCCGTACCTGTTTCAACAAAAACTCTCAGATAATTGCCAAGAATATAGTTTCGTCTCTTTCTGGCTGAATAACTGCTGTGACGCAGAAAAAAACTGCTGGTGTCGCTCTTGCAGACATATAATCCCTAAATTTGCCAAACAATCCAAGTTCTGGTTTTGAAATTTTCAACTTCAAATGCAGTAAGTTCGCATACTCTTTTTAGCATGATTTATGATGAGAAAAATGATGTATAACATCATCTAACTCGCTTTTCCCATCATAACATCTATCATAAGATGTTGGATAGTGCTGCTTTCTTTCGGATGCCTTCGGACATGAAAAACATGTAAGTTATTGAAAAATAAAAAATCCAGGACATTTTCGGATGTTCCTGGATTGATATCTGGCGGAGAGAGGGGGATTCGAACCCCCGATAGGTTATTAACCTATACACGCTTTCCAGGCGTGCGACTTAAACCGCTCATCCATCTCTCCGAAACGACCCCATCCAAGGGATGAGATTATAGCATCCTTTCAAGATTTGTCTTGCTTTTTGCCACTTTTTTGTCCTTGGTACAACATTTCTGCTTTTAGAAGGTAGCAATATCTGTTGCTTATGGGTATTACCTTGTTTTGCGTCCATAATGATGAATGTTCTTTTTCATTTTCTATCCAGTCTGTATGATGATAATCTGGCTGGTACCAAAACAATAATGACATCCAAGGCATAATGTTATGACAACTATTATTAAGCAGGACGACCTAATCGATTCGGTTGCTGCAGCACTACAATATATCAGTTATTACCATCCGAAAGATTATATTGATCACTTGGCAAAAGCATATGAGATTGAGCAAAGCCCTGCTGCTCGTGATGCGATTGAGCAGATTCTAATGAATTCCAGATTGTGTGCTGAAGGCAAACGCCCTATCTGTCAGGACACTGGAATAGTGAATGTTTTCCTAAAAGTCGGGATGGATGTACGGTGGGAAGGTTTTACCGGCAGTATCCATGATGCCATCAATGAAGGAGTGCGCCATGCCTATACGTTTCCGGACAATAAGTTGCGTGCTTCAGTCGTAAATGATCCGCATTTCAACCGTAAAAATACCCTGGATAATTCCCCAGCCGTTATCATGATGGATATCGTACCAGGCAATACGGTTGAGGTTTTAGTCGGCGCAAAAGGCGGTGGTTCAGAAAATAAATCCTCCTTGAAAATGTTGATGCCCTCTGATTCGATCGTGGAGCATGTACTGGAAACAGTAAAACATATGGGGGCCGGCTGGTGCCCACCAGGCATTCTGGGTATCGGTATCGGTGGCACAGCCGAAAAAGCGGTTCTAATGGCGAAAAAGGCCGCAATGGAATCTATCAATATGGCGGAATTGCGAGCGCGCGGTCCTAAAAATGAGGTGGAAGCTTTGCGTATCGAACTATGTGATAAAATCAATGCATTGGGCATCGGTGCACAAGGTATTGGTGGCATGACAACCGTATTGGATGTGAAGATTCATATGTATCCGACTCATGCGGCATCGAAACCTGTTGCTATCATTCCAAACTGTGCGGCGATACGCCATGCACATTTTGTACTGGATGGTTCGGGTCCGGTTTATCTGGATCCTCCTGCACTATCTGATTGGCCTGCCATCAGTTGGATGCCTGATATCGAGAAATCTACCCGTGTGAATCTGGATACGTTGACCCCTGAAGATGTAGTCTCTTGGAAACCTGGACAGACGTTACTGCTGAGCGGCAAAATGCTGACGGGGCGCGATGCCGCACATAAACGGATCCAAGATATGCTTGCCAGAGGAGAAAAACTGCCTGTCGATTTTAAAAATCGAGTGATTTACTATGTAGGTCCCGTTGATCCGGTTCGAGATGAGGTGGTTGGCCCTGCAGGGCCAACGACATCGGCTCGTATGGATAAGTTTATTGAGATGATGTTGGGACAAACAGGGTTGATTGCGATGGTCGGCAAGGCTGAACGAGGCTCAATTGCGATTGATGCTATCAAGAAATACCGATCCGCTTATATGATTGCTGTCGGTGGTGCTGCTTACCTAGTTGCACGGGCTATCAAGTCTTCAAAGGTATTGGCGTTTGCGGATTTAGGAATGGAAGCAATTTATGAATTTGAAGTTAAGGATATGCCGGTAACGGTAGCTGTCGATTCATTAGGGACTTCCCTACACATTACTGGTCCTGCCGCATGGAAAGCTAAGATTGCAAATTGCAATAATGGCAAGATTTCTGTGGTTTCAAAAGATTAAAAGAAGCCGGATTCAAACATGGGGTATTCTGATCCAATCGGTGTTTTTGACTCCGGTATCGGCGGTTTATCCGTGGTGCAACATATCCGCAACTGGTTACCACATGAGTGTGTAATCTATTTTGCCGATTCACTGTACAACCCGTATGGAGACAAACCAGAATCTTTTATTATCGACCGCTCTTTCAAGATTACGGATTTTCTGCTGTCACAAAAAGCCAAGGCACTGGTGGTCGCTTGCAATACAGCAACGGCAGCAGCCATTCATCTACTACGGGCGCATTATACCAATCTACCGATTGTCGGTGTTGAACCAGGGCTGAAACCTGCTTCTTTTAAAACGATGTCGAGCATTGTCGGTGTAATGGCAACAGTACGAACTTTGACCAGCCATAAATTCCATGTGTTGCATCAGCTACTGAGCGAGCAATCAAGGGTACATTTTATTCTGCAACCATGTCCTGGCCTAGCAGATCAGATTGAGCGGGAAAACCCAAATTCTGACAAGACAGTACAAATTGTTCGGTCTTATCTGCTACCTTTGCTAGCAAAGAAGGCTGATACGATTGTACTAGGATGCACGCATTATCCATTTGTCCGACATATCATTAAACGTTTGGCAGCAGAAGCAGGATACCCTAATCTGGTGGTAATTGATACGGGAGATGCTATTGCGCGCCAGTTGAAGCATGTCTTACAGGATAAAGCCTTACTTCAACAGAAAACTCAAGGTGATGCGTTTGCAGATCTCAGGATTTTCACTTCGGGGAATGCCTCCGCCACAAACCAGATTGTGAAAAGGCTTCTGTCGATGGATATTCCGATTACACAGGTGCTATTTTAATTGTTCTAGCAAAATTTATAGTATAAAGGAAAGAATTATGAAACGTTTGATGCCTTTGGCGATGTTGCTGGCACTGATTGGATGTAGCACAACTAGCAATGATGTCACACAGAACCTGAAACCGTTGCCTTCAGGAGCTGTGAGTTGGCAATGTGACAGTGGTAGCCGGATTATTGTCCTGCCACCTCAGCATGAAACGACTGAACTGCTTTACCATGGCAACACGCTCAACATGGTTGAACACTCCAGTAGTACTGGTTCAACACTGAAAGGTGAAGGTCTAACGTGGCAGGTTAATAGCTTGTATGCCGAATTGTCTGGAACTTATACAGATGATGGCAATGCTTATACTGAACGGTGTACGCAAGTATTAACACCAAACCCGTGTACTAATACCAAAAATTGACGAATAAAAACAGCCATTCTAATTTATCAGCAAAAAATCTGGGAGTTTTTTTATGAGTAAAACCGTCAAGATTACCGTATTGGTTGACAATGAAGCACCAAAAAATCTGGCAAAAGAGCATGGTTTTTCAGCTTGGATTGAAACAGATGAATACCGTATCCTATTTGATACTGGGCAGTTAGGTGCTCTGCTGACTAATGCTGATGCTTTGGGGATTGATTTAAGTACAGCAGATAAACTAGTTTTTAGCCATGGACATTATGACCATACTGGACAATTGCAGGCTTTTCTAGCCAGAAATAATAGAGCACATATTTATTGCTGTCCTCAGCTACGCATCAATCGCTATAGTTGCAAAATTGGTACAGCTCCCCGTTTTATCGGAATGCCAGAAACTTCCATCAAGGCATTGTCATCGATTTCTGCAGGAAGAATTCATGAAACGTGCTGTCCACGGTATCTGACCCCTAAAGTCGGTATGACGGGACCTGTACCCCGTGATACGCTGATTGAAGATACAGGCGGTCCGTTTTTCCTAGATGACCATCGTGGCATTGATGACCTGATTGAAGATGACCAGTCTATGTGGTTTGAAACCGATCAAGGGCTACTGATTCTGCTGGGCTGTTGCCATGCCGGACTGGTCAATACAGTTGAATATGTACGCCATATTTCCGGTATTCAGAAAATCCATGGCATTATCGGTGGTATGCATCTGGTAAATGCCGATGAAAAACGCCTGAATTACACTTTTGAACACATGAAAGCATGGCATCCTGATTTCCTAGCGCCATGCCACTGTACAGGACAGACTGCTACAGCAAGTATGCAGGCAACAATCGGGGAAAATATTGTGAAACCGGGGCATGCCGGTTTGGTGATTGAAGCTTGATGTTTAATTGATTTCTGGAGGTTTCTATGGTTCTGTTAGAGTTGGCTATTTTTCCAAATGATAAAGGCACTAGCCTAAGTCCTTATGTCGCCCGAGTGATGGATGTCATCGATAAAAGTGGTCTGGCTTATCAATTTTCCGCAATGAGCACAACGATCGAAGGTGATTGGGATGATGTCATGAAAGTCGTCGGCGACTGTTTCAAGGCATTGGCGAAAGACTGTGACCGTATTAGCGTAATGACCCGGGTCGATTATCGTGCCGGCGATAAATCCCGACTAAAGAGTAAGGTCATCGCTGTTGAAGAAAAGCTCGGACGCAAACTGGTCAAAAAAAACGGCGATTGATAAATCGGCAGATTGTTCTCTAAAAACCTTGAAAAAGCATTACATGAGCAATGCTTTTTCAAGTTGGTTATCTACTAGGCTATTACCGACTCAAGTACAATTAATTTGGCTGTTTGCTAACAATTTCCAAGTTGGCACAACAGCATCCGGATTCAGGGAAATGGCATCGATGCCGTTTTTCATAAGCCACAGAGCAAGATCAGGATGGTCGGATGGGCCCTGTCCGCAGATACCAATATATTTGCCTTGGGCATTGCATGCTGCAATCACTTTGGTAATCAACGCCATGACTGCAGGATCCCGTTCATCAAAGTCTGACATGACCTGTTCAATTCCAGATGCACGGTCAAGTCCTAGAGTCAACTGAGTCAGGTCATTTGAGCCAATCGACAAACCATCGAACAGTTCAAGGAACTCATCCACCAAAATAGCATTGGAAGGTACTTCACACATCATGATGATACGAAGCCCATTTTCACCCCGACTAAGTCCGTTAACGGCCAATAGGTCAAGGACTGACTTCGCCTGCTTGACTGTTCGAACGAACGGAACCATCAACTCGATATTAGTTAGTCCCATTTCGTTACGAACCTGTTTCAGAGCCTCACATTCCATGTTGAAGGCTTCAGCAAAGTTCGGTGCCAAATAACGAGAAGCTCCACGGAAGCCCAGCATCGGTTTTTCTTCTTCCGGTTCATAACGAGTTCCCCCCATCAGTGCCCTGTAGCCATTCGATTTGATGTCAGATAATCGGATAATCACCGGTTTCGGCCAAAATGCGGCTCCAATAGTTGCCATGCCTTCACTCAGTTTTTGGATATAATAGTTTCGCGGCGAACCATACCCTTTTGCCACCGAATCAATTGCGTTCTTGAGATCTGAATCAACATTCGGATAAGCAAGAATAGCATTGGGGTGGATGCTGATTTCGTTGATAATAAATTCCAGACGAACCAGTCCTACTCCTGCATTTGGAATGGCCTGAAGTTTGAATGCTAATTGTGGATTTCCAATATTCATAAATAGTCGTACCGGAAGAACTGGCAGTCGACCATAGGTGATACGGGATTCCTCCATTTCAATCGGTCCATCATAAACACGACCGTTTTCTCCTTCTGCACAGGACACTGTGACAAGTTGTCCATCTGTGAGGATTTCCGTGACATTGCCACAGCCAACAACAGCAGGCACTCCAATTTCACGGGCAATGATGGCCGCATGACAGGTTCGACCACCACGATTGGTAACGATTGCTGCTGCTTTCCGCATAACAGGTTCCCAATCTGGATCCGGCATATCTGCGACAAGAATATCCCCATCTTGAATTTTTTGCATCTCTTTTAGTGTTTTGACAACCCTGACACGTCCGATACCGATTTTCTGGCCGATAGCACGCCCAGATGCGATGACATTCCCGTTTTCTTTCAGTTTAAAGACCTGAATAGCATCCCCTGTCTGAGGAAAGTTGGTGGTATCTGAACGCGCTTGTAGAATATATAGTTTCCCATCAATGCCATCCTTACCCCATTCAATATCCATAGGACAGCCATAATGCTGTTCGATGATGACAGCAATTTTCGCCAGTTCAAGGACATCTGCATCCGACAGCGAGAAACGGTTGCGCTTTTCTTCTGGGACATCAATCACTGTCACGGAAGCATCAGCATCACACTTGTCAGAAAATACAGCCTGAATCAGTTTTGAACCTAAAGTGCGTCGAATAATCGCTTTCTTATTCCGCTCCAGCATCAGCTTATGAACATAAAATTCGTCTGGATTAACAGCCCCTTTCATAACAGTTTCAC
>CAZWTQ010000021.1:6355-8892 GCA_964636975.1 uncultured Oxalobacter sp. | reverse complement strand
AAACGACTTCCCGAAAACCGGATTCTGTATCCAATGTGAACATAGCGCCCGCAGCAGCTCTATCTGAACGAATCATTCTCTGGATACCAACAGACAAGGCAACTTCTGAATGCCTAAACCCCCGGGTCTGGCGATATGAAATGACTCTGTCACTGTAAAGAGATGCAAAAACAAGCTTGACAGCATGCAAGACGTTTTCAGCACCGATGATATTCAGGTAGGTTTCTTGTTGGCCGGCAAATGAAGCGTTATACAAATCTTCCGCAGTAGATGAAGAGCGGACTGCAACAGAAATTTCAGCATTCGTAACATTACCGAGCATCTGGTTGTAATTATCAAGGATTTCCTGCTCAAGACGAGGTTGTAAAGGCGTTTCAGCAATCCATTGGCGAATTTCGGCCCCTGCCCCAGCTAATGCGTGGATATTATCAATATTAATCCCCGCTAAACGATCTTCAATCCGCTTTGCCAATGTAGAACCACTATCTGTACTAGAAGATAGAAAATCGCGGAATGCAAGCGCTGTTGTGGCAAAACCTTCTGGAACACGAATCCCTTTTCCTGACAGCTGGCTGATCATTTCACCAAGAGATGCATTTTTGCCTCCGACAAGAGGCATATCTGTCATTCGGAGTTGATCGAAAGGAATGACGTAAGCAGTCTGTTTGTCTTGAATATGGGATGCGGTCTCTGACATGTTATTCTCCTGCAATGAATCAGCGGGAATCCTATGGCATAGACTCCGCTATTCTATCTTTCAAATCTAATGGCTAATGGGCTGATATCTGTTATTTATTGTACTGCTTTGATGGTGTTGTTCTCATCATTTCATGTTAACTTTACAATAATTTCTAGATTTTTCCGAGATTCTATTATGACAACACAGCAGGATATCCCTTCTAGGACAGTTTATATTGTTTCTGACGGCACTGGCATTACCGCAGAAGCTTTAGCTCGATCCATTCTTTCCCAGTTTAATCTGACTTATTCACGGATTTATATCCCCTTCGTTGATACCCTGAAGAAGGCACAAAAAGCCCGTATGCAGATTCAGGCTGAATTTGACAAGACAAGTGTGCCGCCGATAGTGTTCTCGACGCTGGTTATCCAAGAATTGGTCACCGAAATCCGATTAGCAAGGGCTTTGCATCTGGATATTATTCAACCTTTTGTGGAACCACTGGCACAAGAATTGGGGATCAACCCAAAACAGAAAATTGGGCTGAGTCATCAAAACATGGAAAGCAAAGAATACAAACTCCGTATGGAAGCTATTAATTTTACATTGGCTCACGACGATGGCATCTCTGAACAGAGTATGGAGGAAGCGGATGTCATCTTGATTGGGATATCCCGAAGCGGGAAAACACCGACAAGTCTATATCTTGCCATGCAATATGGTCTGAAAGTAGCCAACTACCCATTAATTCCAGAAGATTTTAACCGCAAGGTTTTGCCTCCGTCCCTTCAGGCACAAAAACAAAAGCTGTTTGGTCTGACAATCCAACCAGAACGACTGTCGGAAGTACGCAATGAACGCCGTCCCAATAGCCATTATGCCTCTCTAGAAAACTGTCGGTATGAAGTTGCCGAAGCAGAAAGGATGATGTTGATGAATGGTATTCAATTCCTCTCATCTACCTCAAAATCTATTGAGGAAATTTCGACCTCAATTGTCAGCAGGATGCGGGCTTATCCACCACAATCAATTAATCTTTCAACCAACTCAATCACACACTTCAATCTCAAATGATTCTGCATAGGGCTGGGCGATTCCCAGCTCTTGTGCTGTTCTGCCGTTGAGCATCAGCACTCTATCATCAAAACCATATCCCCTATCACGCAGGTTACGCTGGTGTTGTGAATCATGATGACGGAGCAGTTGCCTTTTCCAGATAGCTTCTTCCTGATTAAACGCCATATAACAGTCCTTCCGCATATCGACTGTTTTGGCATCGCTATTGAGCATGAGCACAATTGGCCATGTCATACGCCGTGCGATGCTACGCATCATGCGACACATGTCACGATGGGCGCGGTTAGTGTCGTTGCCGTGTGGCATGAATAATATATCTGGTCTGATTTCCAGAACGATAGTTTCAAAGGTCTGGATATTTTTTTCAGTGTAGTCGACTTGGTCATCCAACGCATTTTCCAAAACCAATATTCGATAATGATCTTTAGGCAAACCAAAAAATGTAAAACTTGCCCTCTGCTCCTGATTCCGATGCATAGTTCTGTCCTGCTGAGACATATCCATGCCGTAGACTTTGTCGATGCCACTACCCGTCTGTGCGACAACTACATAAAGTTCATGCCCTGCTTTTTTCAAATGATGTAGGGTCATGCTGATAGCATCGAAGTCATCAGGATGAGGGGCTGTCACCAATAGTCGGAGCTTCTGTCGCCATTGGACGGTTCTTAAATCAACAGGATCGTCTTGTATAATAGAAAATGGAATATCCATAATTTAATCTTTTTTCCCAAATTGTTTTTCCAAAATCTGCTGAACTGGAGCATAGGAATGCCGATGTACA
>CAZWTQ010000021.1:1474-6345 GCA_964636975.1 uncultured Oxalobacter sp. | reverse complement strand
AGCTCCCAACTGCGCTAAGCGCTCAAGATGGAAAGCCGTTGGATAGCCTTTATGGCGGTTAAATCCGTATTCAGGGTATCTGCCATGTAATGTCAACATGACAGCATCACGGGTGGTCTTTGCCAGAATGGATGCGGCTGATATTGCCGGAACTTTGTCATCTCCTTTCACAATAGCTTGAGCAGGAACAACCAGCCCTTCAGGCGTCCGGTTACCATCAATCAAAGCAACTGCCGGTTTGGTTACCAAAGATTCAATAGCTCGCTTCATAGCACACATAGATGCCCAGAGAATATTAAGCTGGTCAATTTCTTCAACGGTACAGAAGGCCAGCGTCCATGCCTTTGCCTTCATCTTGATATCCAGTGCCAACGCATCGCGTTGCTTTTCGGTCAATTTCTTGGAATCCTTCAAACCTTCAACAGGGTTATCTGAATCCAATATCACTGCAGCAGCATAGACCGGACCTGCAAGGGCTCCCCTGCCAGCCTCATCTACACCACAAATGATTTCTGTCGATGGAAAATCTCCTGGGAACAAAGGCGGTGTTTGCATATCATCCATTTTGGATAACGTCAAGAATTGCTTCTGCACTTGTTTGCGCCATATTGCGCAAAAGGGAATGGTGTATTTCTGTGAAACGCTGATACAGGTTGCGGCGATTGTTTTCATCAGTGAGCTGATACCAGAGTGCATCTGCAAGCTTCTGACCTGTCGCATCATATTGGAGTAACTCTGGGACAATCATTTCGCCCGCAAGGATATTAGGCAATCCGATAGGTGGTTTGACAATGTGCTTAGCAATCTGCCATGTCGCCCACATCAAGCGATATCCAATAACCATCGGTTTTTTCAACAAGGCAACCTCAAGAGTTGCCGTTCCTGAAGCAACAAGCACAGCATCAGCCGCTGTAATAGCCTTCTGGGATTGTCCTCGGATAATTTTAAGTGGTAACTGATCAAATCGGCTTTCTTTCAATAGCTGTCTGAAATAGATATCCTGCCGTTCTCCCACCATAGGGATGACAAACTGCAATGAGGGTTCTCGTTTCAATAAAATCTTGGCTGCTTCTATAAAGGATGCTGTATTGTATTTCAATTCCGACATCCGACTACCTGGCAGAATGGCGATAATCGGTCCATCACTATCCAATTGCAATTCCTGGCGAGCAGCTATCATATCAGCCTGCAGAGGGATATTTTCAGCAAGGGGATGACCGATACAAGTAACAGGAATTCCTGCTTTTTGGTAAATCGTTTCCTCAAATGGGAAAAGCACCAGGATACGGGAAACAGCATTGGCAATTGTCTTGATACGTCCACTACGCCATGCCCAGATGGAAGGACTGACAACATGGACTGTTTTGACACCTACCTTATGAAGTTGGACTTCCAGTCCTAGATTGAATTCAGGCGCATCAATCCCAACAAAAACATCTGGATGGTCGGCGATGACTTCATCACGCAGATTATTGCGAATATTCTTGATTTCCCTGAAATGGATGAGAACCTCAAATAGGCCATTGACTGCCAGTTTTTCTATTGACCATTTGTTGACAAAACCATGCCTTGCCATCCGTCTCCCTCCTATGCCATAAATGAGTGCATCTGGTTCTTTAGGACGCAGAGCTGATAGGATTGCATCGCCAAGGATATCTCCAGAGGTCTCCCCCGCCACCATGGCGATTCTTCTCATATGACTGCCCTTTCTGTACGGGTATATTAATTATTTAATTATCGCAATAATCCTCGTTCAGATTCATCAATGAAATTATACATTTGCTGGAGATATTCACCAGCTTCTTCAGATGCACTGGCATCTTCAAGCAATTTTGCCTTCGCATCTTCAAGTGACAGATCGGAACGATAGATTGTTTTATAAGCCCGTTTGATATCCGTGATCTGCGAGGAAGAAAAACCTCTTCGACGTAGGCCAACGCTATTAATGCCATAAGTGGTTGTCGGAAGACCAGAAACCAGTACGAATGGAGATATATCTTGGGAGATATGCGACCCAAACCCTGTCATAGCATGCGCACCAACACGACAGAATTGATGAATCAAAGTAAAACCGCCCAGAATTACCCAATCACCAATATGAACATGTCCTGCTAGCTGGGCATTGTTTGCAAAGATGGTATGACTACCAACTTGGACATCATGTGCCAGATGAACATAGGCCATAATCCAGTTATCATCACCAAGCCGTGTGATGCCTTTATCTTGGACAGTCCCGACGTTGAATGTGCAGAACTCGCGGATGGTATTTCGATTACCGATTTCCAGATAGGTTGTTTCACCAGCAAATTTCATATCTTGCGGCATGCCTCCCAATGATGAAAACTGAAAGATATTGTTATCTTCGCCAATGGTGGTATGCCCTTCGATGACAACATGAGAAGCAATACGAGTACGGGCACCAATTTTTACATCAGGACCAATGACTGAATAAGGTCCAACCTTCACTGTGCTATCAAGTTCAGCATGCGGATCAATGATTGCAGTTGGATGAATTACCATCAGGATTCTGCTTTCTGGGTAACAACACCCCCCCTAATTGCACACATGAGTTCAGCTTCCGCTGCAACCTGCCCTTCTACTAATGCGCGGGTCTTGAATTTCCACATACCACGGGAACTGCGAAGCAATTCTGCTTCCATGACTAGTTGATCACCTGGCTCGACCGGTCGTTTAAATTTTGCATTGTCAATGGTAGCGAAATAAACTAACGCATCTTTGTCCAATTTGCTTGCATAGGACATGAATGCAAAAATAGCTGCTGCTTGCGCCATGGCTTCAATAATCAAGACACCTGGCATGACAGGATGCTGTGGGAAATGACCATTGAAAAACGGTTCGTTGGCAGTGACATTCTTGATTGCTACAATTTTCTTGCCAGCTTCCCAATCAAGAACTTTGTCAACTAGAAGCATCGGATAGCGGTGTGGAAGAAGTTCACGGATCTGATAGATGTTCAAACTGTTCATTTTGCTTTTCCTGTTAAGGTTTGCATAGCTTTTTCGAGCTCACGGAGCTTATCCCGCATAATGCCCAAACGGCGAATTAATACGGCACTCTTTTCCCACTCACGGTGTGGGGCCAACGGATAGAAACCGGAATAAACACCCCGTTTCTCGATCGAACTTTGGACAACACTGGATGCTGTAACATGGACGCCATCTGCAATGCTCAAATGACCACCAATCATTGCGGCTCCCCCGACGGTACAATTTTTACCAAAGTTCGCACTGCCGGCAACGCCAACACAACCTGCCATAGCAGAATTCTCACCAATATGGCAGTTATGGCCAATCTGGATCTGATTATCAAGCTTGACACCATTCTCCACGATGGTATCAGCTAATGCTCCTCTGTCAATGGTGGTATTTGCACCTATCTGGACATCATTGCCAATGATGACACGTCCTGTCTGAGGAATCTTGACCCAGATGCCGTTTTCATTGGCAAAACCAAATCCTTCACAACCAATAACGGCTCCAGGTCGCAGAACGCTTCGCTCTCCGATTTCACATTCATACATAAATACAACCCGGGGAAAGAAATGGCAGCCTGCTCCAATTCTAGCATGATGTCCAATGAAGCAACCTGCTTCAATATGACAGTTTTCTCCAATTTTGACACCAGCTTCAATTGTGACAAAAGGGCCAATGGTCACACTGGGTGCAATTTCAGCTGTTGGATCAATACAAGCACTAGGATGAATGCCCTTTGCTGGTGGTACAGTCTTCAGGCTTTGGAACAGCTGGGCTGCATGAGCAAAATAAGCGTAAGGATTCGATGCGATAATACGGGAACCAGCAAATTGATCACCAACTATCTGGTTATCCTTGGGAGAGATAATCAACGCTGCTGCTTTGCAAGTGGCAACTTCATTGCGAAGTCTGGGATTGGTCAGAAACGTGATTCTATCTGCATCTGCATCATCCAATGGTGCGAAGCCGATTACCTCAACATTTCCATTGCCGACCAGCTGACCGCCAAAGCGGTCAACCAGTTCTTGGAGTTTTATGGACATGCCGATCCCCAAATTAGTTACTGAGCGCTTTCAGGACTTTTTCGGTGATATCAGCACGAGGAGAATGATAAACAGATTCATTAACAACCAGATCATAGTTTTCTGATTTTGCAATTTTTTCAATTTCTTTCTTCGCTCGTTCAACAACCTTGGAATATTCTTCATTCTTACGCTGCATCAAGTCTTCACGGTATGCACGCTGTTTACGCTGAAAGTCTTGGCTCAGGTCTGCCAGCTCGCGCTGACGTTTCAGACGTTGCGATTCAGACAGAACAGGTAACTCCTTATCAAGCTTTTCACTTGCGGATTTCAGTCGCGACTGGGCATCACGTAGGTCTTTCAACCGCTTGGAGAAATCGTTCTCCAGCCGCTTTTCTACTGCTTTTGCTGGCGCAGATTCAGTTAGAATTCTGTCTGCATCAACATAACCAACCCTGTATTCCTGCGCCTGGGCGACACCAAACGTACACAAGCAAAAAGCCACTACTGCCAATTTTTTGGAACCCAGAATTGTTTTCAAGAGATTTTTCACGATATTTCTCCGTTTATGATTAAAACATTTAGATTATGCCATTGTTTTCAAAAACCTGTACCCAACTGGAACTGGAAAGATTCTTTTTTATCATCGCTATCTGCATTCAGCGGTATTGCATAACTCAATTTAAGCGGTCCAATCGGTGACAACCAGCTTATACCGAAGCCAGCGGAAAATTTGAGGTCACCAAAGTCAAAATTTTGTTCCTCCGAAAAAACATTACCGCCATCAACGAAAGCAAACCACCGAACGGTCTTGTCATTCATCCCAAACATCGGAAACTGAAATTCTGCATTGCCG
>CAZWTQ010000021.1:0-1464 GCA_964636975.1 uncultured Oxalobacter sp. | reverse complement strand
TTTAATTGCCACCCATATATTCGCGGTCACCATATTTATCCCGTTCAACGGGACCCATTGATGACCCTTCATAACCACGGATTGTACCAATACCGCCCCCATAAAAATTCTTGAAGACAGGATAGGCTTTACCACCTAGACCATGACCATAATCAATCATACCATTCAAGCCAAAAGTTCCATTATCACCAATCGGCCAGAAGTACTGATGCTGATAGGAAGCCTTGTAGTATTTCATATCACCCAGCAAAGAAACTTCAAAATTCGCCTTCTGAAAACGTCCTTTGGTTGGAATCAGAGAACTGTCCCTGCTGTCACGTTGCCAAGCTGCTGTTAAGGGTATTGCATAAGCTGAGGCTGAGGCGTCTTCCACAGGGAAGCCATTCGCATCAACCTCAACATGCCCGAAATCCTGTGCAAATTTAACATATCTGCGGGGGCTATCATCATAGATATCCAATTTGGTATATTCATAACCAGCACCAAAGAAAATTCTATCAATTTCCGTAATGGGAACCCCAAACCTCACATTACCACCGATGGTCGTAACCTTGTAGTCACTATCGTTGATCAGCGGTGGTCTAACAGTTCGGTAGAAAAGCTCATAACGACGACTGATACCATCATCCGTAAAATAGGGGTTCGTTTGTGTCAGGGCTATCGTCCTATAACGATGGCTGGTATTGATACTTAACGCCACATCATTACCTGTCCCTGCAAAGTTATCCTGCTCAATGGAACCTGACAGTAATAGTTTGTCTTCTTGGGAAAAACCGGCTCCCATCAAGATATTACCTGTCGGTTTTTCCTCAACCTTCATCTTGATATCCACTTGATCAACTGTTCCTGGAACTTCTGGTGTCTCAACATTGACCGAAGTGAAAAAACCCAATCGGTCAACCCTGTCCCTTGAAAGTTTGATGCTTTTTCCATCATACCAAGACCCTTCCATCTGACGCATTTCACGTCGGATCACTTCATCACGTGTCTTGTTATTACCGACAATACTAATCTGACGAACATAGACTCTTTTACCGGGATCAACAACGATGGTAAAAGAAACTTCCTTGTTTTCTTTATCGATATCCAATTGCGGGTTGACATTAGCAAATGCATACCCGAAATTGCCCAGATATTCTGAAATTTTCTTCGTTGTCGCTGTCAGTTTAGCCCCTGAATATAGTTCTCCCTGTTGAAGCTCAATCAGTTCTCTAATTTCATCTTCACGACCAAAAAGTTCTCCCTCAAGGCGAATTTCATTCACTGTATATTGGTCACCTTCAGTGATATTCAGTGTTAGATAAACATTTTTCTTATCTGTCGATAAGGCAACCTGGGTTGACTCAACCTGCATCTCGATGTAGCCGTTGTTTTGGTAGAAAGATTTAATGGTTTCAAGATCACCTGTCAACTTTTCTTTAGAATATTTATCTGCACGGGTATACCAAGTAAACCATCCTGGTG
>CAZWTQ010000020.1:1061-21260 GCA_964636975.1 uncultured Oxalobacter sp. | reverse complement strand
AATCAAAGTTTCCACTGACTCGAGTCAGTCAGTGGGTTTTAAAAATCAATCCCACATAGTGGGATATTTCAAAAGAGGTAACAAAATGACTATTACTGAACATCAAATCAATCAAGTTAGAAACGAGGTACACGCTGTCGCTGTTTCTTGCCAAAACGCATATTTCCAAAGAAAGAGAATCAATACACGCATTAACGACATAGAAGACATTACACAAGCTGACGTTAAGCAGGGATTGCGATTAAGTGCAAAAGCTGATTCACTCGAAACATGGCATCGTTTTTGTGAACTGTGGTTAGAGTTGAAACTAGGGATTAATTTACGAGGTGCACCTGTCAAGAAGTTTAAACGACTAATTGGCTTGCTGTGGTTCGCTGCATCAGGTAATCCACGCTACCTAATGGGCAACGTGAATACAGCGGTTTTGATGACGCTGTTGGCGTTGTCTGGTGTTGATATGACGGATAGAGAATACATAAAACAAGCATTGGCTGGTAGCTATCATCTTGACGCCGGACATATCCCTGCAAACTTTTTGCCATATTGTAAAAAAGCATGGCAAGTGCTGCAAACAGTGGATAAATCAACGTCACCTACACAGATATCTGTCGTAATTGGTGGCGAATGTCCAATATTGCTAGTGTCTGGAATTATGAATAGCAAAGGTCAGATAATCCGTAATTCCAAGGTCTTACATGGCATTTTAAAGGGATTGTCAAAAATGACTGAAAGTAGCTTTAACAAGATGGTTTTTGAGGGTGTCAAAAACGCTGGAAAACTATAACAAGGGAGAAAGAAAATGAGAATTGTATTCACAAGAAAACCTAAAGCAGTCAAAAAGAACATAGCAGCTAGAAAAGAAAGAATCAACCAATTGAACGGTTTTTATATGGTACATACTCTGATGTGGACAGAACAGATGAAGGCAAGAAGCATTTAAAAGATGATTTTCTGGTTAGACAGACTGTCGAAAGCACCACAAAAGATTCAGAACAGAATCAGGTATCTTGCAGAATTTATCACTGGTACGAACAGCAGTTTGCCAACGGTCATGACGATAGCCGTTGAATGTCTTGCGAAAGATGGATACCTTTCAGCAAACAGCAAGATGGTAGGTCGTGGCAACTTTTATCAAGCGTTGATTGATTATCCCTATATGCCAAAATCTGCTACTGCGATGGGAACAAATACAGTCAAGGCGATGCAGTTTCTTAAGATTGTCGTGCCAAACGATGATGGAGAGCTGGTTCCAAACGCCAACTCAAGACATTTGCAGACGCTTAAAAGCAAACTTTTGATTAAATAGTTAACGAAAATGAAAATCCGCAAGTTTCTTTGCAGGTGTTTATGGTAAAACATAAAAGATGGAGAAAAACTATGGCATACCGTGTTGTTGAAGACAACATTTTTGTTCTTTTGTCATATGAGTTAGGGCAAAACAAGCAAAATTTCAAACAACATATGACGCTTTCTTCGCAAAAAATTCATGTTTATAGCGAATAGAATTATGATATGCAAGTTCTGTTCACCCACGAATTTGGAGTATGGTTGGAAAAACAAGAAAGAACAACCATTGTGCCGAGAATAGCTGCGAGAATAGACAATATCAAAAAGAAAAACTTTGGTGACTATAAGTATTTAGATGACAATCTTTACGAACTTAGATTTCATGTTCGTTCAGGTATACGAATCTACTACTGTATCCACAAAGATGTGGTGGTGATTCTACTTGCGGGTGGCAATAAAGATTCTCAGAAAAGAGATATAACCAAGGCAAAACGTATCTTAAAGGAGTTGGACGATGGTCAGATTAAAAGAATGGAAAAGTTCTGACTGGATTAAGACAAAAGAAGAAGCGGAGGCGTATTTAGCTGCTTGCGTTGAAGAAGACCCTGGCGATGGTTCCCTTGTAAAAACGGGGCTTGACACTCTTCTTGATATTTTTGGTTCAATAACCATTACAAAAAAAGAAAACGTTACAGACAACCTTCAAGTTAATCCGTCAATCTTCAAGAAGAACTTACAAGTGGAAAAACCCACTCATTAAAACCAACAAAAAAGCGGACTTGCTGGGTTTTAGTGACTAACCCATATAATTGTTCTGTCATAAATCAATTCGAGACAGACAGGTCAATGGAATTTCCGACAGAGATAGCGATTTGGGATGCACAGGCTGTAGCATCTTATCTAGGTATCAGCAAGTCATCGTTTTTGCGTAGAATTGCGTATTTACCAAGTTTTCCAAAAGCTATAAGATTACCATCAGGCAACAGCAGAACACGACCAAGGTGGAAAGCGGTTGAAGTGGTTAATTGGGTTTTGGAATATCATTAAATTATTTGATTTTGAGATATTATTAAATTTTACGCCAGATTTACGTCACCTGAAATTTCTTTATACGATAACTCTTTGATTTTAAAAGAAATTTTTGAGATATTTATTTTTGACAATACACTGGACATATGATGGCAGGCTTCTTAATGATATTCGCGCGGAGAAAGAAAGCCAGAAGCCGACCTACTCTGAAAATTGATGAAAGGCATATTGCCTTGTTGTTCATTAACTTGAAGTTAACGATTTAACTTTCTTCTTAATTGATACGCTGTGTTGGCTGGTTTACCCTGAATCTATCAGTTCAGTCAACGAAAGGAGTAAATCCATGACACAGCAACAGATCGCTTCCAGACGGTGGGATACCCGCCGCCAGAAGAAACAGCAATGTATTGAACGGTTGAGTGTCCATGGCAAGGTTTTGCCAACGGATAACTTGCCAGATGTACTCGAGCAACTTATCTTTTCAGGCGACAAGGTTGCCTTGGAGGGTAACAATCAGAAACAGGCAGATTTCCTTGCCCGTATGTTGGCAGATGTCAATCCTGACAAGCTACATAGTCTGCATATGATCATGCCGACGGTCAGTTTGCCGGAACATCTGGATCTATTTGAAAAAGGAATTGCCCGGAAAATCGATTTTTCCTATTCCGGCGCACAGAGTCTCCGAATGTCCCAGCTGATGGAAGATGGTCTGGTTGAAGTCGGTGCTATCCATACTTACATCGAACTTTATGCTCGCCTTTTTGTTGACCTAATCCCAGATGTTGCCTTGGTAGCAGCTTATAAAGCAGATAGGAACGGCAATCTCTATACTGGACCCAGCACGGAAGATACACCAGCGATTGTTGAACCAACGGCTTTCAAGAATGGTATTGTCATTGCACAAGTCAATGAGCTGGTTGATAATTCTGCCGATTTGCCACGTGTCGATATCCCTGGTTCTTGGGTAGATTTTGTGGTTGTGGCAGATAAACCATTTTTCATCGAACCGTTATTTACCCGTGATCCGCGTTTGATTAAGCCTGTTCATATCCTCATGGCAATGATGGCAATCAAAGGTATCTATGCGAAACATCAGGTTCAATCATTGAATCATGGTATCGGGTTTAATACTGCTGCGATTGAGCTGCTATTGCCGACCTATGGAGAGCAGTTGGGTCTCAAGGGCAAGATCTGCAAGAACTGGGCATTGAATCCTCATCCAACGTTAATTCCTGCGATTGAAAGTGGTTGGGTGGAAACAGTTCATTGTTTTGGTGGTGAACTAGGGATGGAAGACTATATTGTGGCTCGTCCTGACATTTTCTTTACGGGAGCAGATGGCTCTATGCGTTCAAACAGGGCTTTTTGTCAAATGGCTGGGCAGTATGCGGTAGATATGTTTATTGGTGCTACCTTACAGTTAGATGGCAATGCAAATTCTTCAACGGTCACGAAAGGACGTGTTTCCGGTTTTGGTGGTGCACCGAATATGGGACATGACCCACATGGTCGTCGTCATGCAACCCCTGCATGGCTTGACATGATGGAAGGGAATGATCCACTGGGGCGTGGCAGGAAATTGGTGGTTCAGATGGTGGAAACCTGGCAGTCTGGTGCGCAACCAACTTTTGTTGAAAATCTGGATGCAGTTGAGGTTTCAAGGGAATCCGGCATGCCGATTGCTCCTGTCATGATCTATGGTGATGATGTGACCCATGTGCTGACTGAAGAAGGTATCGCTTATCTCTATCGGGCTGAGTCTTTGGAAGAACGGAAACAGATGGTAGCAGCAGTAGCGGGTGTGACGGAAATTGGTATGAAAAGTAATACCTCGTCTATCAAAGTTCTAAGGGAACAGAACAAAATCGCTTTGCCAGAGGATTTGGGAATTGCTAGGACAGATGCCAAACGAACGTTGTTGGCGGCAGGTAGTATTGCAGAACTGGTTGAATGGTCAGGCGGCTTGTATAACCCACCATCACGTTTCAGGAGCTGGTGATGATAGCACAAAAAAGGTTGAACTTTGACCGTGTAGAAGCTATCGCTTCCACACTTGCAGCAAAGGCTGTTAGGGCATTGTTGGATGAAGCACAATTAACCCCGAAACCAGGCCTTGTTGACCAACGGGGAAATGGTGCTCATACCGACATGAATTTGGCATTGATGGAAAAGTCGGCACAATCTTTGGAACCAACTTTCTACCGGATGGCATTGGTTGGTTGGATGCGTAAACCTGATGGTGCATTGCGCCGCCAGATTGGTGTCATCGGTCGTCAGGGAGAAAAGGAAATGATGCAAGTAACCTGTGGTGTCAATACCCATCGAGGGGCTATCTGGAGTTTGGGATTGATGACAACAGCTTGTGCCATGCATCAGGGGGATGTTTCAGCGCGAGAGTTGGTTTCAACAGCAGCGACATTGGCTCGCATCGAGGATAGGGATTGTCCTCCTGTATTTTCAAAGGGTCAGTATGTTTGCCATCGGTATCGTGTGCAGGGTGCCAGGGGGGAAGCCCAGATGGGGTTTCCGCATGTGATGAAAGCATTGTCGTATCTCCGGTTGTCTTGGAAAAATGTATCTGGACAGGATTTTAAACAGGTTGTTCATATCAATGCCTTAATGACAATCATGGCGGATCTGTCTGATACCTGTGTTTTATCACGGAGTGGCGAAAAAGCCTTGCAGACAATGAACAAAGGTGCACAGAAAGTACTGGATGAGGGAGGTTTCGGCAGTTTGTCTGGACGGCATGCCTATAACCAGCTTGAAAAAGACTTGATGTCGTTAAAAATTTCACCCGGAGGTGCAGCAGATTTGCTGGCAGCAGCATTTTTTCTGGACAGCATCACCACAGGATAGAAGGGGAAAAGACATGGAAAAAATTGAATTGACATATCCCGGGACAATTAACAAAGGAAAACCTGTATTGGCAGGAGTAGTCGGGTCAGGGGATTTGGAGGTTTTGTTCAAGCCAGGTTCTACTGCACAGCTTGCCATTATTGTCAGGACATCTGTTGATGGCAGTATCTTGCGTTGGCAACGTTTGTTTGACCGTATTGCAACGTCACGTCAACTACCTGCAGGAGAATTGGTTGTCCATGACTTTGGAGCAACACCTGGGGTCGCACGTGTGAGGATTGAACAGGTTTTTGAGGAGGCTCATCATGAATGAGAACGATGTCCGCTTTATTGAATTATCTGCACGTGACCGTGCAAAGGGATTGCTGGATGAAGGCAGTTACCGCGAACTGTTGGGACCTTTTGATTTTGTGATGTCTCCATGGCTCGAACCCCAGGGCATTGTACCCCAGGCAGATGATGGCATGGTGGTTGCCCAGGGGACTATCAGTGGCAAGCGGTCAATTGTTGTTGCAATTGAAGGCGTGTTCCAAGGTGGTAGCATGGGTGAAATTTCTGGCGCAAAGATGGCAGCAGCACTGGATTTGGCCGCAGAAGACTGTGCCAGAGGCAAGATGACTCAGGCGGTTCTGTGCCTTGAAACAGGAGGTGTTCGTCTTCAGGAAGCTAATCTGGGATTGGCAGCAATTGCCGATATTCATGCAGCGATTGTCAATCTTCGTCGTTATGTACCGGTTATTGGTATTGTTGCAGGGACGGTTGGCTGTTTTGGTGGTATGTCGATTGCTGCCGCACTTTGTAGTCGTTTGATTGTTACCCGTGAAGCCCGTCTGGGACTAAATGGCCCCCAGGTGATTGAACAGGAAGCCGGTATCGCTGAATATGATTCTCGTGACAGACCTTTCATCTGGAGTATGACAGGGGGTGAAGCTCGTGCCCGTAATGGTTTTGTGGACTATTTAGCAGAAGATTCACTACGGGATATCCGCAGAGCTGTTATTGGTTTTATCGACAAGGGACGCCCTGAATCTCTTCGGTGTGAACGTTATGATGAATTTTTAAACCTGTTGGTATCTTTCGATACATCAAAACAAGTTGACGCAAATATGGTTACGGAACTCTTTGCGAAAGGAGCATGAAAATGACGGGGAAGAAACAGTCCTATGGTGATATCTGGTTCGATATTATGACAAAGGGTTACGCAGCTCGCACAGGTCAATGTGCTTCTGTCAGAGTTGCTGATGGAAAGTTGGATGGTAGAGCTGCCCGTGTGATTGCTGTGGTGCCTGATCCAGATAATCAGTATCCTCGTGCATCAAGGGGGGAAGTCGGTCTTTTGGAAGGATGGACTTTGGGTAAGGTCGTTTCTGAAGCTGTTGAGCAGGATAAAAATAAAAAAACAGAAGACAAACGGGCGATTATTGCGGTAATTGATGTGCCATCGCAGGCTTATGGTCGTAGGGAAGAAGCTTTTGGTATCCATTTGGCACTTGCGGCGGCGGCAGGAGCTTATGCAACTGCTCGTCTTGCCGGTCATCCAGTTATTGGGTTAATTGTTGGCAAGGCGATGTCTGGTGCGTTCCTCGCACATGGTTACCAGGCAAATCGCCTGATTGCTTTTAATGACAAAGAGGTATTGATCCATGCGATGGGCAAGGCATCTGCCGCCAGGATTACGAAGCGTACGGTGGACTCCTTAGAAGAGCTAGCTTCAACCATCCCGCCGATGGCTTATGACATTTCCAACTATGCAACCTTGGGGTTGTTAGAAAACTTGCTGGATATTGCTGATCCATCTGCACCTACACAAAAGGAAATCGATAAAGTGATTGAGACGGTCAAACAAGCCATCGTTACTGCTAGAAATCATAATACTTCATTAGATAATCGGTTGGGTTCTCCTAACAGGGCAGGTACAGTATTGGTACACCGCATGATGCGTGAACAGTGGGTTAGTTGATGGTATTGATGAAGGAAGATCCACAATGACTGCCAACAGAAAGAATATGACTCTCCGTTCTGTTCCAGGTTACAGTTATTGTGCTCATGACCTACTCTGGCTGAAATCCGGGGCTCTGCAGGGAAAACCTGATCTGCCAGAGTGGGTTACGACTTTTTGGATGGATGATATGCCAGTTGTTGTTCGGCGGGATTTTTCCAAAGAAGGATTAATACCGGTTGGTATCCGGGGCAGGAAACATTCAGAACGTGTTGCAACATGGGTTCGTCATCAAGATATAGTCAGGAAATTGTCACCTGAAGAAATCATCGATAGCATTCGACATAGGAAAGAGATACCTTTTTCAGCGATGAAGCCTGTGCAGGCACTTCAGATGTTACTGGAGTGCGATTGGAAGGATGTTTGGGGAGTTACCGGAAGTTGTGCGTTTGCTTTGGTGACAGGTAGGGCAGTGATGCATGATGAGAGTGACCTTGATTTGCTGATTCGTTGCCCTCAGCCTTTACTTAAATCGCATTTTTCGAAAATAGTCGATGTCCTGAAAAGATTGCCTTGTCGTGCTGATATTCAGATTGAGGTTCCGGATGGGGCTTTTTCACTGAAAGAGTGGTTACGTGATGATGCAGACAGGGTTTTATTGAAGACTAATCAGGGACCTATCCTGACGTCAACGCCCTGGCAGCTAAGATCCAATCCATAAGGAGGGTGAATTGATGGATAGGGTAATTTTTTCTTTCCCAGGGCAGGGGGCTCAGGTTCCTGGTATGTTGCATACACTGGCAGGACAGATTCCCTGTTATGGATGGTATGGGAGAGCTTCTGACGTATTGAAAGAAGATGTTTTGACATTAGATAGTCCTGAAGCGTTGAAGACAACCCGTGCCGTTCAGCTTTGTATTCTGATTGCAGGTGTTGCTTGTTCAGATTGGCTGGTGAATCATGGAGCAAAGCCAGATTTTGTTTCTGGTCTTTCAATAGGCGCATTCCCTGCGGCAGTTGTTTGTGGTGCACTAGGTTTTGAAGATGCAGTCAGGTTGGTTTCATTACGTGGAAATCTGATGCAGTCTGCATGGCCAGAAGGCTATGGGCTTTGCGCCATTAATGGAGTGACAGAAATACCCTTGATGAAACTAGTTGATTCGATCAATGCCCCGGATATGCCTGTATATATGGCAAATTTCAATGCGTCTGACCAGTTTGTCATTGCTGGTTCTGATGTTGCTATGCGAAGGGTCTTGCAGCTTGCCCAAGGAAGGTACAGTGCCAGGGTTGAGCGCTTGAAAGTAGCGGTTCCATCACATTGTCCTTTGTTGGAAAAAACAGCAATCCAATTCCAGAAGGCTGTCAATGCTGTTTCCTTGCAGAGACCCAAGATAGCTTATCTCAGTGGCAGTACAGGGAGGGTACTCTGGCAGCAGGAAAGGATTGCGGAAGATATTGCCTTTAATATGGCAAAGCCTGTCCGCTGGTTCAATGCGATGACGGCTGCTTATGAGAGAGGAGTGAGACTCGCAGTTGAAATGCCACCAGGTTCCGTGTTGACAGGATTGTTTACCAGGGTCATGGAACAGGGGGAGGCAGTTGCCGTCCAGCAGCAGGGCATCGAAGCGGTGAGTCAGCTTGTATTACGGTTAAAGTAGCAATAATGTTTGTTAGGTACGGCAGGATTTTGCAACCATTCTAGCTTCGGCAATCAGCGATAATGTATCTGGGTCGCGTTCTCTGTTACGTGGAAAGATCATCACAATTTGCTGATGGTTTTGATATGGCTTATCCAGTTCTGCAAAAACAACCCCCTTGCTGTAAGCCTGACAGATGCGCTTGGGAACGATAGCGCATCCAACACCTGCCTGCACCAAGTTCATTAGGGAAAAAATATCATCTAGGTAAGCGATTGTATCAGGAGTAAAACCAGCCTTACTGAAAGCTTCTTTGGCTCCCTGGGCTGTTGCAAAACCTTCATTTAATGCAACAAAACATTCGTTCCGAAAGGTTTTAAGATCAGCGAAACCGGAAGACGGAAAATGGGTTGCTGCTTGGGAATGGGATGCGGCAGCCATATAAAGCGGGTCTTCAAACAACGGCAATATTTCCATACCAGAGATTTGTTGCCCGTTGTCTTTCAATGACAGCAGGACAGCATCGAGATGCCGATCTTGCAGTTTAGCCATCATATTCTGGTTTGAATCCATGGACAGGTCAATCTGTAGCTCGGGTCTGCGTTGTTTGAGACCGAGGATCAGGCGGGGAACAAAGTGAGTTGTCAAAGAATAGAGACTACCGAGCCTGATTTTTCCATTACTGAATCCTGCTGTTTCACGGGTTGCTTCCACAGCCTGTCGAGTTATGGCGATCATTTCATTTGCATATCTGGTCAGTGTTTCAGCAGCAGGCAGTGGCGAGAGGTTACGTCCGTTATGAATAAAGAGGGGACAACGTAAAATCTCTTCCAATGAATGCAATGCTCGGTGTACGCTGACACCGGAGACGCCTAGCTTTTCTGCTGCATGTCCGATATGGTGCTTTTCCATAAAAGCCAGCAGGATTTCAAGTTTCCGGAGGGTCAGTTCAGCATAGGGGAAGTTGGACATGGCATCTCTTGTTCTTACTATTGAAAAGAAGTGGTTGATTGTAATGGCAAAATAATTATTCCTATATTGTCCCTGCTAGAACTGTTGCTGTCTATCCCCGCCTGTCCATATGCCGTTTTGGATTGGAAATTCAACGAAGCAGATACAGAGTAGATATCTGGATGAGTTGGCATATTTTTCAGTTTGGGTATAAGGGCAAGTATTTGCTATTCAACGCCGAGTACCTTAAATACGGCATCTTCAGCACTACTGTAAAAGATAAGGTTGAAGTGACCAATCAGCTCAGACGGAACAGTTCCGATGTCTGCTGCCGATGTCGTTGGTAATAACACCTTCTTTGCTCCGCTGTTAAAACAAACCTGGAGATGGTTTACCAATTCGTCTACCTTAATCATCGTGCCACTGATACTGATTTCTCCCATTACAGCGGTGGAATTCTGTATGGGTTTTCCGATTGCGATGGAACACAGTGCAATTAATGTTGGAAGAGCCAGCTTGCCGATGAGTCATCTTGTGGTACCGTCTTCGTCCTCTGGGAAGGGACTGGCTGGATTCGATGGTGCCGCCCAGGCAGGCATGATTCGTGCGGAAGTTGAACAGCTGGGCAGGCTGGAAAAAGCCTTTATCATTGCTTATTTCGCTTCGCACTATCTTCCCTGTTATTGCGGTCGTCCTTGCTGTTCTGGAAAACGGAGCAGCTCCGAATGGCTACAGGCAATGGGCGTTCTGTCTTCCCATCTAAAAGAGGCCGTCCTGCTGGGAAGTAAGACGACGATTGACCAGCGGATGGACTATTCAGAATCATCTTAAAAGGGTAGGTCAGTGGCTATGTGCCAATGACGGATTGACAGTCAGGGCATTGAGTGCCATTCATGACCGTCTGGAGCGGGCAGGGATTATCTAAAATCTAAAAAATAAGAAAAAAGCTTGACATTGTCGCATTTCGTGGCAGAATAGAGCTTAATTTGATATTGTTATAAATGCCTCTAGAGAAATCAGGGGCGTTTTTTATGTCTGAAAGACGGCATTTTTCAGTGCACGGTCTTTTTCATGTAGCATAGCTATCTCTTTACAGCTAAACCATACCCATTTTATATCTGTATTATCCCCGTTATTGTCCAGCGTGCAAAACCTGTGCAGTCACTGTCTAGTTACTGTTTTTGTCTTTTTTAAACCGACGCATGATGGCTGGGAACTACAAAATGACCGACGATGTAGCTTTCCATGGGTCTACAGGTATCAGGGGATACTTTCTAAAAAAGCATATAAGCATATAATATCAAAAGATAAACCTTGTTGGATGAAATAAGACGATAAAGGAAGGGGGCGTATATGCCTGAATTTCACTTGTTCTGTTATCATATAATGTTCTGGAGGTAACGGGTTCCATAATTTTTATGTTTGGTTTTTTATCGAAATTTTTTGGCAGAAAACAATCTGTCCGTCAGGAAGTTCAGCCACACAGAAAAAAGCAGGCGCTGATTCAGAATGACGCCAAGATGAAAGCCGTGCAGAGCGTTGAGCAGCTGCCGGATGATGAGTCTGCTATTATTGAATTTCTGAAACAGACCCGTTTTGCTGATGCTCGTTATGCTGCAGCATTGAAGCTTCAGTCTGTTGATTCGATGACTGAGGTCAAAACATTCACCCAGAAAACGGATCGTCGTGTTTATCGCCTAATGCAGACCCGCCTGAATGAAATGAAGCAATCCCAGGAGATCTTGGAGAAGATTGACATGGTTCTAATGGAGGCAGACCGTCTGGTAAAGAATGCAGGGCTTGCCCCAAATCAAGTAGCAGATCTTGAACGCCAATGGCAAGATCTCTATCAGAACAATGAGAAGGTGATTCCCGCCCAGAAAAAAGAACAGTATGAAAAATGCCTGAAACAGCTTGGAATCCGATTGCAGAACCAGTTGTCGCTTCAGCAGGAAATCCGACATGCTATTGAATTACTGGATGCTTTGGAGCAACAGACAGGTACACCGCAAGAAACTCTTCAAGCATTGGCTCGTTTTGAAAAAAGCTTTGCCGACTGGAAACAGTCTTTTGAAGTGACTTCCCTGCCGAAAAATACTCTTGATGATTTTGATACTAGATTTCATCGTCTAAAAGCAGAAGCCGAGAAGTTGGTCAAGGAATCAGTATCTGTAAAGGAGAGAATACTTTGGTTGGAGAAATATGAACAGAAACCAGTTGAATCACTTGACAGGATAACCCTGGAACAGGAATGGGGAAAGTTGCCACAGGTAATGCATGCCCACTATATTCCCCTGTTTAAGCGTTATAGTGCATTGCGTGACAAGATAATTGTTTTTGAGAATCTTGAAAAAGCCCGGCAAAAAGCGCTTTCTGATGCTAAAAAACAGGAAGAAAAGCAGCAGTTACAAGCAGAGATGGCAAAAGTCCTGAAAACTTTCCGTAGTCATATGAAAGCCTTGCGGCAGGCTATTGATGCAGGCGCTATCCAGGAAGCACAGCGTCATGGAGAGGTGCTTGTCCAGATGCGTCTAGATGAGCGGGTTGCTGATAAGGAATTGCTCGAGGAATGCAGTCAGATGTTATCGAAACTGCGCCAACTGAATGATTGGGCAAAATGGAGTGATCGCCTTTCCCGTGAAAACCTGATTGAGGCTGCAGAGGCACTTTGTCAGAAAAAATTGGATATTGATGGCTTGGCTGATGCTGTTGTGAGACTGAGGGAACAATGGAAAGAGTTGAATACTGTTTCAGGTATGGCAACCCGGGAGCAGTGGGCAACATTTGATGCTGCCTGCAATAAAGCTTATGAACCTGTTTTGGTTCATGCCCGTGTACAGGTTGATGAGAAAAAAAAGAATATCCGTTATGCCGAGAGCATCATTGCCAATATCAAGACTTATGCAGATCGGTTTCTGGAAGAATTTGAAAAAGCCAAAGATGCCGATAAGCCGGTTGACTGGAAGCCAGTTATCAATTTCTATAGGCAAACCCTGCAATCTTGGCGACAGCTGGGTATTGTTGGTAGGAATGAAAAAAAACGTCTTGATGCTGAAATGGGAGAAGCAATAGCTCCTGTCCGTAATAAGCTGTATGAGCAAACCCGCTTGGAAGTTCAGCGGCGTGAAGAGCTAATTGCAGAAGTTGAACGAATTGATCCAAATCATCCTGAATCAGGCAATAAACTCCGCGCTATCCAGCTGAAATGGCAAGCAGGAGCAAGAAATTTCCCATTGGACAATCGCAAAGACAGCAAATTGTGGAATCAATTTAAGACTGTTTGCGCATCATTGCATGACAGACGGAAGGGAAAGATGCGTCAGGAAAGCCAGGAGCGCCCTAATAGCATTGAACTGAAAAAAAGTATTTGCGTAGAACTTGAATCCTTAAATATCGAAGATGGATTGGAAGCATTTGATGAGCGTTTCCAGTTGTTGATAAAGCAATGGCATGAAACCGATGGTGTTTCATCGGAAACTGATCCTGCAATCCAGAAGCGGTTTAATGAAGCTGTCAGTCAGTGTGCAAAGGTATTGAGACGGGTGAGGAATGAAGAGTTGGTTTCCGCAGTATCATCAGGATTAGTTGAGAGACTGCAACTTTGTTCAGAGCTTGAAAACAAGATTCTTGGTCTTCTGGCAGACAATGACCAAGTTGCCAAAGAATTCTCAGATGAAGATTTTGACAGACAGTGGCGGGCACTGCCACAGTTGTCCGATAGCCATCTTGAATCTCTGCTATCAAACCGTTTCTATAGTGGGCTCAAAGCAATGGCGTCTAGGAATGTGGCTTATGGTCGCCGTTTGCAGAACAATCTCACTGCCTTAAAAGATAGCCTACTGGAATTTGAAATTGTTTATGGTCTTGAATCACCAAAAGAGGTTGCAGAAGAGCGTTTGCAAAAACAGCAGGAAATTCTGCAGCGTGGCTCTGAAAATAACAGAAAATTGTCCTCTGAAGACGTAGTAAAAACACTGCTGGAATTGCCAGCACCGATTGATGGTAGTGATATCAACCGGATTTGTGTACTTCTAACAAAACTAGCTGGTTCTGAATAATAGATGTTGATGGGCGTGGTGGCAAAATTTCAAAATTCCATATCCAGCTAATTTCAATGACGTATTTCCGGAAAGATACCGGAAGCAGATGACGGTGAAAACAGGGCTTTGCAGTCAATACTATCAAAACAATAGGATTTTCCACAATAGTCGCAGCGGATGGTCAATATCCCTTGTTCCCGCAAAATCTGCTCCACTTCTGCCTGCCCAAGCATTTTCAGCATATTATGCGCTTTTTCCTGGTTGCAGCCACAGTGGAATGTGGGATACAGTGGTTCAAAGACAGTAGTGTCTTCTTGCCAAAACAATCGGCGTTGTAAAGTAGCAATGTCCGTTGAGAGCATTTCTTCTGCTGTTAATGTGGAAGAAAGAGCAATCAGATGTTGCCAGTTTTTTTCATCTTCCTCGTTATCTGTTAAGGCAACACCCCATTTGTTTAATGGAGCAGGCATTCGCTGAAGCATCAGACCTCTGGCAGTTGTTGCATCTGCAGCCAGCCAGATTCTGGTATCTAACTGTTCAGACCGTTTCATATAATTTTCAATAATTTCAGAAACCGTTTCTCCTTCCAGGGAGACGATGCCCTGGTAAGGACGCTGTCCTGTTTTTTCTCCATAAGGATCTAGTGTAATGACGCAGCGCCCTTTGCCATTAGCATAGACCAGACTATGGAAAGTGTCCGTTTCTTTGACTGGAATATTTTCATGGAGTTTTGCTGTTGCCCTGATCTGCAGGGTATTGCTGCATTCAACAACCAATAGTCGTACTGGACCATCACCATGAATTTGCATCACAGTTGACCCATTGAATTTGATACTGCTACTGAGGAGAACAACGGCAGCAGTCATTTCACCCAGCAGTTTTATGACAGGTACCGGATATGGCTGGTGTGACAGTATTTCTGTCCAGGCATCAGAGAGTTCAACAAAACAGCCCCTGACATTGAATTTCTGAAAAAGGATTTTTTGAAGTTGGTTGTTCATTAAATATCAATAGAATGAAAAAGATATCATCCAAACAGCATTATATGCTGGTATTGCTGAAAGGGCAGTCTGCTCTTGCGATTTCATGCAGGTTGTCATGAAAACGTTGGCGGTTCCAGACATAATGTGCTGCTGCTCGTGGTATTCGTTTTGCATGGTCTTCATCCATGGTTTTTGCCATACGAGCAGGAGTACCTATTAAGACTACCTTTGGCGGAAAGCTTTTGTTTTCAGCAATCAGGGAACCAGCACCAACCAGGGTGTTTTCTTCAATCACTGAACCATTCAAAATAGTCGATCGGATACCGATCATGCAACCATCTTTTACAGTACATCCATGCAACATGACCATATGACCTACAGTTACGTTATTGCCGATGGACAAAGGAAATCCTAGATCTGCATGTAGGACGGAACCATCCTGGATATTGGTGTTTTCACCGATAATGATACGATCATTATCGGCACGGACGACAGCATTAAACCAGATTGAAGCTTTAGGACCAATAGTGACGTCGCCAATAATAATAGCGTTATCTGCAATCCAGGCAGAAGGATGGATTTTCGGGATTTTATCTCCCAGTCGATAGATTGGCATGAGCGAACTTCAACAAAAAATATCAGGAAATAACTATTCTACTTTCAAACTATTGCAGATGAGGCAACTGCCCTCATATACAATACCAGATTTCTGTTTTTTTACCGATTTTGCTACATAGGAAAGATACGGGTTTGATTATAATAATAGCTTCTGTTTCGATGTTCTGAATCATGAGACTCTCACGTACCGAATTTATAGATGCTAATGGTTTGAAGTTATGCGTCCGTCATTGGGGGAATGAGAATGCACCCAAGCTTTTCATGATTCATGGGTGGATGGATATTGCGGCATCTTTCCAATTTGTTGTGGATGCCTTCAGACAGGATTGGCATGTTATTGCTCCAGATGTCAGGGGTTTTGGCCATTCAGGTTGGGCAGAAGGAGATTATTGGTTATCGGATTACCTTGCCGATTTGGAAGCATTGCTAGACTATTATTCGCCTGATAAACCTGTCAAGTTGATTGGTCATAGTCTGGGAGGGAAAATTACCAGCGTCTATGCGGGAATTCGGCCCCATAGGATTGAGAAGCTGATCAGCATGGAAGGTTATGGTATTGCTGAGAACCAGCCGGAAATGGTTCCCTGTCGTTTGGAGCGATGGTTGGATGCCAAGAAAAAGCCAAAGCGTCTTCGTTCCTACAAAAGCCGTCAGGCCGTGATCAATAAACTGATGGCAAACAATCCGAGACTGACTTTGGAACGGGCGGAGTTCCTGGCAGATTATTGGGCAGAACAGACAGAAACTGGCGAATGGAAATTTTTGGCAGATCCTAAGCATAAATTGATTCCATCTTTGACAAGGTTGGATGAGATTCTTGCCTGCTGGAGCAGGATTACGGCTCCAGTCATGTTTGTTGAAGGGGAATTTTCATGGATGGGAATTCGTAAGCGAAACCCAGAAGGAGCACAGGAAGAAATCATTCGCAGGGCATCCCGTATTCCACAACTTGAATATGTGGTAGTGAAGGATTCTGGTCATATGATGCAACATGACCAGCCAGAGCAGGTTGCTGCTTATATTGAACGGTTCATGGGTTGTCGTTCAGAAAAAGTTGTTAAGGAGTGATGAGAGATGCTGAACATTGATATGCATTCCCATTCCTGTGTGTCAGATGGAGTTCTGACGCCCGTCGGGTTGGTGCAGCGGGCATATCATAATGGTGTGAAAGTGATGGCATTGACCGACCATGACGAGGTGGGGGGTGTTCCAGAAGCGAGGGCGGAAGCAGAGCGGTTAGGAATCTGCTTGGTTTCTGGTGTTGAAGTTTCTGTTACATGGGCGGGAACTACAATTCATATTGTCGGACTTCATGTCGATGAGAAGGATCAGTTGCTGATTGACCGGCTTTGGCATAATCGGGATGGGCGGATAGCCCGTGCCGAACGTATAGGACAGAGGTTTTCAAAATTAGGTATCGATGGGGCTTATCAGGGAGCTTTGAAATATGTCACTAATCCTAGCCTAATTTCACGGAAACATTTTGCTCGATATCTGGTGGATGCGGGAATCTGTCCATCGATTTCCAATGCGTTTAGCCATTATCTGAAAGAAGGAGGCCCTGCCTACATTGCCCATCGCTGGGCAACTTTGGCGGAAGCAGTCAAGTGGATTCAGGAGGCTGGTGGTATTGCCATTGTGGCACACCCCGGGCGGTATAGCCTGAATGATTTGGCAATGCATGAATTTCTTAGTGAATTTAAACAGCTTGGAGGCGTAGGTATCGAGGTTGTGACTGGCAGTCATACACCGGATCAATACTTGGAATATGCCAAAATGGCAAATCGGTATGGTTTCTTGGCATCGGCCGGCTCAGATTTCCATGCGCCTAGTGAATCCTTAGTGGATGTCGGGTGTTTGCCGGATTTTCCATGCAAGGTCAATCCGGTTCTCGATAGCCCGATATTTAGGTTAAATATATGAATTATATGATATTTTCTTTTTTAAAACTTACATTTCAATCGCTTAGAAACAGGGTATTCCTGTTAATATGCATCAATAGTTGAATTGTTGAATTGGAGGCTATTCAGTGAAAAGAACGTTTCTTTTTGTCTTGACAAATTTAGCGGTGATACTGGTGATGTCGGTTACATTGTCGTTATTGGGTGTGGATCGTTATCTGACAGCAAGGGGAATCGATTTCCATGCGTTGTTGTTGTTCTCCCTGGTACTGGGATTTTCCGGATCTATCATTTCATTGCTGATGAGCAAACAAATGGCGAAATGGTCGACTGGTGCCATGGTGATTGACCAGCCCCGAAACTCAGCGGAAAGATGGTTGCTGGATACAGTACGAAAACTCTCTTCAGCAGCTGGCATTAAAATGCCCGAAGTCGCAGTATATGATGGAGAACCGAATGCTTTCGCAACTGGGGCTTTCAAGAATTCTGCACTTGTCGCTGTTTCAACAGGGTTGCTTCAGAGTATGAACCATGAAGAAGTTGAAGCTGTTTTGGGACATGAAATTTCCCATGTTGCTAATGGCGATATGGTGACATTGACCTTGATTCAGGGAGTTGTGAATACCTTTGTCATCTTTTTTGCGCGTGTTGTTGGCTTCTTTGTTGACAGTTTTATTTCCCGAAATTCTCAGGAAGAAAACAGGGGGATCGGCATTGGTTATTACTTTACTGTTATGGTTTGTCAAATTCTATTTGGTTTCATCGCCAATATCATCGTTGCCTGGTTTTCGAGGAGACGGGAATTCTATGCTGATGCAGGTTCTGCCGCATTGATAGGAGATGGTCGTCCAATGGAACATGCCCTTTACCGTCTTGGGCAGATGGAACCGGGAATGTTGCCCAGGAATATGGCCGCTTTTGGGATCAACGGTGGTGCACTCATATCACTATTTGCGACCCATCCGCCCATCGAAAAGCGGATTGAGGCATTACAGAATCATACCTACATGTGAGGTAACAATATGTCCAGTCGGTATCTAGAAGTTCATCCCAAAAATCCCCAGCCATATCAGATCAAGAACGCAGCAAGTATTCTCCGTTCGGGTGGTGTCATTGTGGCACCGACAGACTCCTGTTATGCATTAATCTGTTGTCTGGATGACAAGGTTGCTGTCGATAGGATCCGCTGGATTCGCCAGATTGATGAAAAACACATGATGACCCTGCTGTGTCGGGATTTGCGGGAATTGGGCTCATATGCACAGGTGGATAATGTGGCATACCGGTTGTTGAAAATGGCAACACCAGGGGCTTATACATTCATCCTGAAGGCGTCCCGTGAGGTTCCCAGACGCCTTTCCCATCCTTCACGGAAAACAATTGGTCTCCGTATTCCAGATAATCCGATCATCCAGGCGTTGCTGGAAGAGATCGGAGAGCCGCTAATCGGTACGACAGTCATCCTGCCTGAGGGTGAAGATCCCTTGACGGAAGGTTATGAGATTCAGGATAAGCTTCAGAAACTGGTCGATGCTGTTTTGGATGGTGGTGCATGTGGATTGTTGCCGACAACAGTTATTGACTTGACGGGCGGGAAGCCGATGCTAATCCGCAAAGGACGCACTGATCCAGCAGATATCGGAGTTTTCTAAACGTAGCTAGTTGGTTGACATGGATTTCCAGATTCAAAGCATCGAAAAGTTCTTTGAAACCGTCCTGGTATGGTCGATACCCTTACTCACCGCTATTACTCTGCATGAAGCGGCGCATGGTTATGCTGCTTACCGCTTGGGGGATGCTACAGCTTATTTGCAGGGGCGAGTATCGTTGAATCCTATTCGACATGTCGATTTGTTGGGCACCATCGTTATTCCATTAATTTTGCTGGTAGCAGGCAGTTCATTCATCTTTGGTTATGCCAAACCGGTTCCGGTAAATTTCTCACAACTACGGCATATACGACGGGATACCATCCATGTTGCACTGGTAGGACCATTTTCTAAGTTGGTGATGGCATCAATCTGGAGCTTGCTGAAACTGATGATCCTACTTACTTTCCCAAGCCAGATGTTCCTGCTGAAAATGGTCGATGCAGGTATCGTGGTTAATTTAGTGCTTTTTGCGTTCAATCTTTTCCCATTGCCTCCAATGGATGGAGGGCGCGTAATGCTAAGCCTATTGCCTCCTCAGATGGCATATCAATTCGCCAAGGTTGAGCGGTATGGTTTTTTCATCCTGATGGGATTGATTTATCTAGGCGTGACCTCATACTGGATGAGGCCAGTCATGAGGCTCGGCCGCTGGGTAATCAACCTGTTTATTTACCCGTTGTTATATTTTTTAGGATTATCCTGAGTATTTAGCTTCATTTATGGCGGAAAATTGACTATGGCAGAGAAAAAAATCATCTTGACTGGCGATCGTCCCACCGGACGTTTGCATATTGGACACTATGTCGGTTCACTTATGCGTCGTGTGGAGTTGCAAAATTCGGGGACATTTGACGGGATTAATATTCTGATTGCAGATGATCAGGCATTGACGGACAACACTGACAATCCTGGAAAGATTAGAGACAACATCGTTAATGTAGTGTTGGATTACCTGTCAGTTGGCATCGATCCTTCCAAAACAACAATCTGTGTCCAATCAGCATTGCCTGCGTTGCATGCATTGACTTTCTATTATCTCAATCTGGTTACCACTTCGCGTCTTTCCCGTAATCCCACTGTAAAAGCAGAAATTCAGATGCGTGGTTTTGTAGAGGATGGGTTGCCCGCTGGATTTTTCACTTATCCTATATCTCAGGCGGCAGATATCACAGCTTTCGATGCCAATGTGGTACCTGTTGGTGAGGATCAGCTCCCCATGATTGAACAGACACGGGAAATCGTTGAAAAGTTCAATCGGACTTACGGGGAAACCTTGGTGATGCCTCATGCGATGATTCCA
>CAZWTQ010000020.1:0-1051 GCA_964636975.1 uncultured Oxalobacter sp. | reverse complement strand
TAAAACGCAGCGCCGTTTGCCAGGCGTGGACGGCAAAGCGAAGATGAGCAAGTCCCTGGGCAATTGCATCTACCTTTCTGATGATGCCAGGACGGTTAAAAAACAGGTCAACGGCAAGATGTTTACAGATCCATTGCACTTGAGGATTGAAGATCCAGGGCATATCAAGGGTAACGTGGTTTTCGCTTATTTGGATGCACTTTGTACGGATAGGCATTTTGCAGAATATCTGCCGGATTATAGTAATCTCGAGGAAATGAAGGAACATTACTGTCGGGGTGGTTTAGGGGATGGAATCTGTAAGAAATTTCTGATTAATGTTTTAGAGGAAACACTACGACCGATACGCACCGAACGTGCCAAATGGGAAGCTAACATCGGCACTGTCTACGATATCTTGCAGGAAGGAACTGCAAGGGCAGTGGAAACTACGAACGCAACACTTGCCCGTGTACGCAAAGCGATGCGGATTAACTATTTTGAAGACCGAACGATTGTGAAGGAATGGGAAACTCTTTTGAGGCAGGCAAAACAGTGATTTGCCCAGCAGAGGGAGGATGACTACAAAAACAGAAAGTAGTTTTATCTTCCTGCCATGTTTGTCACCTGCTGTCTGATATAGAGGTATATCCATTGACATTATTGTCTTTCCAATATTGCACTGATTTGCCGGAAATATCGTTCTCAGCTATAATCGTAGAAGGTAAATATATTCAAAACAATTGCCATAGTACCTGTGCCGTCCATTTTCTAATCTGGATGACCTGTTCTGAAGAGTGCAGATCAAAGGGCTTGTCATGGATGCGATGTGGGGATTTGGTGTAATAGAAGGAGTTACCTTGCAATTTCCTTTTGGTCAACAGGTTCCAGCTATTTTGGCGCTTGCGGACGGCACAATATTCCGTGGATATTCAATTGGTGCTTCAGGAGAAGAAACTACTGGTGAAGTTGTTTTCAACACATCCATGACAGGATATCAGGAAATTTTGACCGATCCCAGTTATGCAGGGCAAATTGTTACCCTGACTTATCCCCATATCGGTAATACAGG
>CAZWTQ010000019.1:0-21320 GCA_964636975.1 uncultured Oxalobacter sp. | reverse complement strand
AAAGACTCCATCTATCCAAATGACTCAAAAATGGCTCAACTTTTGTTGAAATATTGCTTTATCCCAAAATATGGGAAAATAAAATGTATGTGGGAAAGATGGATTTTTATTGATGTAGCTGCCTAGTCTATAATCTATCTCAAGGCACTGATTGGATATGCGTAACCATCAACGTTGAAAATGTAGTGTGAGTCTTCCTTTGATTTCGCCCTGACTTTGTCATCAACATAGTACCCCATCAGTTCAGCCATCACAAACGGCAATGCCGATGTATTGAACAACTTACTTTTATTAATAGTAATAGCATACTTTTGAACAACCTGCTTAAAACGAGCGACATATCGGGAATTATCCGACCAAGCAATTAAAGGGATCTCAAACTGACTGGCAAACATTTCAGGGAAACCATGCCCTTTATTGATGACTTCACCATGATCAGGCATATAAATAAACAGGGTATGTTCATCCGCACATTGGTTCACTGCCTTCAAAACTCTATCAGTATGGGCAATCGTTGCGTCGTATCGACGGAATTCTTTGGATGTTCTAAAAGCAAGACTATAATCTAGCGCATCATACCTTTCGCCATAACCTAAATGGCTTCCCCAGATATGGATAACCAAAAACTGCCGTTTTCCATGTTTAACCGCATTGAGCAATGGTGGTACCAGCACCTCATCATGTCCTTTGTCATAATAAACGGTTTCATCTGCCTGCTGTGCAACAATTTTGACCAATGTATCGTAAATACCATTCCAATTTTGACGGGAAAACCAAGCTGTCTGATAACCGGCTTTTCTTGCCATATCGATAATTCCTGTATTTTCGTTAAATGGCTTAATATCCTGAGGAGTCGCAAAAGTGAACTCTCTGCTAATTGCATCCCGGGTAACTGATGCGGGAGAAATAGCATCAACGAAGACAGTGTTTTTCGGATTAAGTTTACGCGCCATCATAAAACGATCGACTCCCAAAGCATAGCCATAAGCACCGTGATGCTTACGCCAATCGCTTTCTCCCAAAACGAAGACAATCCTGCGGGGAATTTCTGGGTTGCCAGACATTTGATGATACTTGATCCCTTCAGGCAATATCCGCTGCCGATATGCCGCAGAAATCATCCGTGAATGAATAGAGATGTACTGCCCTACCATTGTCGGAATACGGAAAACAGTGGAATTGACAAAACGTTGCTTGAGCTTTTCTGCAGGGAAATTTGCAAACTCATAGGCCTCCTGATTGCGCTCCCCCATCATGGCCGGTATAGCAATTGAAATGACAGGGTAAAGGGAAACGCCTAAAAGGATTGTTATACCCTTCCAACCTATACGGGATGCATTGAAAGCCAATACTCCGAAAAGTATCAATAAGGCAAAAAATGCAATAAAAGGATAAAAACCGACAAACTGTATATATTCCACTGTTTCATCGGCATTCGTCTCAAAAACAGATGCTAGCTGACCATAATACAGCATATGACGATAAAAATAGCTAGTTACAAGATGTGCTGTCCATGTCACCGAAACAAACAATACGGAAGGAATACAGAACCATCCACTTCCTAAGCGTAGGATAAAGAAAGTGATTGTTGCATCAAAGACAATCCATATTATTGGTTTCCACTCAAGCGGGCTCCAGTCAACAGGGTTCTTCAGGCAATACATCCTGAATGCCCAATTCATTGCAAAGACAACCACTAGCAAAATGATGGTAGATATATTGCAACACCGTATGATTCTGTCTTTGAGAGATAATCTCCTCACCGGTGCTTCCTGAATTGCCATTACAGTCGTCAAACAACATTAAAAACCGATCGTCAGCATAAGCTGGCAACCAGCGCTCGAATATACATCAAGTGCTACATGCACCAGGAGCATAACATTACCTAGCTTTCCCCTCGATCAATGGAACAAAAACTCCCATCCCAATGGGGAATTGATAATCGCAAAAAAGCCTGAAAGTAGTCAGGGAATGTCTTGGCTACACAACCGGGATTGTTAATACGTATGTTGACTCCTTTTTTGAACTTACTGTTCAAACTTGCCAAAGAAAAGCACATCGCCATACGGTGATCATTATAGGTATCAATAACGGCATCGTGCATCTGATTAACAGGAATGACTTTCAGCCAGTCCGAGCCTGTTTCTACCCCAACACCGAGTTTTTGCAATTCTGTTGCCATAGCATCAATTCGATCAGTCTCTTTAACCCGCCAACTACCAATATTCCGTAAAACACTGGGTTCATCCGCATAGATCGCCAACATAGCCACCGTCATCGCCGCATCAGGGATCAAGTTGAAATCTGCATCGACTGCTTTAATCGCCCCTCCTGCAGAAACTTCAACAAAGTTCTCACCATAAGTAATCTGTGCTCCCATCTGTTTCAACACATCGATGAAACGAATATCTCCCTGAATACTGTTCTTACCAATACCCTTTACTCGGACAGGACCTCCCGCTATGGCCGCAGCTGCCAGAAAATAAGATGCCGAAGATGCATCTCCTTCAACATGAACAATACCTGGACTACGATATCGTTGTCCTTTCTGAATGGTGAAAGTTTCCCATCCTTTGCGTTTCACAACAACGCCAAAAATCTGCATCAGGTTTATGGTAATCTCAATGTAAGGCTTTGAAATTAGCTCTCCGATAACCCTGATCGTCACATCATCTTCCGATGCCATCAAAGGAGAGGCCATTAATAATGCCGTCAGAAACTGACTGGAAACATCGCCTTTTACCTCTAAACTCCTGGAATTGACATTTCCTGTATGAATACGAATGGGAGGATATCCCTTATTCGCCACATACTCGATACGGGCGCCTGCTGCATTTAACGTATCAACCAAATCTCCTATAGGTCTCTCGTGCATTCGCGGAATACCATGCAACAGGTAATCGCCTCCCAATATCGCCAATGCCGCTGTCAACGGGCGAATAGCCGTACCCGCATTACCAAGAAACAGGTTCGCTTTTCTATTTAGCAAAGTTCCATTTCCACCAGTTACTTCATACTCATTAACAGTATCTGACTGCACCCAGTTAATGCCGAGTCTTTTCAAAGCATCCAACATCACAGATGTGTCATCTGATGCCAACAAGCCACTGATCCTAGTCTTGCCTTCAGCCAAAGCAGATAACAACAAAGTGCGATTAGAAATACTTTTGGAACCTGGTAACAGTACCGTCCCTGATACCTGGCCAATCGGTTTAAGATCAATATAAACAGGGTATTGAGTCATAACATTATTTTTTAGATTCAGCAGATTCAATAGCACAACGCCAGCTCATCCTTGCCTGTCTGGCATTCAAGAAGATGGATTCAAGTTCAGCTCCATTCTTATCGACCAGCAATGTTCTAATACGGCCTAGCTCATCCATATAAGCATCCAGCCCTTTCAAAAGATATTCACGGTTTGCAAGTGAGATGTCCCGCCACATTTCAGGAGAAGATTCTGCAATACGTGTGAAATCGCGGAAACCACTGGCAGCATATTGAAAGAATAGTTCCGAAAGACTATGATTCGCCACATAATCCACCAGCCCGTAAGCTAACAGATGCGGTAAATGGCTCACGGTTGCAAATACATTGTCATGTCCTGCTGGCGTCAGATAATGGATAATAGATCCACATGATTCCCACAACCCAGCGACAAAGGCAACATCCTCTTCACTATTTTCCGGCAATTGGGCAATTACAGTTTTCTTGCCCTCAAACAAGGTAGCAAATGCGGCTTCTGGTCCATTCAACTCACTACCTGCAATGGGATGGGCAGGCACAAACCTAGCTACACGACCACCAAGTACCTTCCGTGCCATCCTAATAACGTTCAATTTGGTACTGCCTGTATCAGTAATGATAATACCGTCTGGCAGATAGGGCAGGAATGACTGCAATACCTTGGCTGTCTGCGCCACTGGCACTGCCAACATCAACAAATCAGCACCTTTAAAAGTTTCTTCCAAAGAAGAACCTGCATTATCTACAATACCCAATGCATACGCACGAGCCAAAACATCCTGACTTCGTTCCAGTCCAACAATATGCCCTTTGTAGCCGGATTTACGCAATGCTAATGCCACCGATCCACCAATAAGCCCGACACCACAGATAACAATTTTCTTGAATGCATCCACAAAATTACGCCAAAATTTCTTTCAGAGCTTTAATGAAGATTTGGTTTTCCTCAGGCAAACCGATGGAAATGCGAAGCCACTTAGGCAACTTATACCCCTTGACCGGACGAACAATAATGCCCCGTTTCAGTAACTCCAGATTCACGCGAGCACCAGCATCCTCATCATTGCCCACCCTGACCAAGACAAAATTACCAAATGAAGGGACATATTCCAACCCCATTTCATCGAATGCCTGGATTAGCATCCTGTAGCCCTGTTTATTGACTTCTGCACTTTTCTTCAGAAACTCTATATCACCCAATGCTGCGACCGCAGCAGCCTGAGCTACTGTATTAGTATTAAAAGGCTGGCGGACTCTGTTCAGTAAATCAGTTAGTCCTGGCTGTGCCAATGCAAAACCAACTCTCAATGCCGCCAGACCATATGCCTTGGAAAACGTACGAGAAACCAACAAATTCGGATATTTTTTGACCCATGCCGTAGAATCGTATTGGATAGCAGGATCAAGGAACTCATTGTAAGCCTCATCAATCACAACCACAATATTAGCAGGCATCCTATCTAAAAACGATTCAATTTCTTCCGGTTTCAGAAAGGTTCCTGTTGGATTGTTAGGATTCGCCAGAAAAACAATCTTCGTATCTTCACGAACCGCTCTTAGCATAGCATCCAAATCATGTCCATAATTCTTTGCAGGTACTTCGATGCCTATCGCCCCTACCGATTTTGCTGTCAGCATATAGACAATAAAAGAATATTCCGAAAAGACTATGGAATCACCATTCTTTGCAAAAGTGCGTCCGGCAATATCAATGATGTCATTACTACCATTGCCCAATGTGATCCAATCCGTCGGAACCCCGTAACGTTCAGACACTGCTTTTTTCAGCGAAAAACCATTGGCATCAGGATAACGACCATTGTCGCCCATCAATACTGCCTGAGCAGCTCTACGGGCAGACTCCGGCATCCCCATAGGGTTCTCATTGGATGCTAGCTTAATGATTTTTCCTGGATCCAATCCAAACTCACGGGCAACTTCAGAAATCGGTTTACCTGCCTGATAAGGTGCGATGGTATGGATATAATCTGGAGCAAACTGCTTAGTCATGGTATTCTACTTCTGGATGGTTAAACAGGGTACGAACCAAGCACCTTGAGATAAGAAACACGGCCTTTTAACTCTTCCAAAGCCTTGGCAACTCTTTCTTCCTTGATGTGGCCGACAAGATCCACGAAGAAATAATATTCCCAATCCCCTCTCTTGGTCGGACGGGATTCTAAACGGGTCATCGAAACACCGTACCTGTCAAACGGCTCCAACATCTTGTAAACCGCCCCTGCTTCATTCTTGACTGACACCAACAGAGAGGTCTGATCTTTACCCGTTGGCTCTGTATCTTTTCTGCCAATTACAGCAAAGCGGGTACGATTCTGCAATTCATCCTGAATCCAAGCATTGACAATATGGAGGTCATAGCACTTTGATGCGATTTCACTGGCGATAGCAGCAACAGTAGGATCATCTTTCGCCATACGCGCAGCCTCCGCATTAGAGGAAACAGCACGTTTAGGGATATCAGGGAAATGAGTATTCAACCATCCCTGGCACTGCGCCAAAGCCTGAGCATGTGCACAAATTTGCTTGATGCCATGCATATTGCCTGATGCTGTCATCAGATTATGGCGGATAGGAATGGAGACTTCGTTGCTAATGGTCAATGGCGACCGTACAAACAAATCATAAGTCCGATTGATAGCTCCTTCTGTGGAATTTTCAATCGGCACCACCCCAAACTCGGCATCTGATATTTCAACAGCGGAGAATACTTCGTCAATAGTACTGCATGACAGTGCTTCCACTGCGGAACCAAAGCACTCATAAACAGCCTGTTCAGAGAACGTTCCTTTAGGTCCCAAGAAAGCAACGGTATTGCGTTTTTCTAAGGTACGACAGGCAGACATGATTTCACGATATATCGTTCGGAGGTCTCCGTTGTTCAACGGACCAAGATTACGCTCTACAATACCTCTAAGCACCTGTGCTTCACGGTCTGGGCAGTAAATCGGTGCATTGATCTTGTTCTTGATCTTACCGATTTCTTGGGCAATTCCCGCACGACGGTTTAATAACCCAAGAATCTGTATGTCAATACTGTCAATTTGGTCACGCAATGGTTTCGGTAATTCATCCATGTTTTATCTAACATCATAAAACTGACCTTAAATCTATAGGTAACTCTATCTATAGAAGTCATTTAAAACATATCCCGCAAGAACGGGGCAAACAGAGAAAGGTTCAATGCCGTTGCTCAAAATCTCGCATAAACCTGATCAAAGCTGCCACCCCTTCAACAGGCATAGCATTGTAAAGAGACGCTCGCATCCCCCCAACTATTCGGTGTCCTTTCAGTTGTACCAGACCATTATTTTCCGCATCTATCAAAAATTGGGTTTCTAATGCATGATCCCGCAAGAAAAACGGTACATTCATCCTTGAGCGACTCCTCTGTTCGACAGGATTGAAATAAAGGCGACTATGATCAATGAAGTTATACAGCATAGTCGATTTCTCAATGCTGTTTTTTTCCATTTGAACAACGCCACCTTTCTGTTTCAACCATTGTAACACCAGACTGCATAGATAGATTGCACCTGTTGGCGGTGTATTGAACATCGAATTATGTTCAACCACATTTTGCCAATCAAACACTGATGGGCAACATGCCATCGCATGACCAATCAGGTCTTCGCGAACTATCAATACAACAACACCGGCAGAACCAATATTTTTCTGAGCCCCTGCATACACCACATCGTACAGGGAAAAATCAATTGGACGGGAAAGTATCTCAGAAGACATATCCGCAACAAGCGGAACATTTCCTGTATCAGGCTGGAAATGGAACTGTACACCATGAGCTGTCTCATTCGGACACACATGGATATAAGCAGCATCCTCCGTCAACCGCCATTGATTCTGTATTGGTACTGATATAAAACCGTTATCCTCTGACGAAGCAGCAATATTCACCTGGCTATACTTTGACGCTTCTTTCGATGCTTTTCCAGACCACAATCCTGTATGGACAACATCAACCGTGGCTAAATGTCCCAACCGATGAGCCAAATTCATCGGGATAATAGCATTCATTGCTGTCGCTCCACCTTGCATGAATAGGATACGATGGCTGGATGGAACAACAAGCAATTCCCGCAGATCATCTTCTGTCTGCTGGATAATCGAGCCAAATGATTTTCCCCGATGACTCATCTCCCAGACAGACATTCCTACACCATGCCAATCTGGTATTTCATAAGCCATTTGCCTCAACACAGATTCAGGCAATGTGGCAGGTCCTGCTGAAAAATTGAAGACCCGCATTATTCAAAAGTGTCTTCTTTATCCAAATCAGCTTCTAGGATTCGCTGTAGACCACTCAATTTTGCACCTTCATCCACAGAAATCAGGGTAACTCCTTGTGCAGCTCTACCCATTTCACGGATTTCTGAAACCCTAGTTCGGATTAACACCCCTCCTGTTGTAATAAGCATAATTTCATCCGAAGCATTCACCAAAGTAGCTGCAACCACATTACCATTACGCTCACTAGTCGCAATTGCAATAATTCCTTTGGTTCCACGACCATGACGAGTATATTCCACAATCGAGGTACGTTTACCAAAACCATTTTCCGTCACCGTCAGAACAGACTGACGCTCATCTTTTGCAACCAACAGAGATATCACCCTCTGATCTTCTTCAAGCTGCATCCCTCTCACACCCCGAGCTGTGCGCCCCATTGGACGAACCTCTTTTTCCTCGAAACGAACAGCTTTGCCAGCATCAGAAAACAACATCACATCATGCTCCCCGTCGGTCAGAGCGGCACCGATCAGGTAATCCCCTTCATCTAGACCAACCGCAATAATGCCTGCCTTACGTGGATTGCTAAAATCAGTCAATGGTGTTTTCTTTACGGTACCTTTGCTAGTCGCCATAAAGATGTAGTGATCCTCAGGAAAATTTCTGTTCTCTCCAGACAACGGGAGAATGACCGTGATTTTCTCATCATCCTGCAACGAGAACATATTAATGATTGGGCGCCCACGGGACTCCCTAGATCCCTGAGGAACCTCCCAGACCCTTAACCAATATACTCTACCCCTGTCAGAGAAGCAAAGGATATAATCATGGGTATTTGCAATGAACAACTGATCAATCCAGTCATCATCTTTCGTCGCCGTAGCCGATTTGCCTCTCCCTCCTCGTCTCTGTGTACGATACTCAGAAAGTGGTTGAGACTTGATATATCCTGAATGGGACAGCGTAACTACCATATCCTGAGACATAATCAAGTCTTCTGTTGCCAAACTAGTGGCATTGACCTCGATTGTGGACAAGCGCCTGTCTTTTGACTTTTCGACATGATCCGTGACCACCATCGCCAATTCGCTATCAATGATAGCAACGATCCTCTCCGGTTTTGCCAAGATATCCAGATACTCCGCAATCTGTGCTATCATCCCCTTATATTCGTCCAAAATTCTGTCTTGCTCCAACCCTGTCAAACGTTGCAGACGCATCTGAAGAATTTCAGTCGCTTGTTCTTCAGACAGTTTGTACAAACCATCAACTTGGACGCCATACATCCTAGGAAGACCTATTGGTCGAAAATCATCAAGAACACCATCTTTAAAGACGCCTGCCCTTTTCAGCATAGTCTGAACCAATGATGAATTCCAAGAACGTGCCATCAGTTCCTGACGGGCAACTAATGGTGTTTGTGCCGCACGGATGATAGCGATGAAATCATCGATATTCGCCAGAGCAACTGCAAGACCTTCCAGCACATGACTGCGATCACGCGCTTTGCCCAATTCAAAAATGGTTCTACGTGTCACAACCTCACGGCGATGCGCAAGGAAACATTCCAGCATCTGTTTCAGATTCAGCAACTGGGGCTGCCCATCAACTAGCGCTACCATGTTCATGCCAAAAGAATCCTGCAACTGAGTCTGCTTGAAAAGATTGTTCAAAACAACTTCCGGTACTTCATTGCGTTTCAGCTCAATGACAACCCGCATACCAGATTTATCCGACTCATCACGGATATCAGAAATACCGTCCAATTTCTTTTCCCGGACATTCTCTGCAATACGTTCCAACAAAGTCTTTTTATTGACCTGATAAGGTAGCTCATCAACAATGATCGCATGGCGCCCATCCTTGCCATATTCCTCGAAATGCGTCTTGGCACGGATGACAACTTTACCTTTGCCTGTCCGATATCCTTCACGGACGCCTGCAATACCATAAATCAGTCCTCCTGTAGGGAAATCAGGTGCTGGAATAAAATCAATTAAGTCATCGATTGAACAGTTGGGCTTTGCCAATAGATAGCGAGTGCCATCGATGACCTCTTTCAAGTTATGTGGAGGAATATTTGTCGCCATACCGACAGCAATCCCGGAAGAGCCATTCACAAGCAAGTTTGGAATCTTTGCTGGCAGAACAGACGGTTCTTTTTCTTTCCCGTCATAGTTCTGGACAAAATCAACCGTTTCTTTTTCGATGTCAGCTAACATCTCATCAGAAATACGGTCAAGACGGCATTCAGTATAACGCATTGCCGCAGCACTATCGCCATCAACTGATCCAAAATTACCCTGCCCATCCACCAATGTGTAACGCAATGAGAAATTCTGTGCCATGCGAACCAAAGTATCATAGATGGAAGAATCCCCGTGTGGATGATATTTCCCCATGACTTCCCCGACAACACGAGCACATTTCACATAAGGGCGATTCCAAGTATTATTCATTTCGTGCATACCAAATAATACTCGACGATGCACCGGCTTCAGTCCATCCCGTACATCAGGAAGTGCGCGTCCAATGATTACACTCATTGCGTAATCCAAATAGCTTTTACGCATTTCTTCTTCAAGTGAGACGGAAATGGTTTCTTTTGCGAATTGATCCATAAGTTACTTGTGGCAGGAAACCAACGATGACTTTTCCTGCCTATTTTCGAAAAACAATTATTAAAACAGTATTTTACCATGTCGAAAGTAAACTTTTTTAACTATCAGGAATTGATTTAAGTATCTATTTTCATTAGAATCTTTATAGCATGGTTTGCACTTGGATATGGTTGCTTGGAAAAAAGGCCTGTCGATTCTTCCATAGGATTATCGGATAGGTGTCGTTTCGGATTTCTTCCTATTTGGGTTGCAAAAATGCGACAATCCAATTTGAAAAAAACATTTGGATGGGAAATTTGGGAATCTTTGTGCGAGATGTCTTATCTGACTTCATTCATTGTGTCAGAATAGATGCAACGTATTATAGGGACCAAGGCTCCAGTAATTGAGCTATAATAATATTGTTGTTTTAAGTTGGAATTGCATGCAGCAGCCTGCTGCGGATTGTCAACTACGAGGATAAATATGAATAAATTGCTTAAAGTACTCATCGCTGCTACCGCAGTTGCTGGTGCAGCTACCGCCTCTGCAGAGGTCACCGACATCATCGCCAATAAACCTTATAGCGCATACGTACAGGATCAGCGCGATGTGATTGCACGTTCCGGCTATGGTCTGTGCTGGAGAACCGGTTACTGGACTCCTGCAGACGCAATCAAGGAATGCGACCCAGCTTATGTCAAGGAAGAACCTGCTCCTGCACAGGAAGCAGCAGCTCCTGTCGCTGAAAAGTTGGAATTTGCTGCTGATGCCTTCTTTGACCATGACAAATCCATTGTCAAGAAAGAAGGTAAAGCAAAATTGTCCAAACTGGCTTCCGATATCTCCGGCCTGGATGTTGAAGTTATTGTCTGTGTAGGTCATACTGACTCCACTGGTACCGAGGCTTATAATCAGAAGCTGTCTGAACGCAGAGCGAACGCTGTCAAAGCTTATCTGGTTTCCAAGGGTGTTAATGGCGAGAAGATCGTCACTGAAGGTAAAGGAGAACTTCAACCAATTGCTGATAACGCAACTCGCGAAGGTCGTGCAAAAAACCGTCGTGTTGAAATCACTGTGACCGCGAATCCAGCTCAAGAAGTTGCCCCTGCACCAGCTCCAGCCCAAGGAGCCGCTCCTCAGGGAACTGTTCCTGTACAGAAATAATTTCAATAACAGGATCATCCGAAAAAAACCCCGTAATAATACGGGGTTTTTTATTACCTCCACCAGCTTTTCTATCCCCTTTTCTATTCATTGGCAATTCTATTAGAAACTTTTCGAATAATCCTGATATATTCCATATCTAAACAACTATAATTTCTCCTGGAAGCTTCTTTCCTGTTTGGCATGAATCAAGATTACAATGAATTGCGCAAATTTAACACCATGGCTCCAGATTGGTGGAATCCTGAGGGCTGTTCTCGTATGTTACATGATATGAATCCCTTGCGCCTATCTTGGATAAAACATCTGACTCTTATCGATAACAGGAAAACCTTGGATATTGGATGCGGCGGTGGCATCCTTGCTGAAGCACTGGCTCAATCAGGTGCCCAAGTCACTGCTATTGATCTTGCAGAAAATGCCTTAACGATTGCCCAAAACCATGCAATAGCCTCCAGGCTTAACATCGACTACCGATGCATCCCAGCGGAAGACCTTGCTAAAGAGCAACAAAATACTTACGACATCATCACCTGTATGGAGTTGCTCGAACATGTTCCCAACCCAAACACCATAGTCGATGCCTGTTCAATATTATTGAAACCTGGTGGTTATGTTTTTTTCACCACCCTGAACAGAAACCTGAAATCACTATGCTATGCCATTATCGGTGCAGAATACCTCTTAAACTTGCTACCTCCTGGAACACACGATTTCAACAAATTCATTACACCGGCGGAACTTTGCCGTTATGCCAGACAACACAAATTGTCTGTTGAAGCTATTACTGGTGTTGCTTGTGATCTGAGTGCACGTCATTTCCGTTTTACAGAAGACGTTGCCATCAACTACATGATTGCCTGTAGAAAAGCTTAAGAAAGAAATGTTATGACATTCTTGCCAAAACTGAAAAAACCCAAAGCCATCCTTTTTGACCTTGACGGAACACTTGCCGATTCCGCACCAGATCTGACAGCTGCCATCAACAATGTCCGAGGAGACTTCTCCCTCGACAAGTTACCTTATGAAGTTCTGCGTCCTTATGCTTCCGCTGGCGCTCCTGGATTAATCAAGGCTGCTTTCCAGATTGAACGTGACCATCTGCTGTTCCCTTATCTGAGAGAACGGTTCCTCACTTATTACCAATTAAGTATTGCAAATGGCGCATCCGCTACTCATCTGTTCAACGGAATCCCTGAGTTACTGGTGCAGCTTGAACGAAACTATATCGACTGGGGGATTGTTACCAACAAAGTCGAAAAACTGGCTATTCCCTTGATTAAGCAAATTGGCCTCGATCAAGCAGGTTGTCTTGTCGCTGGTGATACCACACCATATCCCAAACCCCATCCTGCCCCTTTGATTGAAGGAGCAAAACGTCTGGGAGTTCCGCCCGAAGACTGCTGGTATATTGGAGATGACCTCCGCGATATGCAGGCAGGCCATGCTGCTGGAACCTGTGCCTCCATTGTAGCAAAATGGGGCTATTGCATTGAACCAGAAAACTGGCAGTCCGATTTTGTCGCACAAAACCCTCAACAACTTCTAGCTCTTATCCAAAGAGCCATTACTACCTAAGCTAGTCCATTCACGATGACTGTCAGCCTATAAAAAACGGGATTACGAAAATAGCCGTAACCCCGTTTTCTTTTTCTTTTAGAACGGTACGATTACAATCCTGCAGCAATCTTCAGTGCTTCAACCTTGTCGGTCTTTTCCCAAGTGAATTCTGGTTCTGCCCGACCAAAATGACCATAAACAGCAGATTTACTATATCGGGGCTTCAGCAGATCCAGCATCTGAACAATGCCCTTAGGACGCAGATCAAATGTATCCGTAACAATCCTTGCAATCCTGTCATCGGCAATGACGCCAGTACCTTGGGTATTCACTGTGATGTTGATTGGATGAGCGATTCCGATAGCATAACTAATCTGAATCTGACATTTCTTCGCCAGACCAGCTGCAACAACATTCTTTGCGACGTAACGAGCTGCGTAAGCAGCAGAACGGTCAACTTTAGAAGGATCCTTACCTGAAAAAGCACCTCCCCCATGAGGACAAGCCCCCCCGTAAGTATCTACGATAATTTTGCGACCAGTCAGCCCACAATCTCCCTGTGGGCCACCAACAACAAAACTACCCGTAGGATTGATGAAATATTTCGGTGCATCTTTCATCAATCCAGCAGGCAGAACTGGTTTGATGATTTCTTCAATGACAGCTTCCTCAATCTGCTCATAAGAAATTTCTGGAGCGTGCTGGGTTGACAAAACAACTGTATCCACACTAATAGGTACACCGTCGACATAACGCAGAGTTACTTGGGATTTTGCATCAGGTCTCAGCCAAGGCAAGCGACCATCTTTGCGCAACTGGGACTGACGTTCCATCAACCGATGAGCATAATAGATGGCTGCCGGCATATATTCTGGAGCTTCATCGCAAGCATAACCGAACATCAATCCCTGGTCACCCGCACCCTGATCCAGATCCAGACCAGAACCTTCGTTGACACCCTGAGCAATATCCAGGGACTGGCGGTCATAAGCAACCAACACAGCGCATCCCCTATAATCGATACCATATTCAGTGTTATCATAGCCTATATGCTTGATAGTCTCACGAGCGATATCGATATAGTTTACATTGGCAGAAGTGGTAATCTCACCGGCCAAAACAACCAAACCGGTATTGCACAATGTTTCTGCTGCAACACGTGCAGTAGAATCCTGCTCAAGGATAGCGTCCAAAACAGCATCTGAAATTTGGTCAGCGACCTTATCCGGATGCCCTTCAGAAACTGATTCTGAAGTGAACAGATAATCATTTGACATTTAAAACTCCTTTATCAGAAAGATACTGCTACCGCACGCAGCCTACCCATAAAGAAGTCTAGTCTGCGACGCTTTAGCGATATTTATAGACCGCTTCGCAAGTTGCCCGTTAACTCAGCGGGGTTTTTCATTTTACTCTAAAAGTATAAGTTATCAAGAATTCCTGTCCTCATGGATACAACTCTTTTTTGTATCAACTATACAGCATCGCTCCAAAATAAACCTTCTCTTTTACCCATAAATATCCCTCTTTATAACGCGACTTTCAGATAGCATTGCTATAATGCTCTCATCATCAAGGATTTTTCAATGCGTTTTTTTCTGTTTATCCTGTGGATCATCCATTGGCTTCCATTGTCGGTACTTGGTCGTCTAGGCAAATGGATTGGAACCTGCGCCTACCATCTTTGGGCCCGGCGTCGCCACATCACCCTGACCAATCTCAGACTCTGCTTTCCAGATATGCCTGAAACCGAGCGCGAACGTATTGCCTTGGCACATTTTCAGGGTTATGGACGGAGCATTATCGAGCGGGGGATTCTCTGGTGGTCTTCTGTTGACCGTATCAAGCGGTTGACTCATGTTGAACCAGAAGTCCCTTACAACGAAACCAGATCTGGTCCTGTCATTTTCATGTGTCCGCATTTTGTCTGTCTTGAGGTACCCGGCGCCATCATCACCATGGATTCTCCTGGCTGCTCTATTTACACTGAACAGAAAAATAAAATCTTTGACAGAACTCTCCGCAAAGGTCGGATGCGCTTCCATAAGGACGTTTTTCTTTTCAATCGAAGCCAAGGCATCAAGCCAATTATCCGTGCACTACATAAAAACATCCCATTCCTGATGCTACCTGACTTGGATTTTGGCATTAAGGATGCAGCGTTTGTACCTTTTTTTGGGGTTCCAGCAGCGACACTAGTGGCAACTTCACGCTTGGCAGCAGCAACACGGGCAAAAGTCATCCCCGTCATCGCGACTTTCCTGCCAGACTATCAGGGATGGAATGTCAAATTTTATCCTCCCTTGGAAAATTTTCCGACAAAAGATGTCTTGGCAGACACTCGACGCATCAATGAATTCATTGAACAACGTATTCTTGAAAAGCCTTCTGAATATCTTTGGACCCATAGACGGTTCAAGACCCGACCATCCGGTATGCCTCCCGTCTATGGCAAAGACAGTAAAAAATAATGCTTTTTCATTCTAGTTAAAAACCAACATGAAACTAAACTTTACAAAAATGCACGGAGCCGGAAACGACTTTGTCGTATTCGATGCCTGCAACCAACAAATCAACCTAACTAAAAAACAGTTGTGTTTCATCGCTGACAGACGTTTCGGCATCGGCGCAGACCAGATACTGCTTGTTGAAAAATCTCGATTACCAAACACAGCTTTCCGTTACCGGATTTTCAACGCAGATGGTAGCGAAGTCGAACAATGTGGCAACGGAGCCCGTGCATTCGCTATTTTTGTCACAGCCACTGGCATGACTGACCAAAACCCTATCTGCGTCGAAACAAAAGCCGGCGTTATTGAACTCAGCATTCAAAAGGACAATACTGTCACTGTTGATATGGGCGCTCCTATCCTCGACCTGCCTGATATCCTGTTCAATCCAACAGGACTACATTCAGAAATTGTCAAAGGCAGCCATCTATGGAAACTACAACTTCCGGATCATACAGGAACTGTTCAAGTCCATATCGTCTCCATGGGTAACCCTCATGCTGTACAGATTATCGACAATGTCGATACCGCACCTGTTCTTCTACAAGGACCTTTAATTGAAAACCATCCTGCATTTCCGAACAAAGTCAATGCGGGATTTATGGAAATCAAGGATCGGCATCATATCCGCCTGCGCGTCTTTGAACGAGGAACAGGAGAAACCCTAGCCTGTGGTACAGGAGCCTGTGCTGCTGTTGTTTCCGGCATTCTGTTAGGATTGCTTGATTCCCCCGTTACAGTCAAAGCACGTGGAGGTATTCTGCAGATTGCATGGGAGGGGAAAGACTCCAGCGTCATGATGACAGGTCCTGCTGTCATCGTATTCAATGGTATAATCGACATCTAGGCAATGGCTCAATGTGCTCATTACAATCAATTATCCGTAAGGAAAGTCTTATATGAAAGCCAATTTCGACAAATTCCGCATCACAGATGGTAAAAAATTCCGTCTGAAAGATTTTGAAACGCTTGTAAACCCTTTCTACACAGAGAAAACGGACTACAAAATAAAACTGAAAAGTAACCTCGAGGAAATGAACGATCAACAAGGCATGCTGTATGCATCCAGTAAATATTCCTTGCTGATTATCCTTCAGGCAATGGATGCTGCTGGAAAAGACGGTACGATTAAGCATGTCATGAGTGGGTTAAACCCTCAAGGTTGTCGAGTCGAAACTTTCAAACAGCCTACTGCCATAGAACTCAAGCATGATTTCATCTGGCGAGCAACCCTTCGATTGCCACGAAAAGGCGAAATCGTGATATTCAATCGTTCCTACTATGAAGATGTACTAGTTTCTCGTGTCCATCCAGAAATCCTCAACGTTGCCAACCTACCAGACACCAAATTTGGTCATAGTTTCTGGGAAAACCGTTATAAATCTATCCGTGATTACGAACAGCATCTACACCGTAGTGGCACCCGTATTATCAAATTCTTCCTATACCTTTCAAAGGAAGAACAGCGTCTTCGCCTACTTGATCGTATTAATACCACGGAAAAAAACTGGAAACTGAGTCTCAATGATTTTGAAGAACGCAAATACTGGGACGAATACATGCGGGCATTTGAAAAAGCCATCCAGAATACTGCGACATCGGACTGTCCTTGGTACTGTGTTCCAGCAGATGATAAACCAAATGCACGGATAATCGTCTCCAATATCATCCTGCAAACCCTTAAAGATATGAAACTGTCTTATCCAAAACCAACCCTGAGTCACTCCAACGAACTTGAGATGCTTCGGGAAAAACTGGAAGAAGGGGCATAACATAATTATTAATTGCCCATTTTTCAAGGACATTACTCTGATATGGTTTTCTGATGAAACCGCTGGGGAGATGTTTTCCTTAAAAAACAAGTTGCTTCCTGCAGACTTTTCAAAGATGTGTTTAAATAAGCATGTTACTGGTATCCAGTGAACATCGAGGTTTCCTGTCCAGCTAATAAAAACCACAGCCGCTTAAATATGCGGTTATTGAACCTGATTACCTAAGGAGAACAAAATGGCACTCATCAACACCACCATCAAGCCATTCAAGGCAGAAGCATACCGCAATGGTAAATTTATCACTGTTACTGATACCGACCTGAAAGGGAAATGGTCTGTTGTTTTCTTTTATCCGGCAGATTTCACTTTCGTCTGCCCAACTGAACTGGGAGACCTAGCAGACAACTACGCCGAATTCCAAAAACTAGGCGTAGAAATTTACTCCGTTTCAACAGATACCCATTTCGTCCATAAAGCTTGGGCTGATGCTTCTGATACCATCAAGAAAATTCAATACACCATGATTGGTGATCCAACTGGTGCCATCACCCGTAATTTTGATGTCATGATTGAAGAAGCAGGCCAAGCTTTGCGTGGCACTTTTGTCATTAATCCAGAAGGTGAAATCAAGATCTGCGAAATTCATGACTTAGGTATCGGACGTTCTGCAACCGAACTACTCCGTAAAATCCAGGCAGCACAGTATGTTGCAACCCATGACGGTGAAGTCTGTCCTGCATCTTGGCAACCAGGCTCAGAAACCTTGGCGCCATCCCTGGATCTCATCGGCAAAATCTAAGCCTGACTGTAAGGCCATTCATACTACAGGGATTCTTTCTGCAATATGGATGGCATCTGGCTATTGGAAATATTTTCCCGAATACGTTTTTTCTGAAGGAAAGGAAAAACCATGCTGGACAACAAAGTCAAAGAACAACTTCGCACCCACTTTACAAAACTGATTAATCCTGTCGTCCTGACTACTTCCATTGATACCAGTGCTAAATCCCAAGAAATGCTGGAATTGCTGAAAACCCTAGCAGAACTGACGGACAAAATCACGCTTGCTGAAAACGGCAACGCTTCTCGCAAACCTTCATTCACTGTCAACCGTCCTGATGGTGGCTGTCATATTGAATTTGCTGGTCTGCCAATGGGACATGAATTCACCTCTCTGATTTTGGCCATCCTACAAACGGGAGGTTATCCGCCAAAAGTCGAAGCAGATACCATTGAGCAAATTCGACAAGTTGAAGGCAGTTTCCACTTCGAAACTTATATTTCTTTAACTTGTCAGAATTGCCCAGAGGTCGTCCAGGCACTTAACCTGATGGCGATCCTGAATCCCAACATTTCCAGTACCATGGTCGATGGCGCCCTTTTCCAGGCTGATGTTAAAGAGCGGCAAATCATGGCTGTCCCGACCATTTTCCTGAATGGAAGGGAATTCGGCCAGGGACGTATGAATATTAAGGAAATTCTTGCAAAGATCGATACCAACAGTGTTAAGCGCGAAGTCGAAAAAATTACTGCCAAAGCACCTTTTGACGTACTGGTCATCGGAGGTGGATCTGCTGCTGCGGCGGCTTCCGTCTATGCGGCGAGAAAAGGCATCCGTACAGGTTTGATTACCGAGAATTTCGGCGGACAGATCCTGAATACTACCGATATTGAAAACATCATCGCTATCAAGAAAATAGAAGGTCCTCATCTGGCATCCATCTATGAAGAGAATATTCGTAGCCATGCCATCGATGTCATGATGCCCCAACGTGCAACCAAACTCATTCCTGGCGACCTAATTGAAATCCAGCTTGAAAGCGGTGCATCGGTCAAAAGCCGAACTGTGATTCTTGCAACTGGAGCAAGTTGGCGGAAAATGGCTATCCCCGGCGAAGAAACCTATATTGGCAAAGGTATCGCCTTCTGCCCACATTGTGATGGTCCGTTGTATAAAGGCAAGGATGTTGCCGTCATCGGCGGTGGCAATTCCGCTGTCGAAGCTGCTATCGATCTAGCCGGCATCGCTCGGCAGGTCTCGGTCGTCATCCGCAGTGACAGGCTGACAGCTGACACTATCTTGCAGGACAAAATGCTTTCCTTAAAAAACGTAACACTCATCAAGCGAGCCAAAACTGCCGAGGTTGCTGGTGACGGCAGAAAAGTTACTGGGCTCATCTATTTTGACCAGACTGACAACAACTATAAGACCTTACCACTATCAGGCATTTTCGTCCAAATTGGACAGATACCGACAACCGACTGGCTCAAAGACAGTCTCGTCAGACTCAATGATAAACAGGAAATTGAAGTCGACGCCTATAACAGAACCTCAGTTCCAGGCGTTTTTGCGGCAGGAGATGCAACATCTTCTCCCTACAAACAGATTGTCATTGCTCTGGGAGATGGAGCAAAGGCATCTCTGAGTGCCTTTGACTATCTCATCAGACACTGACGTCGGCAAAGCCGTCAGGGTGATATGGGACTTTTCAACACATTCATTAATAAAATTTTGGGATTACTCTACCCGAAAGACAATTATGGACAACAAGATTCTTGATGAAAAAATTGCCCATGCAGCCGATATTATCCAACAGGCAGACGGTATCCTTATTACTGCAGGTGCCGGTATGGGTGTCGATTCTGGATTATCAGACTTTCGAGGAGACCAAGGGCTTTGGAGAGCCTACCCAAAGCTGGGACAACACCGCATTTCTTTTGTCGAAATCGCCAACCCCGATGCTTTTGTTGACGATCCCCTATTGGCATGGGGTTTTTATGGTCACCGACTGAATAGCTATCGCAAAACCATCCCTCATGAAGGATTCCATATCCTGAAACGTCTGACCGCCAATGTCCTCCATGGACACTTTGTCTTTACCAGTAATGTCGATGGACAATTTCAGAAAGCTGGTTTTCAAAATAACCTCATCGTGGAATGCCATGGTTCCATCCACCACATCCAATGTGCTAGCCCTTGTTCCAGAGGCATCTGGGAAGCCACCAACATCAAAGTAGAAATTGATGAAAAAAATTGCCAGCTAACATCTCCCTTGCCAATCTGTCCTGAATGCAAGGGTCTTGCTCGACCGAATATTCTGATGTTCAATGATTGGGGATGGATTTCCGATCGTACTGAACTACAATACAGTAACCTGCATAAATGGCAGTCACAAGTTAAGCATCTCGTCATCATCGAAATAGGAGCGGGCATACATGTCCCAACCGTCCGAAATACTAGCGAGTCTTTCGAGGTTCCTATCATCCGAATCAATCCAGCCTATCCAGAAATTCCCAACAAGAAACGGGATGTCGGGATCGCGCTGAACGCTCTTACTGCCTTGCGACTAATTGAAACCGAACTCAAGAAAGCCCATTGACAAGAAATATTCAACGTCCTGAAAGTGCTCAATTCACCTGCACCTTATATTTCAGTGCTGCCTTGCCATGAGCAGGTACAGGAACATGCCAAATAGCGGTATTGGCATCCTGTTTCTTATGCGGATGATTTTCTTCAACAATCCTTCCATTTTCAGGCAATGGTTCCTCTACCTTGACAATCACCGTATCAGATTTCCCATTTGCCAACGTCAACTCCCATGATGTACTTGTCCGATAGGTCTTTTCTCCTTCTTTCTCGGTGAGTGCAATTCGGTTGTAACCGATCTGTTTCCGAGTCATTGTTACATCAAACGCATCACCCAATCTTAGATGAAGACGTCCATCAACTGGTGTATGACTGATGGTATTCTGCCCAAGCAGATGACGGTTACCTGATCGATCTTCCTGATAGAAACGGATAGTTCCTTCCGGCAATGGCATTCCAAGACCTTCCCTCTTCTTATTGTCGAAACTCAACCATATCCCTGCATGGATAGGACTAGGATGCCATTGCCCCTGACGGGACTCATAAATCTGTTGATTACCATTGAACCGATATTCTTTAACCACCTTCACTTTGTCAGCAGAAAACAGACGGTAACGACTCGTTTGTTTATCCAAGATATTGACCTTATCTGGTACCGTATAAAGATGATAGTCTGCAAAGGCTTCTTCCGAAGCGGAACCGTCGGCCTCCGCTGAACCAACATCCATCGTCTTCGCCATCATCAACATACCACCGACACGGGGATACATAGAGTTCCGTCTCTGCTTTCCTGACATCAGCTGTACTTTGGCATCATGATAATCCACACCGCTAC